>NZ_OY760905.1:1256823-1571029 GCF_963664135.1 uncultured Acetobacterium sp. | reverse complement strand
GGATTGACAAAAATACTCACGACGGTTATGTCATTATGATCATGTGCTTCTTTAATTAACGAAAGGTGACCTTCATGGAGATAACCCATGGTGGGGACAAAACCAATGGTTTGATCCCGATCGACTTCGCCAAGAAAGACCTTTAATTCAGTTATTGTTTTGGCAATCTTCATCATTTATTTTGTCAATTCCGCAATAATGGCATCATCGATGGTGAAGGTATGCTTTTCTTCCGGGAACTGTGCCGCTTTCACTTCGGTCACATAGGCTTTGACTGATTCGTTGATGGTTTCATTCAAGGCGGCATAGCGTTTGGAGAATTTGGGAGACTGGCCGGAATACATTCCTAATAAATCATGGATAACCAGAACCTGACCGTCACAGTAACGGCCGGCGCCGATGCCAATAGTGGGGATTGAGATTTTTTCAGTAATCAACGTTGCCAATTTTTCGGGAATGCCTTCCAAAACAATAGCAAAGGCACCGGCTGCTTCAAGCGCTAGGGCATCATCGATGACTTTTTGGGCCTGGGAAATATCCTTGCCCTGAACCTTAAAGCCACCAAACATGTTGACTGATTGGGGTGTCAGACCGATATGTCCCATCACCGGGATCTGCGCTTTCACGATTGCCTTAACATTTTCAACCTGATCCACACCGCCTTCAAGCTTCACAGCATGAGCCTTGCCTTCCTGAATCAATCGGCCGGCATTGCGGACCGCTTCTTCCACCGAAATATGATAGGACAAAAAGGGCATGTCGCCGACGATCAGGGCATTTTCAGCCCCCCGGGCAACGGCTCTGCAGTGGTAAACCATATCGTCCATGGTCACTTCCAGGGTAGATTCATAGCCCTGAACAACCATCCCCAGGGAATCGCCGACCAGAATGGAATCGATGCCGGCATCGTTGACAATTTTGGCCATGGAATAATCGTAGGCGGTGAGCATGGTAATTTTTTCCTTGTTTGCTTTGGCTTGTAAAAATGAGCTGACAGTAAATTTATTTTTCATTGTGATCTTCCTTTATTTATAAATTTTAATTACGGATGGTTATTAACGGAGGTGCCGTTAGTTTTGCGATCAGTTTCGCATGAAACAATTGTTACACTGTACAAGCGTACAGGCTATCGCCTGTTCGCCTACACGTTACACAATCGTTTGTAGAAATTGAACGTGAAGCAATCATTGTTAGATGTTTAACTTAGAATTTTTGTTAATTGATCATATTTTTTAGTGTCGATTCGCTTGTCTTTAATCATATCGATAGTGGCCAACCCCATGGTCTGGTAGAGCATTAAAAATTCGGGGGTCTGGGTTTTAATGGCCTGGACGTGTGCTGTGATGGTGTTTTCATCGCCGCGTACCAGAGGGCCAGTGAGCGCATTGACGGTTCCAGAGCTTTCAATGTTTCCCAGAGTGGCGGTGATTAGTGGCATAAAGGCCTTGGTGATCTGATCCTCGGCAATACCGGTGGCTTTGAGCAGTTCAAAACCGGAATCCATCAGAGTCACCAGATAGTTCGATAAAATGCAGGCGGCTGCGTGGTAGAGAACTTTATGTTCCTTGTTGATGATAAAGTAAGGGTTCTCTGTGATCTCAAGGATTTTTTCTACATCAGCCAAACCCTTTTGGTTTCCTTCCAGGGTAAATACGGTTGAACTGAGATTTTGGGCAGCGTTGATGATGTCAGAAAAACTCATAATCGGATGAAGGGAACATAAGCCACACCCTGTTGTTTTAATGGAGTCAAAGAGATCGGTGGACAGGGCGCCGCTGGTATGAACCAGGGTATGGTTTTCTGTTAAGCAAGACAATTGAGCGATTTGGTTGACGACTGAAAAAATCTGATCATCACCGGTGGTAATCAAAACAAGATTGCTTGCTTTGATGAGGGCGGAAATGTCAGAAAAAGGGCAAGATTCGGTCAAGTCAGCGGCGTTTTGAGACGAAGACTCACTGCGGCTGAAATAACCCGACAAGGATAATCCATTATTTTTGAAAAATATGCCCAGGGATGTGCCGACTTTGCCGGCGCCAATAAATCCGATTTTCATGTGTTTCACCTAGAATATTATTTGATGGTTCCGATAAATAGCAGAACACACATGTTACGCAAACCTGGGTTGTTATTCTGAGCAAAGAAAAAGGCCCTCTGCACTGAAATTAACAACTGCAAAAAGACCTAAACTGCATTATAAAAATGCAAAATAGTGTAGCGTTATTCAGTCTCTATCACCAAGGATTAGAGCAGGTTTTTATATTATTGTTGTTATTTTTATTAGTAGTATTATTAGTATTTAAATAAAAATAAAAGTTTATGCGTTAGTCATGTGCAGCTCATATAGATGCCACCATGCTGGTATAATACCTGATCATGAATTATAATGCAAGCGTTTTATTTTGTAAATTAAGATATGAAATTAAGATAGTTGCAACAATTAAAAAAACAGGAAACGCAGCATTGCGTTTCCCGTCAGTTGTTAAAGAAATGATTTGAGACAAGCGCGTTTCAACAGTAGGGCAGTGAAAATCACGGTCGTCATTTAGTTCATAGATCAGATATCCAAGCCGGCATTATAACCGGCGGTTGTGGCAGTATAAAGGGTTCCCTGACTGGTGGTGCAATCACCGATAATGAAAACATCATCAACAAGATTGGCAAATTTGGATACTTCCAGCAGGTTTGGTTTAACACCCAGAGAAAGAATCAGGGTATCAAAAATAACTTCTTTTTCACCATCACTACCTTCGATCAAAACGGAATGATCCTTGGCTTTAATCAGTTTATGCTCGGCCAGAATGGTCACATTTTCCTTTTTAAGCAGTTGCAGCAAAGCGGTCATGGGAATTGGTGAAGGGTCAAGCATTTTCCTTTCACTGACCATTTCGACAATGGTCACCGTTTTGCCTTTTCGGGCCAGATCCAAAGCGGTTTCACATCCGGTTAATCCGCCGCCGGCGATGACCACATTTTGGCCAACATCAACTGTTCCAGATTCGACATCGCCAACCCAAACCACATCCATTCCGTCTAAACCAGGAATGGCGGGGATATTGCTTTGGGCGCCGACAGCAATAACAAGCGCATCTGGTGACTCCGCGATAATGTTTTCGGTGGTTGCTTCGGTGGATAAGCGAAGCGAAACATGGGGGTGACGGCTGGTCATGCGAATAGCCCAAGCCAGATAATTTTTAAGATCGGCCTTGAAATCCGGAGCTACCGCCAGGCGTAGGGTGCCGCCCAGACAATTGCTTTTTTCGAAAAGAACCACCTCATGGCCACGATCGCCAGCTGTTCGAGCGGCTTCCATACCGGCCGGCCCACCACCGATGACAACCACCTTTTTCTTATGATCCGCTAGCGCGGGAACGTCTTTTAACTCACATTCCCGACCGGCTTTCGGATTGACCGCACAGGCAACACGAAGAGGTTCCATACCATGGGTGCGGTTCAGGCAGAGTACACAGCGGATACAAGGACGAGTTTCTTCTTCCTTTCCGGTGCGGGCTTTATTAACGCTGGTCGGATCGGCAATCACGGTTCGGATCATTGCACACATGTCGGCGGCGTCGTTCTCGATAATTTCGGCCGCCAGGTCCAGATCAATGGAGCCAACGGTTGTTACTGGCACGTGAATCCCTGGAGATTTTTTAATACTGGCGGCATAGTGGGCATTGTAACCACGTTTTAAATAGGTGGGCTGGGTGGTGATCGGAACCATTTCATCATCCAGTAACATCCCGGCGGAAACGTGAACCAGATCGATTTTGTCTTGAATGATTTTAATAAATTCAATGGTCTCGGCCAATTCTATGCCCCCAGGAACCAGTTCGGCGGCACTCAGGCGAAATTCGATGGCTAGTTTATTACCGACCTTGCTGCGGATTGCATCGAATAATTCACAGGCGAACCGGGCTCTGTTTTCGGTGTTGCCACCATATTTATCGGTGCGGTGGTTGAACAGAGGAGAGAAGAAATTGCTGACGAGAATTCCATGTCCACCGTGAATCAGAACCATATCCATTCCAGCTTTCATCGCCCGTTCGGCAGCGTTGGCAAAGAGGGTAATCCAGTTTTCGATATCTTCCTGACTCATCATGTCAATGGGTGACTTGCCTTCCTCCGGCATATCGTGTCCCATGGCAAATCCGGCCAGCTCAATGGAGGCCTTGGCGCCATAACGATGAACAGTGTCGGCCAATACCGCCAAACCGGGAACCACATTGTCATCGCCGATATTGACGCAGAAACCATTCATGTGACCAAAGGGTGGGGTAACCATGGAAATACCGACGGTAACAATCCCGGCACCGCCTTTAGCCAGAGCCCGGGTCCACTCAATCAACTCCGGTGTGACCAGACCTTCGGGTGAAGCCAATCGAGGCGCGGCTGGGGCGGTTTCAATCCGATTTTTTACAATCATGTTACCAATTTTAATCGGAGTGAAAATCTTTGCATATTTGGAATTCATTCTAAACCTCTTTCTATTGTAAATCGTTTACTTTAAGTAAATTTTATCAGGAATGGGATTTAAAACAATGGCAAAACAGCAAAAATAATTAAATAATATTTTTGCAAAATGACAACGGATTGATTTGCTTTTAAATCATTAAATGCGTATAATATGAGCTAAAATAAGTGGTTCATAAAATTATAAAAAGCAGGTTAAAAATGATGGATATGAAAGACAAGCAAAATTCGAATCGGATCCGGGTGAAAAGTCTTACCGATGATCAGGAACCGACTCAAATGATCAGAACGTTATTCTCAAAAAAACGGAGTTTCGAACGAAAAAAAGCAAAACTGGTGGCGGCTCTTTTATCTTGTAGAGGTCTCCAGCACATCATTGATGTCGGCTATGAGGTGCTGGGAAATCCGATGTTTGTCAGTGACATGGGTTATAATGTGCTGGCTTTTAATCAGAACGCCGAAGTTGGTGATCCATCCTGGCCCACGACTGAACATGAAGAAGAATTTGAAGGCTATGAACGCATTAAAAAACTCAATGACAGCGGCGTCTTTGAGCGGCTTTATACCAGTGAAGTTCCCTGCATTGAGCATTTTGATTATTCGCCAACCCGGTGGATGGCCCATAAATTAACAATCAAAGAAAAAAATATTGGTCATATTGCCGTGGTCGAATCAAATAAAATATTTTTAGATGCGGATCTGGAACTACTTCAGTTTTTATGTAGTATTGTCGCCAGTGAACTGCAAAAGGAAAATGTCCAGAGCAGTCACTTTGAAAATGAATTCGAGCATTTTCTATTGGATCTGCTGGTAGAAAAAATCACAAAAACCGACACCATCCAAAAGCAGGGAAAAAAACTAAATTTGAATTCCCAGAAATATTCGATGATTGTCACAATCAGTCCAGATCAAAAAAACGAAAAGGTCATGTCCCTGAGTTATTTAAAGAGCATCATCAACCGCCTCTTAGGCACCGAAAAATCGATCGTGTATCAAAATAAAATTATAGTGCTTCTTCAGAGCCATCGAAAAGAAGGGTTTGCCAAAGTTGTCGAGAATAAACTGAGGGACTTTTTAGTAACCAACAAAATGAGCGCCGGCATCAGCCCCTGTTTCCAGGAGTTAACTGAGCTTAAAACCCATTATCTCAAGTCAGTTAAGGCTTTGGAATTGGGGGCATCCTTAACTCACCAAGATACTTTTTATGATTATAATGCCTACACCTTCTATCACTTACTGGAAATCGCCGGGGCTCAATCTGACTTAAAGAATTTCTGCAACCCGTTATTGTTTGACTTAATGGAATATGATCAGCATTATCAAACGGACTATGGACATAATCTCTATATTTATTTACTTCATGACAGTAACGTCACCAAAACCGCCCAATTTTTTCAGATCCATCGTAATTCCATGAAATATCGGATTAAAAAAATAGAAGAAATCCTTGATATCCGTTTAAATGATCTTGAAACAAAATTTTCGCTGCTCCAGTCATTTAAAATTCTTTCGTATTTGGGAGAATAGAAATTTTCTTATTTAGAGTAAAAAAACAAGTGGTCATTAAAACCACTTGTTTTTTTTGAAGTAAATCAGAGTTCCGGCAGCAACAGCAATACTTAACACAATCACAAAGTGATAACCATATTTCCACTGGAATTCCGGCATCATAAGATTCATGCCGTACCAACCGACAATCAGGGTCAGCGGCAGAAAGATGGAGGTGACCACAGTAAAGATTTTCATCACATTGTTCAGGTTGATATCCAGTTGCGCCTGGTAGGCTTCTCGCACTTGGGTGCCATAATCCCGGAGATTGAGCACATTGGTAAAGAGCCGGTTGATCCGATTAGTAAGAATTTTAAAATAGCGCAGTTCTTTTTTGTCGATCAGGTTATTTTCATTTTCCTCAATCGCCTCGCATATCTCAAAAAGCTGCTCATAATACTGTTTAAGGCTGAGTAGGCGCTTGCGAAAGGTAATCAGGTATTCCGCCAAATCGTTTTTAATGGAGACAATAAATTCTTCTTCCAGACTGGAGATTTCCTCTTCAATAGAAACCAGAACCTCCCGGTCATCAATAGTCAGCTTATCAAAAAACAAATGAAAAAATTTGCCCAGCGAGGGGATCTTAATACCCTCACTTTGGGTATTGACTACAATGCTGCTAATAAAATCATTGCGATCGGAAATAAAAACCAATAGATCCTTTCTAAAATAGATGCAGATCCGTTTTGGTTTGTGATCCAGCAAAATGGCATCAGGCAGATGAAGGGTGATGAAATCAAAACCATCATAACTTTCCAAACGCGATCCACCATTTTGAATACACTCTTTGACGATTTTGTCACTGATCCCCAATTGCTTATTGATCGACGGAAGCTCATCCAAACTGGTCAGGCATAAGTGTTTCTGATCATCTTCGGCTTTTATTTGAGAGGCTGAAGCAGTGATAAAGCTGTCATTTTCAAGACGATATAACAACATGGGATTACCTTTGCTTTGCTTTATTTCGAACAACATAGTGAGAATTTTGATTTTTACTGGTTTTGCGGGCTTCAATTTCAAATTGATTCAGTGATAATATCAGTGGCCGCAGTTTTGAGTGACCATAGTTTCGGGTGTCAAAATCCGGATAGCGGTTATTGAGACGGGAGCCGACTTCCCCTAAATTTGCCCAGCCATCTTCATCCGAACTTTCAGTGATAATGGTTTTAAGGGATTGGATCAGTTCCTTGCGGTTGGTCATCCCTTCTTTTTGGTGCTCATGTTTGCCGTTATTTTCGTGCAGAACTTCGGTATCTCCGGGCTCACTGGCAATGACTTCCAGATATTTGAACTTTTCACAGGCCGAAATAAATGGCGTCGGAGTTTTCTTTTCGCCCATACCGACCACATACATACCGGCTTCCCGCAAGCGGGTGGCCAAGCGGGTGAAATCACTGTCACTGGATACGATGCAAAAACTGTCGACGTTATTTGAATAAAGAATATCCATGGCATCAATAATCAGAGCCGCATCGGTGGCATTTTTGCCAGTGGTATAGCTGTATTGCTGAATCGGTGTAATGGAGTAATTCAGCAGCACGGTTTTCCAGGATGCCAACTGAGGTTTGGTCCAGTCACCATAGATGCGCTTATACGTTGGCATACCAAGGTTGGAGATTTCGTCAAAAATATACTTGATATACTTATCGGAAACATTATCTGCATCGATTAAGACTGCGATTTTCATATCATTTTTCATCGGTGTTACCTTCTATTTCTATCGTGATTATTAGTTATCGATCTTTTTATTACTATCAGTATAATAGAAATTTTGCTTTTTTACAACCGCCCAGACTCCACAAAAAAAATAACTGATCATAATTGATCAGTTATCAGGTAGTCAGTACTACTTTTGTATTTATTAGGTTCGTAGGGGCGGGTAGCACCCGCCCGCAATCAGCAGTTAAAGCTATGCTTAGGGTTGGTCGTAAAGATGTTCTTCTTCACGGTCATTGGTCAAATTTAATTTGTCTAAAACAAAGAAGATCAGACTTAAGATCATCCCGACGATGGTGGAAAGAACCATCCCGGATAATTGAATACTGCCAAAAGTAACCGCCACGCCAGATAAACCAACTACAAAAACGACCGAGGTTAAAGCAAGATTTCGTGATTTGCCATAATCAACCTGGGCATCAACCAGAATTCGAATGCCGGCAGCACCGATCATCCCATAAAGTAAAAAGGAGATTCCGCCAATAACCGGCCCGGGAATAGTAGAGATCAGCATCGACAATTTGCCGACAAAAGAGCAGACAATCGATAAGATTGCCGCACCAGCGATAACCTGCACACTATAAACCTTGGTCACCGCCATAACGCCAATGTTTTCACCATAGGTTGTGGTTGGCACCGAACCGACCATCCCAGAAAGGGCGGTTGAGATATAATCGCCCAGCAGTGAACGGTGAAGACCCGGATCTTTTAATAGATCGCGATCAACAATTTTGCTGGTAACAATCTGGTGGCCAATGTGTTCAGAAGTAAGTACCAGCAGCACCGGCAGAATAATAATAATTGCTTCTAATTTAAATTGCGGGAGCTGGAAGTTTGGGATCGAAAACCAGGGCGCAGCGGCAACCGCTTCAAAGGTTGCCGGACCGACGACACCAGTTATCAGAGCAGCGATATATCCGGCAACGATGGCGATCAGAATTGGGATAACGGCAAAAAACTTTTTAAACAATACCGAGCCAAAAACAGCAAAGCCCAGAGTGACGAGAAAGACAATCACATTGTTAGGTTCGATGCTGGTAACAACTTGTTGATAAAGACCGGTAGCTTCATCAAGAACATAGCTGGTATTGCTGATGATTCCAGCAGTGCTGGCGGCAGTGCCAGCCAGTTCAAGACCGATAAGCGCAACAACCGGACCCATGGCGGCAGGTGGTAAAACCACATTGATCCAGTCAATGCCAAATTTGTAAATAATACCGGCCAGGATACAACCGCACAAACCGACAACGACAAAGCCGCCTAAAGCATAGGAATATCCCCAGGTGGCGATGACGATACCGGCCGGTGCTAAAAACGCGAAACTTGAACCAAGGTAGGCCGGTGCCTTTCCCTTTGTAATAAACATAAACAACAAGGTTCCGATACCGTTCATAAAAAGGACAACGGCGGGATTAATGCCAAATAGGAACGGCACTAAAACAGAGGCCCCAAACATTGCGAACATGTGCTGCAAGCTTAAGGGCGCCAGCATATTCAGTGGAACCTTTTCATCCACTTGTATAATTCTTTGAGTATTCAAAAAATCTCCTCCATTCTTTCATTTTCCTCTGAAATTATAACACAGGAATGATGGGGCGGAAAGACTTTATGCAATTATCTGCATAATAATAAAAAAATGTCCGGTCCGACATTCCGCGTGTATTTACCAACCACCAATCATGTGTTACAATGCAAAAATAAAGATAGAATTAAAGGAGACTTTCATGAAAATATCAGTCAACACTAAAATATATGCCGTTATCGGCGATCCCATCGCCCAAAGTTTATCACCCCAGTTACACAATGGGTTATTTAAAGCGAATGGGGTGGATGCCCTTTATTTACCGATTGGGGTCAAGGCTGAGGATTTGGAAAAATTAGTTGATGGATTCCGGTTGATGAATTTTGGTGGTTTCAATATTACCAAACCGCATAAAATGGAAGTCATGAAATATTTGGATGGGTTAGACCCACTGGCCGAAAAAATCGGAGCGGTTAATACCGTTGTTTATCGGGACAGAAAAATGATTGGTTATAATACGGATGGCTTTGGTTTTATAAAATCGATCGAAAATAAAATTGGGGACATTGCCAAGGAATCATTGACCATCCTTATTTTAGGATGTGGAGGCGCGGTTAAGTCAGTCGCCATGGCATTGGCCGATTGGGGTATTAAAAAAGTGATCATTGCCAATCGAACGGTCGAAAAAGCTGAAGAACTGGCCAATCAGATTAATGAAAGCTGGCCGGGAAAAGCCCAGGCGATTTCCATGGACGCGGCAGCGCTGGAAAACGCGGTTGATCAGGCAGCGGTAGTCGCCAATGGAACCAGTTTGGGGATGGCTGACACCATCGATCAAACTCCGCTTCCCAAATACTTGATGAAAAAAGATCTGCTGGTTTATGACATGATCTACAGCCCTCCGGTTACTCCGTTTATGAAAGATGCAAGCGCAGTTGGTGCTCAAACGGTCAATGGATTGGAAATGCTCTTATATCAGGGGCTATTGGCCTTTGAATTGTGGACAGGTATTTTTCCGAATCCTGAACTGGGAAAGAAATTATTGGAAGAAGGATTAAACTGATATGGCAAATTCAAACTCTAAAAAATCGAACTCAAAAAAATGCATTGCTCTGATTGGTTTTATGGCCACTGGTAAATCGACTATCGGTCCGCTGTTGGCTGAAAAAATGGGATACACTTTTGTAGATACTGATGCTATGGTGGAAGCAGATATGGGGATAAAAATCAGCGATATCTTTTCCGAGATGGGCGAAGATGTTTTTCGAAACGCCGAACATGAGGCATTGAAAAAAGCTCTGGGGATCGAAAATAGTGTTCTTTCCACTGGAGGTGGCAGCATTCTTTTTGAGAGAAATCGAGAATTATTGGCAGAAAAAGCTTTTGTAGTCAGTCTTGCGGCTCAGGCCGAAACAATTTTTAATCGGGTAAAAGGTGACAAAATCCGGCCCCTCCTGCAATGTGAAGATCCCCTATTACGAATCAAACAAATGATGGCAGAACGGCAACAGTATTATGATACCTGCGATCTGAAAATTTCAAGCGACAACTTATCAGCTGAAGCCTGTTGTCAGAGGATTATCGAAGCATATGAAAAAGAATAGGACAAAAAATACACCGATCATCTGATCGGTGCCATAAATTTTGTTGATTTCAATTTTTGATTCTGATTCCGATATTATTTCATCGCCTTAAGGTCGCAAATATAGCAGTCAGTCAAGCGCTGTACCGCATCGGGGTTTTTAACAGGCCAGGTGGTTTCCAGTGCTTCGCAATGCCCCGTGGAGGTTTCTTCGTCGAATACAAAATCAATACAGCCATTGCATTTTTTGTCTTTTGTTTTTTTTATCAGTTCAAGAACCGATTCGTTTACAAACTCTCTGAATTCCTTATAAGCAATTGTTTTGTGGTTTTCAAACATGCTCATCACTTCACCTAACTTTCTAAAAATAGTATGAACGAATGGCAATTAAATTCTTGTTTAATAACCAATCTACTAAGTAATATACTACCCCATATATAAAAAAAAACAAGATAATATTTTGTCGTGTTTTCAAATTAAAAAAATAATTTGAAATTTAAAAAAATGATTGAAATTCGTTTTAAGTTGTGTTATTATTTATGACAGTGTCCTGTGAGACACATAAGCTTTATCCCAATTTAAAAATTGAAATTGGTCAGAAGTCGAGCGTAAGCGAGACGACAGTGATAAAGCCAACGCATTTTTATTAAAAACTCATCCATTAAGGATGAAAAGAGTTTTTGATAAAAATACGATCACATGAATATTTTTTATTACGCCGAAGTGATGGAATTGGCAGACGTGACGGACTCAAAATCCGTTGTGAGTGATCACGTGCGGGTTCGAGTCCCGCCTTCGGCACCACTATCGCTCCCTTAGCTCAGTTGGCTAGAGCACCTGACTCTTAATCAGGGTGTCCAGAGTTCGAGTCTCTGAGGGAGCACCAATAATAGCGCATAACAGAGCCGTTTATCGACTCTGTTTTTTTATTGTCAAAAAATTACCCTAAGATTTCATAAGATAATAAAGGTGCTTTTGTGGTGCCAAATGCGGAAGAAGATAAAAAGGACCGGTTTCCCAATGTCTCAACGATTTTATTTCATGCAACCATAATATCACTTTTTAAATCTCTGATTTTTTCCGTTTTTAATAATGACAACACTGCGTCAATTTTTGAAGCTGTGGTTAAATCGTTCACATGTTCTTCCAGTAATTCGATATATAAGTCTTTGTTCATTGTGTTCTTTCTCCTTTATAATTTATATTCAATTTTTGTTACAATATTATGTGTTTTGATTACATCACTCCAATTGAGCTATTGTTTCTTTTTGTCTATGCTCTTATACTTAAAATATCGGTGTCGCATCACTGAAATATTTTAAAAGAGGTACTTGCTATGAGTAATGTAAAAGTCACAAGCTTGACAGAATTAAGTAAAACTCTTGAAAACATTTCAAAAGAAGTTGAATATCTATCAAAACAAAAATCCATTCCCTTTGATGACGTGATCACAAAATCTTTCATAACTGAAAATACACCTTATAATGATTTCGAGGAATTTCTGAAAGGCGGCGGGTTTTCTATAAATAGTCAAGAAGAATATGACTCTATTGATCAATCAGAATTTGATTCATTTGTTTCATCAATAACAAAATTTTCTGGGTTGCAGGAAATGATTGACTTTGCTGGTCGCGAGTATTTTAAAAAACGCTTTGAGAAGCTATGCTTTAAATAGTCCTTATCAAGGGGGTGCAAGTTGGCGTCGAAGACGCGGAGGCGGAAAGAATTATTGAGCAAATCAATACTTTTACAAAAGAAGAAAAAGTGGGCGGTGCTAATGTTTCCATTGCCTTTGGTTTTGCAACAAAAGAAATTGGGGGTGAGAATATTCAAGATGTTTTAAAAAACTGAAACTAACATAGATCAAGAAAAGCTGGATAAAAGTAATTAAAGCTGATTGAATAGATTGTGAGCAGAGCTCATAAATAATTAGTTAGTCTGATGAAGTTAATCGTTGTTAAAAAAGCATACTTAAAATTAGAACTATTTCTATTGGTAATGGTTAGTGTTTGCAAAAAAAATGGATAACGTCAGATTAGCCAATATGATTTCTGAAGGAATGATCTGTAAATAAACAGAAGTTGATACCGTTATTCTTCGTGAAAATATACCAACTTCTGTTTTAGATGTTCAGATGTTTTTTAAAAATTTTTATTCTTCTAAAGGCAGTGTAAATCTGAAAACGGCGCCGCCGTAGCTTTTGTTTGCCGCTTCCATTTTTCCCTGATGAGCATTGATGATAGATTTACAGATAGATAAACCAATGCCCATACCCCGGGAGGAATCTGCACTTTGTTTGCCATCAGGGACATAGGATTCAAATATATGCGACAGATGCTGATCACTTAGGCCAGAACCATTATCAATCACCTCAAACACGGCATTTTCTGCGGTCTTTTTCACTTCTACTCGGATGGTTGAATCAGCCGAAGAGTGTTTGATGGCATTTTCAAGAAGATTGATGAGGACTTGTTCAATTAAGGTTCCATCCATTTCGACAACCAGTAATTCTTCTGGAACTGAAACTAATATTTTTTGTGTTGTGAAGCGCTTACGGATACGACTAATCGATTCGGCAACAATTTCTTCGACAGCCTCCGGCGATTTGGTAACAGTCATCGGTCCTTCGCTGATGCGGGTTACCGACAAAAGATTTTCAACCATTCGAATTAACCATTGTGATTCTTCCTTAATGTTAATGATTAAGGTATCCAGTGTTTCATCATCAAAATTCTTGCGGTTTTCTAAAAGGGCTGAGCTTGATCCCAGAATACCCGTGAGCGGTGTCCTCAAGTCATGGGAGATGGCTCGGAGCAGATTACTTCGCAATTTTTCTTTTTCAGATTCAATTAACATCCGGCTTTGTTCAGCTGAAAGGTAGTGTCGTTCCAGTGCCATTTCGGCCTGGGAAGCAATCATGCTTAAAAACAGGCGATTATTTTGATCAAGTTTTCCGTTTGTGCAAGATAGACCAATCACTCCAAAAACTCTTTTTTCGGAAAAAATCGGCATATAAAAGGCACCCGCACTCGCAAAGGTATCGGTCCCCTTGCCGGCACATTTTTTATTGATAAAGGTCCAGTGGGCAATCGCCTTTTCTTCTTCAGACAATAAAAATGAAGCATCCGAGTCATCCAGTGATTGTAAGAAGTGTTCAGGTCTACCGTTAATTGGGTCCTGGGTATAAAAAATTGCGGAACGTTTAAAAATATCGACCAGATAGTGATTGAGTAACCCCACAGTATTCTGCAGGTCTCGGGATACCAGCAATTTTTTATTGATCTCATACAGCACTTCCGTTCGGTGTTCTCTTTCCACGGAAAATTGCGACTGCTTTTTGATCCGCAACGTGAGTGTACTGGTGGTCAATGCAACCAGTAGCATCAGTGAGAAAGTAATCGGTGATCCTCTTTCGATCGTGTGCAAAGAGAAATAGGGAAATGAAAAAAAGAAATTAAAAAGTAGGACACTTAAAATAGCGGCGGAAATACCGTAAATATAACCTGAGGTTACTCTGGAGATGATCAGTACTGATAAGATATAAATCATATTGATGTACTGGTTCTCAAAACCCAGGGTATGAAGCACCATCGAAAAGAGCGTCGCAACTCCGAGTGTTATTACCGTTTTCAAGGCGTCCTGGAATGAGAAACGCATATTTTCGCCAAATGAAAAGCGTTTATATTTCTTTTTCTTGGCTCCGATTGAAGGAAGTTCGCCTGGGATAATATGTATTTCAATACTTGGCAACTGACTGATCAATTGATCTTCCAAGCTTGGTTTAAATAGATTTCGGAGGCTTTTTCTGGTTCTGCTTTTTCCGATAATGATATTGGTAATGCCAGTGAGTTTGGCATAACGAGCAATAACCGTAGGCACATCATAACCGCTGAGGTTGACAATTTCGGCGCCCATTCGCTCGGCTAAATCGAGATTATCCCGAATGCATTGCTTTTCAATATCGGGCACATAATCAACCCCCAGGTTTTCAACGTAAACGGCAGTCCAAGGGGCATGAAAAGCCTCAGCGGTCCGCTGAGTCCAGCGGATACACTTAGCTGATGAAGGGGAACTGCTGATACAGACCATCAGTTTGATATTCGCCATTTTCTGGCATAAGCGGGATTCTTTCTGATTAGCATAGCTGATCCGGTTGGCCACTTTTCGCATGGCGATCTCCCGTAACAGACGTAGGTTTTCTTCGGTTAAAAAAGTATTGATCGGATCATCCGTTAACGTTGAACCATCCATTCTTTGTTTATTAAAGCGTTTTAATAATTCTTCTGGTTCAATATCAATTAGCTGGATCTTATCAGCATTATTAAAGACGTGATCAGGGATGGTTTCTTTGACCTTTTCTTTGGTAATGCTTTCAACAATATCCTTCAGACTTTCAAGATGCAGGACATTAACAGTTGTATAAACGTCAATGCCGGCATTGAGAAGTTCCTCAATATCTTGATAGCGCTTGTTGTTGCGAACGCCTGGAGCATTGGTATGAGCCAGATCATCGACCAGGATCAATTCCGGTTTAAGTTCCAGAGCGGCATCTAAATCAAATTCTTTAAGGAGGCTGTTTTGATGTTCCAGAATTTTTAGTGGCAATGACTTAAAATCATGCATTAATTCCATGGTTTCTGGTTGGGCATTTTGTTCCACGCATCCGATTAAAACGTTCACGCCTCGTTTCATTTGTTCCTGGGCATCGTCAAGCATGGCATAGGTTTTTCCGGAACCTTTGGCATAGCCGAAAAAGATTTCCAGTCGGCCTTTTTTGTTCAGTTCATATTGTGCTTCAAAAGAATTTGAAGGATCAGACATATTTTTTCCACCATTCGTATAAAATCATTTAGGACTATTTATATCATAGTTGTCAGTAAAAAAAAATATAAAACGGTCAATATGAATATAATCTTTATACATTAAGGTGTTTTCTTTATACAATCTTTATGCCGGGTTTGGTAATAAGCTGTCAATCGAAAAGAACCAGCGTTTTCATGCCTGGTATCAACATCCAAACGGTTAAATCGATTTAAAAAATGACAGTCTAAAGACAGTCAATTGTAAAGATTCGGTTTGCATTATGGATTTATTCTTAATTTTATTTCACTAATATGGAAGAATGAGGCTCTTGTTTATTTAAGACTTAACTGTTATAATGGCAAAATCAATATTTAAAACACATTTAATTTGTGTTTTAAATTATTATTAATCAAAATGAGCGCAAAAGGAGAGCAAATGGAATCAACTGAGAAAAATGCATGTTCTTATTTAAATTGCAGTTTCAATGTCAGCGGACGATGTCCAGACATGGATGTATTAAAAAATCCCTGGAAAGAAACCGGCTGTATTTTCTATAAAAATAAGAACATTCAGACTGACGATAAAAAAAGCGAATAAGTCGAAAAAGACGCCGAAAGGCGTTTTTTTTTGCTCAAAATTTGGTTATCAAAAAAAACACTTAAAAAAATTCAATACCGTTGCATTTGCAACGGCGTTAAAAAAATGCCCCGGATATAATAGTAACATCGAAACGGGGTAGCGATACCCGTTTAGTTTAGAAATAAAAGATCAAAAATAAATAAAAATTTTGGAGGATTATGTTATGAGTATGTTTTGTTATCAGTGTCAGGAAGCAGCTAAAGGACAGGGCTGTAGTGTTAAAGGTGTTTGTGGGAAAAACGAAGAAGTTGCAAAACTTCAGGACTTGTTGATTTACACCATTAAAGGGATTTCAGAAATTGTGGTAAAAGGCGAACTAAATGCCAAGGAATTAGGCGATGTTAACCATGAGGTGCTAAAAAGTCTGTTTATGACCATCACCAATGCCAATTTCGACGATGCCGCATTTGTCAAAGAGATACAGAAAATGACAACCATGAGAAATCGGCTGCGAGATATGGTCGATGCCGCCAATAAAAAAGACACTCCCAACTTTTTTCAAAAGCTGTTGGGCTTAAAGAAAGAGCAAAAGGGCAAAAAAATCGCTATTTCTGAACTTCATAATGCTGCCAGATTTGAAGTGGGAACCAAAGCTGAAATGCTTAAAAAAGCGGCGTCTGTGGGCGTATTGGCAACCAAAAATGAAGACGTCCGTTCGTTAAGAGAATTGATCACTTACGGGGTAAAAGGTCTGGCCGCCTATGCTGAACATGCTTTAAATCTTGGCAAAGAAGACGAAAACCTATATGCTTTTATATATGAAGCGATGGCAGCAACTCTTAATGATAAACTGAGTGCGGATGATCTGGTAGCTTTAACCTTAAAAACAGGCCAGTTCGGGGTAACCGTGATGGCGCTTCTCGACGAAGCCAACACCTCAAAATACGGCAATCCTGAAATAACCGAAGTTAATATCGGCGTTAAAAAGAATCCAGCGATTTTAATCTCCGGTCATGATTTAACCGACTTGGAACAGCTGTTGGAACAAACCAAAGGAACTGGCGTAGATGTCTATACCCATAGCGAAATGCTGCCAGCTCATTACTACCCAGGCTTTAAGAAATATGACAACTTTGTCGGTAATTACGGAAATGCCTGGTGGAAACAGATCGAAGAATTTGAATCTTTCAACGGACCGATTCTTTTTACCACGAATTGTATTGTTCCACCAAAGAGTGATGAAGTAAAAAAACGCATTTTCACAACCGGTGCTTCCGGCCATCCCGGCTGCATCCATATTGACGCAGATGCCAACGGTAAAAAAGACTTTTCCCAGATTATTGAAATGGCCAAACGACTTAAAGCGCCCACCGAAATCGAAACTGGAAAAATCATCGGCGGTTTTGCCCACGAACAGGTTTTTGCTCTGGCTGACAAGGTTGTTGACGCCGTTAAATCGGGTGCCATCAAAAAATTCTTTGTGATGGCAGGCTGCGATGGACGGATGAAATCAAGAGATTATTATGGCGACTTTGCCGAACAATTGCCAAAGGACACCGTTATTTTAACCGCCGGTTGTGCAAAATACAAATATAATAAGCTGGATTTAGGCGACATCGGCGGCATTCCCAGACTGCTTGATGCCGGACAGTGCAACGATTCTTATTCATTGGCCTTAATCGCCCTGAAATTAAAAGAAGTATTTGAACTTAATGATATCAATGATCTGCCGATTGCCTATAATATTTCCTGGTATGAACAAAAAGCAGTAATTGTGCTGTTAGCACTGTTGCACCTTGGAGTCAAGAATATTCACTTGGGACCAACCCTGCCAGCATTTCTTTCTGCGAATGTTGCCAATGTCTTAATTGATAACTTTGGGATTGCCGGAATCGGTTCTGTTGATGAAGATATTGCCTTATTCATGGGAATGAAATAAGTAATCCACAGGAAAGAATAAAACATCAAAACATAATCAGCCCAAAAGAATAATAAAAAAGAACAATATAAAAAACGAGCTGCCATTTTTATGGCAGCTCGTTTTTTATTACTTAACCAGCCAGATGGCTGATGAAAAAAGCAATGAAAAATCCTAAAGCCGTGGCCAGGGCAATAAACCGTCCGCCTTCTTCAAAAGCTTCTGGCATCATCGTATCGGCCAGCATCGCCAGGATTGCGCCAGCAGCTAAAGAGAGGGTTACTGCGATAATTTCCTGGGAGGCGTTTCCCAAAATAGCATAACCTAAAGCAGAAGCCAAGGCCGAAGCTAAAATGGTGATTCCCCAGATAGCTAAGATATAAAGGTGGGATTTTCCCGCGCTTTTCATTCCCTGAGCGCCGGAGATTCCTTCCGGCAGGTTGCTGAGAAAAACGGCGATCATCATGCTCACACCAATACCTTCGCCGGCCGCTAGACCAATGCCGATGGCCAGGGATTCGGGAATCCCATCTAAGACGGCACCAAGGAGGATGGCCGAACCGGAGTTGCTGGTTGGGGTGCTGTTTTTGTGCGCCATAATTTTACCATGGCCATGTTTGCGAAAATGTCCGCCGGCATGATCGATTAGGTAATCACCGATTACAAATAATAGGGTACCGATTAAGAAACCAATGGAGACAGATACGAAACCACCGGTTACAAAAGCATGTTCCATCAGGTCGAAGGTCAAGGCGGAGACCATGACCCCAGAGCCAAATGCCATAATTGCCCCTAAGATGTATTTGGGTATTTTAAGATACATACCCAGAAGTGCCCCAATAAAAAGGGTAGACCCACTGATGAAACCAAAGATTGCTGCCATCGCCATGTGAAAATTCCTCCTTATAATATATTGGAAAATCGAATTAAAAACAAGATCAGTTTCATTGAGTTTAACACCGATTAATCAGCCTTGTCAATTAAAGAATCAAGCATGATTGAGGATATGCGTGTAAAAGGGAAAATATTTAAAATCGTTTATTCTTTTATTATGCTAAAAAGAATGTTAGGATATTGATAGAATAAAAATTTATATCAAAAAACGCAAAATAGAGTGAGGTAAAAAATGAATGAGTTGATAAAAGCCATAGAGTCCTGCTTTAATCTTCAAATATATAAAATCATCCTGAGTAAACCAAAAACAAAATCAGTGGGGAATGCCGTTGAGTATAAAAAAATCGCCATCAATAAATTGAAGGATGACTATCATCTGGAAAAATTTACGGACACTCAAGTTTTTAATGAGAATCTGAATGAGCAAGCGCTGAAAGAATTTTTACTGACCGCTTTGGCGGCGGATTTTCTGCAATACAATGCCTGGGATCAGCAATATGAATATATTATCCAGATCAGTAAAAAAGGGAAAGTTTCGGTAGCAAAAAAAGCCACAAAAGAAGCGCCTAAAATGACAATCAATCATAATCGGGAAAAAAACTATCTCCTCAAAGAAGGCGTTGTGATCGAACCCCTGGTAGATATGGGGATTTTCACCAAAGAAGGAAAAGTTGTCAATACCATGTATGACAAATTCAAGCAGATTAACCGCTTTGTGGAGATCATCGATGATGAGATCAAGAACCTTGACCCCGACGCACCATTAAACATTATCGACTTTGGCTGTGGAAAATCCTATCTGACCTTTATTCTCTATTACTATCTCACGGAAATAAAAAACATGAAGGTAAAAATAGTCGGGCTGGATTTAAAAAAGGATGTCATTGCTCGCTGCAATGACAGTGCCCAAAAATACGGATACGAGCAGCTGTCCTTTGAATTGGGAAACATCCATAGCTACGAAAGTGATTTTCCGGTGGATATGATTATAACCCTGCATGCCTGTGACACCGCCACCGACTTTGCCTTATTCAATGCCATTAAATGGGATGCCAAGCTGATTTTTTCAGTGCCTTGCTGTCAGCACGAGTTAAACGCCCAGATGGAAACCAAAGCGCTGTCACTGTTAACCAAATACGGCATCATCAAGGAACGAACGGCAGCCCTAATGACCGATGCCATCAGAGGAAGCCTGCTAGAATATTGTGGTTACAAGGTACAGTTGCTGGAATTTGTTGATCTGGCTCACACCCCCAAAAATATTCTAATCCGAGCCAGAAAAACAAAATCGAGTGAAAAAAAGCGGAATGAAGCTTTGAATGAAGTTAATCAGGTGATCCAGGCATTCTCGTTCAAACCAACGCTCTATCAGCTGCTGAAAGAAGAGGGGATGATAAAATAAATTCTGAAAGTCAATCTGGAATAACGATTACCCATAATCCGGATTGGTCTCTTTATTTGCAAAAAAGCTTATAAATAGTTAATAACAAAGAAGGTGAAATACAATGTCTGAACATGATCACGAACACAATCATTTAGAAACTGCTCATAGCCACGATACGTTAAACCTATCTGGTAGAAAAATATTCTGGGTGACCGTTTTAAATGCCATGATTACCATTGCCGAAATCATCGGCGGTATTTTATCGGGCAGTCTGGCATTATTATCCGATGCCGTTCATAACTTAAGTGATACGGTTGCCATTGCCCTTTCCTACTTTACTAATCGTATTGCTCAAAAGCCGCATGATGAAAAGCGAACATATGGCTATAAACGGGCTGAAATTCTATCCGCATTTGTAAATGCAACCGTTCTGTTAGCGCTGTCCACGGTATTAATCGTTGAAGCTATTAAGCGATGGCAGACTCCGGAAAACATTGATGGAACCCTAATGATCATTGTGGCATCAATCGGATTGGTCGCAAACTTCATTTCAGTATTTTTGCTGGAGAAGGATTCCCATGAAAATTTAAACATCAAGTCCAGCTATCTTCATCTGATTAGTGACATGGTATCATCCATCGGGGTTCTGGTTGGTGGGATTGCGATTCAGTTATGGAATGTTGTCTGGATCGATCCACTTATTACTGTGTTAATTTCATTATATATTATTAAGGAAACCTGGCATGTTATCAGAAAAACAGTTGAAATTCTGATGCAATCCTCGGCAACGCTGGACTATGAGGCAATCAAAAACGACATTGAAAAAATTGATAAGGTAAAGAACCTTCATCATGTTCATTCATGGATGACGAATGAAAAAACGATTTATTTTGAGGCGCATGTCGACATGGAAGATATGCAGCTATCCGAGGTAGAAACGATTTATGATAAAATTGAACATTTACTCCTGGAACACTACGGTATCTGCCATGTGACACTACAGGCCGAAGTTGATAAATGCTGTGATAAACGGCTGTTTAAAATATAAAGAGAACAAGTTAAAAAGATATATGATAATGCGGAACATTAAGATGATCGCTTTTGATCAGCTCAGCCAGTTTTTTAACATTGGCTTCAATCCGGTCAATAATTACCAGGAATTCCGCATCACTTTTCCCACTGGGGTCTTCCAGTCCCCAGTCTTCGACATAGCGGCTGGGCAGGTAGGGACAGACCACGTTGCAACCCATTTTGATGACAATATCAATGTGTGGGAGGTCGGTTAACAACTTGGAGTGTTGAGTTGCTTCCATATCAAGATCATACCGTTCTTTCATCAGCCGCACCGCATCCTGATTAACTTGTGGCTTTGTCTCAGTTCCGGCAGAATAACTTTCAAAAACATCACCGGCAAATTTTTTCCCCAGGGCTTCGGCCATCTGGCTCCGGCAGGAATTATGGACACAAATAAAGGCGACTTTGGGTTTGCTCATTTTTTATCCTCATGTTTTTTTGAAATTTCAATGGAATCTTTATAAGTTTCAATCATATCAATGACATTTTCGCGGATTTTATATCGGAGATGTCGGGCTTGCTCCAGCTTTTCTTCCTCCGACCCGGTAAAATCAGCAGGATCTTCAAAGTTCCAGTCCAAAGTTGTTAATGTCAGAGGAAAAACAGGACAACGTTGACCATTTTCCTGATCACAGACTTTTACAATAATGGAATAGAGCCGGCCTTCTTTAAAAAAATCAAACACCGAATTCGCTTCATTTTTGCTTAGATCATACCCGATTTCATCCATAACCTTGACAATCAGTGGGTTGATGGGGCGTGGCTCGAACCCCGCACTTTCAGCAACGAAATAATCACGACCCAAATCATTTAGAAAAGCCTCGGCCATCTGGCTTCTGGCTGAATTATGGACACAGACAAAAAGAACTTTAATCATAGTTTAAACTCCTGTCAATTAAGATTTGACTATAATCTTAACATAATCAAAAAATGGGAACGAGATAAGTTATGTTAAATTTAAAAATTTCATGTGATGATTTACTCTTGACACTCCTAAACGAGAGGCGTATAATGACCTTATTCATAAGGAAATAATTATATTGTAAAACGAGGTGTAAGAAATGAGTCAGGAATTACCAGGTTTTATTATGTGTGTCTGTACTGGAAAATGTCCGGGATTTCAAGCCATGGATATTTGGGATTTTATCAATCAGGTTCGGGTCGAACTGCCGGTTGAATATGCCTTTATTCATCCGCAGCTTTGCGAGGAAGATGGGGATCGTTTTTTAGCCGATTTTTTAAAGTCTCATCGAAAACTAATTATTGGTGCCTGTGCGCCTAACATGCAGCGTAAGATGTTTAAAGATGCGTTTAAAGAAGCGGGGCTTAACATTGAAGAAGATGCCGTGATGCTCGACATCCGGGATATGACCAATGAACAAGCTTTCGAAGTGGTCGAAAATAAGCTGGAAGAAATGGGATATGAGGTATAGTCATGAGTGAATCAACTTTTATGGGCGTCGAACGGGATCGGATTGATTGGTCTCCCCGAATCGATTTTTCAAAATGCAATGATTGTATGGATTGCGTTGAATTTTGTCCCCATCAGGTTTTTGAAGTGGACGAAAACGCCAAACCAAAACTAAAAGTTAAAAACCCCAATAATTGCGTCGTTTTCTGCCGTGCCTGCAGTAAAACCTGCGGACCGGATGCGATCACTTTTCCTGATAAAACGGAAACGACCAGGATGATCAAAGCCATCCGTAAAGCAGAAAAAGCAGCAGAAAAAGAGGTCGAAGCCAATGAGTGAGATAATTTGTGTATTACCATGTAATGGTTTGGATAAATGCGCCGGAGATCTGTCCCGTCAGGTAGCTCTGCAACTGACCCAGTCGGAAGACGTGGAGCTGATTTGTCCGGTTTTATTAAATCAGAACAAAAGCCGTTACGAAAAAGCCCTGGAAGCTGGAGCGTTAACTGTTATTGATGGTTGCAACACCCGCTGTGCCAGCAAACTGGCCGGAGATTTGGGACTTGCCATTAAAGATAAAGTCAATGTCAGCGAGGTGGCCAAAGCGTTGGATATCAAGCTGGGGGTAGAAATTCGGGAAGATTCGGAAACACAGGCCGTGGTTCAGGCCGTGCTGGAAAAAATAAACAGCTCAGCGATTGATCAAGCCGAGTCGGAATTTATTGCACCGGAATCCATCGATTATAATACCTTTTCTCACGGCAAGTTTATTTTCAAGGTGCCAACAGCTAATTATTTTTTCAACGAAAATGACTGTTGGGTGACGGTGTCCGGTAAGTTGGCCAGAATCGGCGTCAGTGATTATGTACAGCAGAATCTGTCCGATATTCTTTATGTGGATCCACCGGAAATCGGCGACGCATTCGAACAATTTGACGATTTAGGCAGCATCGAATCCAGCAAAGCTGTATTTGAGATTATTTCACCAGTATCTGGCATTGTGGTTGCGGTTAATACCGGGTTAAGTGACACCCCGGAACAGGTTAACGAAAGCCCCTATGAAAAGGGCTGGTTAGTGGAAGTACGCCTCAGTGATTTCGAAGAAGATCAAGATCTTCTCCACGATTGCCCGGCCTATTTTGAATTTTTACAACGAAAGGTAGCAGAAGTAGATGTCTAAAATAAAAGTAATTCCCTGCAGTGGTATTGGTAAAGTATTAGGCTTATTAGCCAGAGAATCCGTGCTGATGGTAACCCAGGAGAAATGTCCCAATGAATCAGAAACACTCTGTCTGGCGCATGTCGTGACAGGGGATGATGAAGTAGTTGCCAAGATAAAAGGGCAACCCTGTATTACGATGGATGGATGTCCAAAGTACTGTGCCAAAAAAAGTGTGGAAGCAGCCGGTGGAGAAGTCGATCACAGTTATAAAGTTCCCGATTTCATGAAACCTCATCGCGGCGAAGAACACGGCACTGGCACTTATTTGACAGCGGATGGCTGGAAATTTGCCGAAGAACTCTCGGATGTTTTAGCAAAAACAGTCATTGAAATGCAAGAAGAGGTGAGATAAATGATCGTGAATAAAATTGGGGTTATTGGATGCAGTGGAGAAGAATGCTTAGGGGGAACAATTTCCCGTTTGGTGGTGCGGAAAATGTTGGAAGAACTCCGCCCCGGGATGACGACTTCCTTATGTTTGCCTCTTTTTATTGCCGGAGATGGCGGTGAACGGGAATTTGCAGAGAAATACCCGACCATTTCCATTGATGGCTGTTCAAAATGCTGTGCCAAACGGGCCATTGAAAAATACAGTAATGCTGTCGCCGGAAGCATTGATATATCAGAAATTATTGGGGAAGATAAAGCACTTGAAAAACCGTTGTCGACCCGAAATCTGACAGCGGAACATCTTGAATTCGTCAAGCAAACAGCAGAAAAAACGTGTGAAATCTATGATGGGATTTCATCATAATTAGCAGTGTTAAAAAATATTTGTTTTATCGAAATTAAACGAGAAAAAGTCATATCGTCTCAAATACTGAGTTGATATGACTTTTTATTATAAATTTAAATTAAAAAAACAATCACGCTTCGTCGGTTTCATACCCAAGCAATTGAAGATGGGCTTCCAGGCTTAAATAATTGGGTGCATATTCTTCTTCTTTCATGAGGGTGCACTGATGAAGTCGACAGGTGCCTAAGATCAATTTAGATGCAAAAGCCATACAGGAACCCTGGCCACAGACCTTACAGCCAACCTTTTTCGGCAGCAGTTTATAAAGTTGAATGGCACTGGGGCGTTCCCGGGTTTCCTCGTTGGGTGTGATGTTAGCCCGGTTTTCCCAGGTCTCATTGATGAGCTCATGAATGTGATCGATCATTTCGTAACACTGAGATTCATTCGTTAATTGGGTGCAGGTGAGACGATCATTGGCAATGTTGATGATGTGGCTACCAATTTTGTAGGTAAACGTCTTTGCTGAAGGAATGTAAAGGCCGGTCTTAATCACAGTATTCAAATAGGGCATGACTTCAGGAACCGGGTGAGTCAGTTTAGCCCGAAACTTAATTCGGCCACCACCGGTGGTGCAGGGTTTGATATAAACAAGACTGATTGAAGGTAAATACATTAGTCATTCTCCTTTAAATATGATTTTAAGCCATTGACCAGAGCATCAATATGAGCGTACTCATTAAAATAGCCGATGCCGATACGACAGGTACCCCGGGTAACTGTACCAATCAGACGATGAGCACTGGGGGCACAATGCAAACCAGCTCGGATCATCACATGACATTCCTGATCCAAGAAATAAGCGATTTCTTCCGGGATCTGTCCATCAATGTTAAACGGAATGACGCCAACACTTTTGGAAGAATCCTGAGGGCCGTAAAGTTCAATTCCGGGAACGGTGGCTAAAGCAGTTAGGGCATAGTCCATCAGGGTATCTTCTTTGGAACGGATCGCTTCCAGCCCTTCGGTTTTTAAAAACGCCAGCGCAGCGCCCAGACCGATAATGCCACTGACATTCATGGTGCCGGCCTCCAAATGGTTGGGATAATAATCCGGCTGGTATTCATAGGCTGAGTCACCGCCGGTGCCGCCAGAGATGAGGGGATGGATATCCACATCGCAATTCACGATCAATCCGCCGGTACCCATCGGTCCTAACAGGCTTTTATGACCGGTAAAGGCCAGCAGATCAATATGCTGAGCCTGGACATCAATCGGAACAACCCCGGCCGTCTGGGCGGCATCCACCAGAAAAAGAACGCCTTTTTCCCGAGCTAATGCTCCAATCGCGTCAATTGGTTGAATGGTACCCAAGACATTGGACGCATGGGTGAAGACAATCATTTTTGTATCTGGAGTTAAAGCAGCTGCCACATCCCTGATATCTGTTTCGCCCTGGGCGGTGGCTGGGACGATGGAAATGGAAATGCCCAGATCCCGCTCCAGCGTTTTTAAACATCGCCAAACGGCGTTGTGTTCCAAAGCGCTGGTGACCACGTGATCGCCGGGTTTTAAAATACCCTGAAGGGCCAGGTTTAAAGATTCGGTAACAGAAGCGGTGAAGACCACCGTTTTGGGATCAGCATGGTTAAAAAGTTTGGCCAGACTTTTTCGGGTCTGATAGACAAGACCATCCGCCAAAATTGCTTTTTCGTAGGAACCGCGGCCGGAAGTCCCGCCATTATTAACAATATAATCGTAAATCGCTTCCGGAACAGCTAATGGTTTAGGAAAAGTGGTTGCGGCATTATCTAAATAAATATCCATGAACGTCTCCTTCTATAATCAAATAATAGGTAATTGCGAAAGTTCGGTGAGCTTTGTGTCCGGTTTCGCACGAAACAATTTTTACACTGTACGGCGGACAGTTCGATGAACTGTTCGCCTACACGTTACAAAATTGTTTGTGGAAACTGAACATAAAGCAACTATTGTTCGTCGTTTATGAGTTTCGCAAGTATCAATAATCAAATAATAATATGCTTAGTTGTTCTTTTATCATAGACGCTAAAAATAAATCCGTCAATAAAATTAACAGGTAGAATTTGGGTTGATAAAAATTCAGATGTTACAAATAGAATTAAAAAAGTGATAAAAAATTACAGTTGACAAATTCATACGAACACGATATCGTATGAATGAACAATCATGTGAACAGATGTTTATTTGAACGATATGCGTACGCTTATCATATGAAAAGGGAGTAAAAATGAAAATTACTATTGTCGGTGCTGGCCCGGGGGGGTATGAGGCCGCCATTATGGCCGCTAAATTAGGTGCAGAAGTGACTGTTGTAGAGAAAAATGAGGTTGGCGGAACCTGCCTAAATATTGGTTGTATTCCGACTAAGGCTTTGCTGGCTTCGTCAGATGTTTTGGTCACCTCATTGGAAGCCGAAAAGTTTGGAGTTTTTAATAATCATACGACCGCCGATTTAAAGCAAATAATTGAACGAAAAGATAAGGTGGTATCCGGATTAGTTAAGGGAATTGAATTTCTTTTTGAGTCGAACCGTGTGAATTTGGTCCGCGGTATCGGCAAACTGATCGATTCAAAAACGGTTGAAGTTCGACATGGTGATGGCAACATAGAAAAATTGGTTAGTGATAGAATTCTATTAGCAACTGGTTCTGTGCCCGTCTGTCCAGATATGTTTCATTATGATGGAGAAAAAGTGATTACCAGCACCGAAGCATTGGATTTAAAAGCACCGCCCAAATCGATGATCGTTGTTGGCGGCGGCGTGATCGGGTGCGAATTGGGACAATTTTTTAGACGGATGGGGACACAGATAACAATCGTGGAAATGGCCGATCAGATTTTGAGTTCCGAGGACGAGGATGTTGCTAAACAACTACTACGACAATTTAAACGGGAAAAAATAAAGGTAGTGACATCAAATGTCGTTATTGATGTGTGTGTTCAGAACTCAGGGGTCGTAGTGACACTGACCGATGGCAAAATTTTAGAAGCTGAAATGATGATGCTTTCCATTGGCCGAACCAGCTATTCAAAAGGACTTAACCTGGAAGCCGTCGGAATTGAAATAGATCATCAGGGTCATATTGAAGTCGATGAGTTTCTGGAAACCAGTGTCAAAGGAATTTATGCTGTTGGTGATCTTATTAACACCCCGTTTTTGGCGCACGTCGCATCCAAAGAAGGGATTATTGCCGCCGAAAATATGTTGGGGAAAACTAAAACAGCGGTTCATAAAGCGATCCCCAGATGTGTGTACACTGATCCCCAGGTCGCTGCCGTTGGAGTAACCGAGAAAGAAGCCCAGGAAGAAGGAATTCTTTATAAAACCGGCAGTTATGATTTTAGAGCATTGGGAAAAGCCCAAATCATCGGGAAAATCCAGGGGCAGGTTAAAATCATTGTGGATGAAAAAGATGTGGTGATCGGAGCTTCGATTGTTGGACCTGAGGCGACGGACCTGCTGGCAGAGTTAACCATGGCAGTACACCTTGGTTTAACGGCTGAAGTGCTTGGGGAGGTGATCCATCCCCACCCGACCCTGTCCGAAGCGATTATGGAAGCACTTCATGATGTACATGGGAAATCAATCAATAAAGTTTCATTAAGATTATAATAAAATGAGATTATAAAAAAACCTTATAAAATGATGGAAAAACACTTGACATGATCGTATGAAAGAGTTATCATATGAATATCAAGACATATGAATTTGCGATCATATAAGAAAGAAGGTCCATGATGTACAAAAATTTTACACCCGAAAATGTTAACTTAACTAAATATTTATTCTACACCGGTAAAGGTGGTGTGGGTAAAACCTCCACCGCCTGTGCAACGGCAGTTAGTCTGGCTGATCAAGGAAAGAAAGTATTTCTTGTCAGCACTGACCCAGCTTCAAATTTGCAGGATGTATTCGAAACTGAATTAACCGGACAAGGGGTTCCCATTAAAAACGTTCCAAATTTAGTGGTTGCCAACCTGGATCCGATTCAAGCGGCTGAAGAATATAAGGAATCCGTAGTTGGCCCATATCGCGGAAAACTACCAGATGTGGCCATCGCCAGCATGGAAGAACAACTGGCTGGTTCATGTACGGTTGAGATTGCTGCTTTTAACGAATTTTCCCGATTTATCACTGATGAAAAAATGAGCAACGATTATGATTATATTATCTTTGACACCGCCCCTACCGGCCATACGCTGAGAATGCTGCAATTACCGTCAGCTTGGGACAGCTTTATCGATGAAAGTACTCACGGCGCTTCCTGTCTGGGGCAGTTGTCCGGTTTAACTGAGCAAAAAAAAATGTATGAAAAAGCAGTGCGAACCTTATCTGATGGCGATATGACCACCTTGATTCTGGTTTCCCGTCCGGAGCCTTCGCCACTGGCAGAAGCAGCCAGGGCGTCTAAAGAATTAAAAGAAATTGGGGTTGAAAATCAAATTCTGATTATCAACGGTGCCTTGGAGAATTTTGACAAAACCGATGAAATTGCGACAGCTTTCTATAGCAAACAAAAAGATGCGGTCAGCAAAATCCCTAACAGTTTAAAAACGCTGGACATTTATACCTTGCCGTTGCGTGCCTATAACATTGCCGGGGTAGACAACATTCGCCGTTTATTTACTGAAGATGATGTGCTTGAAGTGGAAAAAGTTAAAGAAATCAGCGACTTGCCCGGTTTAGAAAAACTGGTGAAAGATTTGTATGATTCAAACAAAAAAGTTATCTTCACCATGGGTAAAGGCGGCGTTGGCAAAACAACGATTGCAGCCGCAATAGCACTGGGGCTTTCAGAAATGGGGAAAAAAGTTTTTCTGACCACCACCGATCCAGCAGGTCATATCAGTGCATCAACCATGGGTGGCGAAAATATCACTGTCAGTAATATTGATGAAGCCGAAGAATTGCAGAAATATCGGGAAGAAGTTCTCGGTAAAGCAAGAGCCGCTAATATGAGTCAGAATGACATCGATTATATTATCGAAGATCTGGAATCTCCCTGTACCCAGGAAATTGCCGTATTCAGAGCCTTTGCTGAACAGGTCGAAAAAGCTGAAGATGGAGTAGTCGTGATTGATACGGCCCCAACTGGCCATACCTTGCTACTGCTTAACTCCACAGAAAGCTATCATAAAGAAATGCAACGATCCAATGCTGATATTCCCGATTCTGTTGTCAATCTGTTGCCACGTCTACAAAATCAGGCCGAAACAGAAGTTGTTATTGTGGCATTGCCAGAAGCTACTCCGGTTTTTGAAGCACTTCGCTTAGAAGCCGATTTAAAGCGTGCTGGTATTATGAATAAATGGTGGGTAATGAACGCCAGCCTATTGGCCACCGACACCAAAGATCCGTTTTTGCGGGCTCGTGCCAATAACGAAGAAAAATGGATAAAGCGAATCGCCGAAGATACCAAAGGAAATTATGTGGTTATTCCCTGGAAAAAATAAATTTATTTAAAGGATTAATTTAGAAAGGAAGAATATGGATATTTTACAGGAACAGTTAAAAGCAAAAAAAGCGGGACTTGCTTATGCCATCCTAACCGTGGTGGAAACAGAAGGAACATCGCCCAGTAAAATCGGCAAGAAGATATTTTTGCTTGAAGATGGTACTAACCTGGGAACCATTGGCGGTGGTGAATTTGAACGTGAGGCGTTGGAAGACGCCAAAAAGGCCATTAAAGACCGGCAGAGCTATTTTAAGCGCTACGAACACATTCCGACCTATGAAGCAGTTGGTCTGGGATGTACCTTCAATGTCAGTTTGTTTGTTGAGGTGGTAAGCCCCCGATTAAAGCTGGCGGTCTGTAACGCCGGTCATGTTGGCAGTGCCGTTTTACGGTTGGCAAGACTGCTGCACTTTGAGACCATCCTTTTTGATACCCGTCAACCCGAACAGATCCAAGATCAGATTGAACAGGCCGACCAGTTTATACCCTGTGATGACTTTGAAAAAGCAATCCTTGAAGCAGATATTCCAGATGGCACCTACTACGTCTGTTGTGCCTCAACCCATACCCAGGATAAATCGGCCCTTAAAGGTTCATTACAAAAGAACTTTGCCTATGTCGGGATGCTGGGCAGCTTTCAAAAGACAAAAGAAATGTATAAACAATTGGAAGCAGAAGGTATATCAAAAGACCTGCTTGAACAGGTCCATACTCCCGTCGGTCTGGATATCTGTGACATGTCACCGGAAGAGGTCGGTTTTTCTATTCTGGCCGAAATCCTGATGATCAAAAATGGCGGCACCGGGAAGCCCCGTAAAGAGCTTAAACGGAGATCAACTGAAAAAACGAATAAATAAAAGTTAAAGCGTATTGGGTTATCTTAAATAACCTAACTTATCTATACGAGCACCTATAAGAGGAGGAAAAAGTGACAGTCATTGAAATACTTAAGGTTTTATCGGATACCAATCGTTTAAGGATTCTTAATCTGTTGTATGCACAGGAGTTGTGTGTGTGTGAGTTGGAGTATTTATTGGGTATTTCGCAATCCAATTTATCAAAACATCTCCGATTGATGAGCGATGCCGGTTTTTTGGAAAGCCGTCGACAGAATAAATTTGCTTATTATAAAGTAAAAGAGTTGGTTCTGACGGAGCATCCTTTTTTGATTGCTATTTTTGAAACAGAATTAAATAAAGAAGATTTTCTGTTGGACGAATTAAATAAACTGAGCAAATACCAGAAGAGTGAACTAACCTGCCATAATATCACGGCGTTGATTGTGTAAAGCGAAAAAGATTGTTAATGAATAGACTCATACTCACTGAAAATGAGAAATCATGATCAGTGAGTATTTTTTTATTTATCGAAAAAAAGTTGTGATTACAGATTAAATATTTTTTGTTTGTTTAAAATAGGTTTAGCTAAGAATAAATGGGTAAAAATATAACAGCGATCAATCGAAATTGCTCAAAAAATTAAAATATCAGAAAAAGACAAAAAATATGTAATAAAAAAATACGAAATATATAAAATGAATAAAATAGTTAGATAATAATACATAGTTAGAATGATGAAATCGATCAAAAATAAAGCATGTGCTCAAAAAAAGAGCATGTCAATAAACATATAATGATCAATAAATGAACGAAATGAAAATGGGCTAAATAAAGAACCCACTCAATCGGTTGTTTTTTAGTTGGCACGTTTATTGCTTTAAATATTATTCGCACGAGTAGCACAGCAAAAGTGTGACAGATCAAGCTAATGGAGGAAACAATATGAAGGTAGTACCTGTTCGTGAATCAGTGGGTATGTTCCTGGCACATGATATGACCCAGATCATCCCTGGGGAGTTTAAAGGAGCAGCATTTAAGAAGGGGCACATTGTGCAGGAAGAAGACATTCCCCGATTATTGAACATGGGAAAGGAACACATTGCCATTATTGAATTCAATGATGGAACAATCCATGAAGACGACGCGGCCCTGCGATTAGGAAAAGCGGCCTCGGGAAGCGGCGTTGAATACGTCGGCGCATCTGAAGGGAAAGTGACAATAACGGCAACTCAAACGGGATTGCTAAAAATAAATGTGCCGGTTCTCCAGGAGATCAACGAATTGGGCGAAATGATGATGGCGACGCTGCATACCGATACCATGGTGGCAAAAGGAACCCTGGTCGGCTCGACTCGAATCATTCCGCTTTCGATTGAAAACGAGAAACTGGTAGCGATGGAAGAATTGTGCGAGCGAAATGACCCCATTGTTCAGGTGTTGCCGCTAAAAAAATTCAAAGTAGGGGTTGTCACCACCGGTAATGAGATTTTTTATGGCCGGATTGAAGACAAGTTCGGAGACGTTATTAGAGAAAAATTTGCCGAGCTTGATTCCTATGTATTTAAACAGGTTTTTTCCCGGGATGACTCGGACATGATTGCCCAAAGCATCCTGGGTTTAATAGAAGAAGGCGCAGACATTGTCACCGTAACTGGCGGCATGTCGGTGGATCCGGACGATGTAACGCCGGAAGGAATTGCAAAAACGGGAGCCAAGTTTGTCTCCTATGGCGCACCAACCTTGCCCGGTGCGATGTTTTTACTTTCTTATCTGGGTGACATTCCCGTGTTGGGATTACCCGGTTGTATTATGTATAGCCACCGAACTGTTTTTGATTTGGTGGTGCCAAAATTGATGGTCGGCGAAAGATTAACCGCCAAAGACATATCCAAACTGGGACACGGCGGACTTTGCTCCACCTGTCCGGAATGTCATTATCCCAATTGCGGGTTTGGCAAAGGTTGATTTTAGCATCCATATAGAGTAATTAGTTTTTAATATTTTAAGGAGGATTTCACGTGGAAAAAAAGACATTGTTCATTAACGGGATTCAAAGGACGGTAATTGTTGATCCGGAAACAACCTTGGCAAATGTAATCAGAAAACAACAGGGCTTGACCGGAACAAAAATTGGTTGCGGCAAAGCTGAGTGTGGCGCTTGTTCAGTTATTTTAAATGGCAAGGTAGTACGATCCTGTGTGACAAAAATGAAACGAGTTGACGACGAGTCGGAAATTATCACCATTGAAGGTGTTGGAACACATGATAATCTTCATCCACTGCAATTGGCATGGATGGTCAATGGGGCTGCTCAGTGCGGTTTCTGCTCACCTGGTTTTATTGTTTCGGCTAAAGCGTTGTTAGAAGAAAACGCTAGTCCAACCAGAGAAGAAGTTCGGACATGGTTCCAAAAACATCGAAATGTCTGTCGTTGTACCGGTTATATCCCCATCATTGATGCGGTTATGGATGCAGCAAAATTAATGCGTGGCGAAATCAAAAAAGAAGATCTGTGGTTCCAGTTAAAAGATGGCGCTTCCATCATGGGTTCAAATATGGTTCGGCCTTCCGCACTGGCAAAAGTTACCGGAACCTGGGACTTTGGTGCCGATTTAGGATTAAAACTGCCTGAAAATACCTTGCACATCAAACTCGTTCAGGCTCAGGTTTCTCATGCTAACCTGATTTCTGTTGATACCTCAGAAGCAGAAAAAATGGAAGGTGTCTTCAAAGTCATCACCGCTAAAGATGTTCCCGGAACCAACCGTATTAATGGTCTGGCATTCCCAACAAATTTAGGGGATGGTTTGGAACGTCCGATTTTGAATGACAAAAAAATCTTCCAATTTGGGGATGCCATTGCCATGGTATTGGCTGATACCCCAGAACAGGCCGAAGCAGCAGCGGCAAAAGTTGTTGTCGAAGTTGAAGAATTATTACCTTACATGAGCGCACCGGCCGCGATGGCTGATGATGCCATCGAAATTCATCCTGGCACACCAAATATTTATTTCAAAACCAATATCGTTAAAGGTGATGATCCCGCACCATTAATGGAAAAACTGCCAAATGTTATTGAAGATGACTTCTATGTTGGTCGTCAACCACATTTACCATTAGAGCCAGACGTCGGATTTGCATACTTTGACGAAGAAGATAACCTGATGGTTCATTCTAAGAGTATTGCCCTTCATTTCCATCAATTAATGACTGCCGAAGCGATTGGCGTTGATCCGACCAAATATTTTATTGTTCAAAACCCAACCGGTGGAACCTTTGGCTATAAATTCAGCCCGACCATTGAAGGTTTGCTGGGGGTTGCTGCGCTGGTTACCAAAAGACCGGTATACCTGGAATTTAACATGTATCAACAGATTACCTACACCGGAAAACGTTCACCATTCTTTATGAATGTAAAAATGGCTGCCGACGAAAATGGCATCCTGAAAGCAATGGAAACCGACTGGTCCGTAGATCATGGTCCATATTGCGAATTTGGTGATCTGGTAACCACCCGTGGTTCTCAATTTATCGGTGCTGGTTACAATATCCCCAACATTCGTGGTGAAGGCCGAACCGTTGCCACCAACCATGCCTGGGGTTCAGCGTTTAGAGGCTACGGCTCGCCACAGAGCTTGTTCGCTTCGGAAACCTTAATTGATATGTTAGCGGCTCAAATGGGTGAAGATCCCTTGGAACTCCGTTACAAAAATGTCTATCGTCAAGGTGATACCACACCACAAGGTTGTGAACCAGATGTCATTGCATTGCCACAGGCCATTGATACGATCCGTCCGATTTATCAGGCTGCTAAAGCAAAAGCCGAAGCCCTGAACGCTGAAGGCGGAGACACTAAACATGGCGTTGGAATCTCATTAAACATCTATGGTTGCGGTCTTGATGGTCCAGACTCTGCTGAAATGTGGATTGAATTGACACCAGAAGGTGTAACAGTTGGAGATTCCTGGGAAGATCATGGTCAAGGGGCTGATATGGGTACATTGACATTTGCGCATGAAACTTTAAAACCATTGGGAATTAAACCAGAACAAATCAAATTGATCATGAACAATATGCAATTAACGCCAAACAGTGGACCAGCAGGCGGAAGCCGTTCAAATGTTTTGGTTGGTAATGCCATTAAAGTAGGGTGTGAAAATCTGCTGTCGGCTATGAAAAAAGCAGATGGCACCTTTAGAACCTATGATGAAATGGTTGCCGAAGGTTTACCATTGCGATATGATGGCGTCTGGACAGCACCTTGTACAGCACCATCCGTTGAAACCAGCCAGGGAAATCCATTCCCAGTTTACATGTATGGTGTATTATTGTCAGAGGTTTCTGTTGATACAACAAACGGAAAAACAAATGTGGATAAATTAACGCTTGTGTCTGACTGTGGAACCATTACCAATAAACTAGTTCTTGATGGACAGCTGTGGGGCGGTTTAACACAGGGAATTGGTCTAGCCTTGAGCGAAGATTTTGAAGATCTGAAAAAACACACAAGCTTGACCGGTTGCGGGATTCCACAAATAAAGGATGTTCCAGATGAAATTGTCCTGATTCATCAGGAAACACCGCGTCCATTAGGCCCATTCGGAGCTGCCGGTGCTGGTGAAATGCCACTATCTGCGCCACATGCATCCATTTGTAACGCCATTTATAATGCCTGCGGCGTTCGTATCAAACATTTACCAGCTTATCCAGAAAAAGTACTTGAAGGTTTAGAAGCCTTAAAATAAGCAAACTAAGTCACATTACCAAAGGAATTGAAAGCTTCTAAGCTTTCAATTCCTATTTTATATTAAACGATTAATGTTAAAATACAGTAGACTTCGGTGTTTGTTTCTATGAAATAATTAATGCCGTGAGCTTCGCTGCCGATTCGCGCCAAACAATTTTTACACTGTACGGCGTACAGTCTTAGGACTGTTCGCCTACACGTTACAAAATTGATTGCGCGAAAGTAACGAGCCAATCACAAGCTTGCTTGTAGTTGGCGACTGCTCGCGAACCAGAAGAAATTCGCTTTGCGATTTCTTCTGGTTGCGGGAACCGACATCAAAGCAATCAGTGTTCGATAATTATGATTTACTAAATTACGTAAAAATTGTTTATAGAAACAGACATCAGAGTGAGTGATGTTGAGTTGTCTGTGTATGGCCTAAAGTATTGAAGAGAGTTAGGAGACCAACCATGAATTTAGATAAATTATTGGAAACCGGAGAGAAGTGTATTCACAAGGAACCCCCAACCTGTGTGGCGAATTGTCCAGTTCATCTGGAAATCATTGATTTTTTATCAGAAATAGAAAAAGGGAATTTCCAGAATGCCTATAAGCTGATGGAAAAGAAAATGCCCTTTCACAAAATTATCGGGCGAATCTGCGATCATCCCTGCGAAGCACCCTGTGAAAGAAGTAAGACCGGTGGTTCCATCCGGATATCGGATCTTGAAAAAGCGGTGCTGGAATACGGCGGCTATAAACCGAAAAAAGTCTGGCCTTTGCCTAAAAATAAAGGCAAGGTTGCGATCATCGGGGCGGGTTTAAGTGGCTTAACCGCTGCCGTTGATCTTGATAAAAAGGGCTATGTTGTCACGATTTATGAAAAAACCAATCAATTGGGTGGGCGGCTTTGGGATTGTGTCGGCGATTCCCTGACCGAAGCAATGCTGTTGGAAGAATTTAAAGCAGTTGCCGATAAAAAAATGACCACTCACTTTGAAACCACTGTGGACAAAAACAGCTTAACGCAATTGCTTACCGAATATGATGCGGTTTATCTGGGAACATCCGATTGGGAAGAACCAATCGAATGGGATCCGATCACCTTCCAGGTGGGAAATTCGACCCTGTTTGTCGGTGGACGGCTGGTTAACAAAATCGATTCGGTGATCTTGTCAGCCAGCTCCGGCCGACGGGCCGCCATTTCCATTGAGCGCTACCTGTCCAAGGTATCCCTCACCGATTCCCGCGACCGGGAAGGTGTATTTGAAACACCACTTCACTTTGACATCAGCAAAAAAGAACCACTGCCACCCATTGAGAAAACAGCAACGATTTACAGCCAGGAAGAAGCTACAAAAGAAGCCAAACGCTGTTTCAAATGTCAGTGCCGAAAATGCATTGAGGGCTGTGTCCATCTACGAAAATTTGAAATATCCCCGGATGCTTATATTCGCCAGATCAACCATAACGAACGGATTATTTTAGGTACCCATTATGCCAATAAGATGATAAATTCGTGTGCTGAATGCGCTCTCTGTAAGGAAGAATGTTTCTTGGATATCAGCATGAACGATGTCATCCACGAAACTCGGGAAAGTATGGTAGAACGAGGAAAGATGCCGGTATCGGCTCATGAATTTGCTTTAAAAGACATGGCCTTTTCCAACAGTTCACGGTTTTCATTGGTGCGTAAACAACCCAGCAAAGAAGAATCCAAAGATCTGTTTTACTACCCACTGATTTCCTTTTCTGATTATGTCAAAGGATTATACAAAGGCACCGGAAAAACCGAATATCTCTTCTATCCCGGTTGTCAGTTGCCAGCATCTTATCCAGATGACATCAAAAATATTTATGAATATCTGGTCGGCCATGTTAAAGGCGATGTGGGGATCTATCTGGGCTGTTGCGGTGCTCCGGCGGATTGGGCTGGCCAAAAGAGTTTAATGAACGAAAATATCGAAGCCATCAAAAAAGTCTGGACCGAAATGGAACAACCAACCTTTATTCTGGCCTGCTCCAGTTGCATCCGTATTTTTGAAAAATATTTGCCGGAAATAAAAGTCGAGTCACTCTGGGATGTCTATGTTAGAGAGGGCTTGCCGAACAAAGATCACATTAAAATTCCCCAAACTTTAAGCATCCACGATGCCTGCGGAACCCGGGAAAATAGCGACCTTCATGAGAGCGTGCGAAAAATCGTATCAAAACTGGGTTATGGGATTGAGGAACTGGAATACAGCAAAGAAAAAACAAAATGCTGTGGCTATGGCGGACTGATTTATTATGCCAACCGGGAACAGTCCGATGCGTTTGTTTCCGAACGAGCCGGTGAAAGTGAAAATGATCTGCTGGTTTACTGTGCCATGTGCAAAGACCTTTTTGTTGCCGGCGGCAAACGAACCTACCATTTGCTAGATTTGATTTATCCCAAAGACGAGGTAGAATCAGCTACCCGCAGAATGCCGACTTTATCGGAACGTCATCAGAACAGAAGCCGTGTCAAACAAATCCTGCTAAAAGAAATCTGGCGAGAGGAACCGATGGAAGCAGAAATGGAAGCAGGCTATCCACTGATCATCCCCGAAGATGTACAAAAGAAATTGGAAGACCGTTATATATTACTGGAAGATATTCAAGCGGTTCTAAAAAACGCTGAAGAACAGAACGAGCGTTTCTGTAATCCGGAAACAGGGGAATACCTGGCAAAACTGCGACGGGAAAACGTCACCTATTGGGTAAAATATCGTAAAGAAGGCGAAGCGTTTCTCTTAACCAGCGTCTACAGTCATCGCATGGAAATATTAGAATAAGATGGAAATTTTAGAAGATGGAAGTGGAGGAATAAGATGAAACAAGAAGGTATCGATCAAGTCAAGTGGTTATGCGATAAATGCCAGCGAGAATTAGAATTAGCCAAGGTCAAGGTTCGTTATATGGAAGGCAATTTTGAAGTGGATCTGATGAAATGTCCCACCTGCAATCAGGTATATATCGATGAAACCTTGGCGCTGGGAAAAATGAAGGAAGTTGAAGAAGGACTGGAGGACAAGTAATTGTCAGGAAATTGTGCCTACGAAAGTCCGGAGATGACCGAACTTCTCGGTCAAACCTTGCGGCCGGGAGGATTTGATTTAACTGACAAGGGCGTTAAGTTCTGTCAATGGTCAGCAGCAGACTTATTGCTTGACCTGGGATGCGGACAGGGAGCAACGGTCAGCTACCTCAACCATTCTCATGGGCTTAAGGCGATGGGCATTGATCCATCCCGGAAATTGTTGGATATTGCCAGGAAAAACAATCCCGATGGCATCTTTGCTGCTGGTAGCGGTGAAGCCATCCCCTTTGAAGATGCTACTTTTCAGGGCGTGTTATCAGAATGCACGCTTTCACTGATGTCAGATCGGGTTGCGGCACTAAAAGAAGTACATCGGGTGCTTAAAAAAGGCGGCAGCTTTTATATCACTGATGTGTATGCCAGAAACCCGGAGTCTTTGAATCAGGTCAGAATGCATAAATTTGAGAGTTGTATGCGTGGCTTATATGATTTAAAAGAGCTTGAGTCTGATGTCAAAAAGCTTGGTTTTGAAGTGCTGCTCATAGAAGACCACAGCGAGTTGCTTAAACAACTGCTGGTGAAAACCATTTTTGAATTCGGCTCCATGAATGAATTCTGGAAAAAAACCGGTGGTGCCTGTGCGGCAGGCTTTCAGGAAGCGTTGAAACCATGCAAACCGGGTTACTATATGATGATCGCGAGAAAGGCGGAATAGAATATGGATGAACTGAAATTTGAACTTTATAAACTGGGAACCGAAGGCTATTGCTGCAGCCAGATTATGCTCAAACTGGCACTGGATATGGAAGAAATTGAAAATGACGACCTGATCCGGGTGATGAATGGTTTGTGCAATGGCATTGGCGGCAATCAGAAAACCTGTGGGGTCTTAACCGGCGGCATCGGCGTCATTGGCTTATATGCTGGAAAAGGCAAAGCCCGGGAGTATACCAAAGATAACTTTGGGGCGATGGTCCGGGAGTATATGGAGTGGTTTGAAGAACATTTCGAGAGTACTGAATGTCTGGATCTGATTGGTGTCTACCATTTTACTGATGAAAATAATCAGTCCTATCCGGTGAAATGCGGCGACCTTTTGCAGGAAGGCTTCCAGAAGGTCGTTGAGATTCTGCAGGAAAACGGTTATACATTTGGCGACAGAGAGCAATAGGGAAAAATGAATAAGAAAAACATGAAGCGGATCATTTCAAGAACCCAAAGCCTCTGTCCGGTTTGTTTCAAAAAAATAAACGCCATCATTTGGACAAAAAATAACGAAACATACATGGAAAAATCGTGTCAAGAGCATGGCCGTTTTAAATCACTGCTCTGGCGGGGCAGCGTTCCAATAAACAAATGGGTGCGCAATAAGATTCCCACCACCATTAAAAACCCTAATACATTGGTGGATAAAGGTTGTCCCTATGATTGTGGCCTCTGTGCCGACCATCGTCAACATACCTGCACCGCCCTGATTGAAGTTACCCAGCGCTGCAATCTCAATTGTTCATTTTGTTTTGCTGATGCCCATGGCAAAGTTGCGGATGACCTTTCAGAGGAAACCATTCAGGCCATGTACCAGAGCATTATGGAGACTTCAGGAAATTGCAATATCCAGCTTTCCGGTGGTGAGCCAACCCTACGGGATGATTTGCCTCAAATTATCAAGCTGGGCCATGACATCGGTTTTTCCTTTATCCAGATTAATACCAACGGCATTCGTCTGGGTGAGGATGAAGCCTTTGTCAAGCAACTAAAAGAAGCTGGACTCAATTCGGTTTTTCTGCAATTTGACGGAACCAACGATGGGATTTTTGAAAAGCTCAGAGGTAGGCCGTTACTGGCAACAAAAATAAAAGCTCTGGAAAACTGCCGGAAATACCAGATTGGCGTGGTTCTGGTGCCGACACTCGTGGCGGATGTCAATGATGACGATTTGGGTAATATCATCGACTTTGCAGTCAGTTGGATACCTACAGTTAAAGGTGTCCATATGCAACCAGCCAGCTATTTTGGCCGCATTCCCAACCTTCCGGTGGAAGAAAAAAGGTTGACTCTCGGCGATGTCATGGATAAAATTGAAAAACAGAACCGTAAAAAAATAAAAACCAGCAATTTTACCCCGCCGGGATGTGAAAATGCCCGATGCTCTTTTCACGGTAATTATATCTATCAGCAAAATGGTGAACTCGTTCCTCTGAACAATTCGTCAAGTTGTTGTGGAACCGAAAAGGCCGAAGAGGGTGCCAGAAAAACAAAAGCCCATGTTTCCCGAAAATGGACGGTGAATCAGATGTCGGCAGAAATAAAACCAGCAGCGGGGAAATTTGAAGAAGAACCAAAGGATGCCTGGGATGAAATCCTCGATCGCATCAACCACTATTCCTTTTCGCTCTCAGCGATGGCTTTTCAGGACGTCTGGAACCTCGATCTGGAACGGGTCAAAGACTGCTGCATCCATGTCGCTACACCAAAAGGCGAGCTCATCCCCTTTTGTATGTACAACCTGACCAATCAGAACGGTCAATCTTTATACCGAAATCAGTGAGGAATCTTATGAAGAAAACACCCATGGAAGACTGGATCATCCAGCGAACCGGGATATCAAGCGCTAATCAGGATGCATTGGAAGCCTATCAATTAAATAAGCTGATCGAAACGCTAAACTATGCCAAACAAAACAGTGTTTTTTATGAAAGGCACTTGGCGGATTTTGAGTGTGAAGACCTGAAATCCCTTGCGGATTTCAAGCAGTTGCCATTTACCCAAGCAGCTGATATTAAAGAATCCCCATTCAGTTTTTTATGTGTGTCACAGACCAAGGTGGATCGCATTGTTACCCTGAACACATCAGGAACCAGTGGTAAAAAGAAACGAATTTTTTTCACCGACAAGGATTTACAACAAACCGTCGATTTTTTTAATTACGGTATGCGTTCATTAACCGACAGCACCGACCGGGTACTGGTGCTGTTGCCGGGACAAGCCTATGGTACCATTGGCGATCTGCTGCAAAAAGCACTAAACCAATCCCAAACTGCCTGTACCGTCTTTGGACTGCTCACCGATCTGGAGGCAGTGGAAAAAAGCATTCTGGAAAATGACATCAATTGTATTATCGGGATTCCTATCCAGCTCTTGTACCTCAGTCGGATGAAAAGTGAGGCCTTTAAAAAAATAGAAAAAATATTATTGAGCACCGATTATGTCCCCCAGGTTTTAATTGATGAATTAAACCAGAAGTTTGACTGCCAGGTCTTTAATCACTACGGCATGACCGAAATGGGTTACGGCGGCGGTGTGGAATGCCAGGCACTTAACGGCTATCATCTGCGGGAAGGCGATTTATATTTCGAAATCATCGATCCCGATTCCGGGCAACCCTTAGCAGATGGCGAATATGGTGAAGTTGTCTTTACCACCTTCAATCGGGAGGCGATGCCCCTGATTCGTTACCGAACTGGCGACATCGGCGCATTTTCAACTGAGCCCTGTACCTGCGGCACCTTTTTACGAACCTTAAAAAAGGTCGAAGGACGGCTGGGCAACCGCCTCCAATTGTCAGAAAGTGGATGGTGTGATCTAAAGGTTATGGAAGAGTTAATCCTCGAATTTGAAGAAATCATTGACTATCAGGTGATTCTGGAAAACAATAAGGCATTAACCATCAATATAACCCTCTATGATATTGGTGATGAAGACATCATCAGAAAACAAGTGGTTCAAAAAATTCAAGGCTATTTTTTAAAACACTATCAATTACTAATGAATGTAAAAATAAACATCAATTGGGAACAGCGGCCGGATCAGATGATCAACAGCATGATTAAACGAAAAATAGTCGACCAACGAAAGGAACATAGAAGATGAAGGATTTTTTTAAGACAGTAAAAAGAGCACAAAATAATAATGAGAATTTTGTTCTGGCAACGATTCTGGAGAAGACCGGCTCAGCTCCCAGAAGCGAAGGAGCGAAAATGCTCATCAAACAGGATCTGTCCAACGAAGGAACGATCGGGGGCGGTTTGGTCGAAGCTTTGGTCATAAAAGCAGCTGCAAAAATCCACCAGGATCGAAAATTTCGTATTGAAGAATTCATGCTTTCCAATAAAGATGCCGCATCATTGGGAATGGTTTGTGGTGGTGATATAAAAATTCTATTGGAATACATTGATTGGGAAAATGAAAAATCACGGGGATTTTTTGAGGAAATATCAAATCTTCATGATAAAAAATCAGAGTTTGTTGTGATTACAAAAATTCCGCAAGAAGCTGATAAAGACGCTGAACTGGAAAAATGGGCCTGTACCGAAACCGGTTTTTATGGCCGTGAAAGCGATGAAATTCTAAGTCTGATTAAAGAGATCAAAGAGAACTTTTATCAATTAAAATATAAAGAAGCCTATTTACATGCGAAAGGTTTTTTTGTAGAACCGATTTTTAATACCGAGAATGTCTGTATTTTGGGTGGCGGACACATTGGTAAGGTGCTGGCAGAGCTGTGTAAAAACCTGGGCTTTTACGTCAGTGTTGTGGACGATCGGGAAGAATTTGCAAATGAAAAACGTTTTAACCATGTGGATGAGGTGGTGGTTGCTCCTGGATTTGAAAACATCATCGATTACGTAAAAATTAACGCCCAGTCCTTTGTGATTATTGTGACCAGAGGTCATTCCTATGATAAGGAAGTTTTAGCGCAAATGCTGATGACCGATGCAAAATACATTGGCATGATTGGCAGCAGCAACAAACGCAACCACGTGTACCAATGTCTGTTGGAAGACGGCTTTTCTTTCATAGATCTGGACCGGGTTTACAGCCCCATCGGTTTGCCGATCCATGCCGATACACCAGAAGAAATTGCAGTGAGTATTGCTGCCGAAATGATTAAGGTACGCAGAAGTTAGCACTTAATTTGAATCAGAGGGAAAAATCGATGAAAAAAAATAAATTCGCAGCAATCATTATTGCAGCAGGTTTTTCGTCCCGAATGGATGGATTCAAACCACTGTTGAAATTCGGAAACGAAACAGCGGTTGAGAAGGTTATCAATACCTATCAACAGGCAGGCCTCAATGAGATTATTCTGGTGTTGGGGCACCGGGCTGAAGAGATCATTCCTTATTTCAAGCATTCACCCATTAAGTGGGTCATTAATGAGAATTTTAAACAAGGAATGTATACTTCCATTATTAAGGGGGTCTCTCAATTGTCCGAAGTGGTAGATGCTTTTTTTATCCATCCGGTGGATATTCCCCTTGTAAAACCCCAGTCCATTGAAGGGCTGATGAATTTTTTCGAAAAAACCGAAAAAGGAATCATTTATCCCTGTTTTTCTAACAAAAGAGGTCATCCGCCACTAATTCACAGTCGATATAAAAACCTGATTATTGCCAATCAGGAAGATGGCGGATTAAAGAATTTATTGGGAAAATATGAAGCCGATGCCCTTAATCTACCTCTGGCCGACCAGTCTGTTCTTATGGACATGGATACCCGATTGGATTATGAAGCCTTGTTGAGCTATGGCAGACAAAATACCCCCAATCCCAGTGAATGCGAAGCCCTGTTGGATATTTTTCAAACTCCCGCAAAGGTCAGAAAGCATAGCCAAAAAGTTAAAGAAGTGGCTCTGAAAATTACAAAACAGTTAATGGATAAGGGGATGGAAATTGATACCGATTCTCTGGCAGCGGCAGCGTTGCTCCATGATATCGTAAAGACTGAAAAGCATCATCCCGAGAAGGGGGCTTTGGTACTAAAAAAATTGGGGTATGAAAAAATCGGTAGTATGATTTTAGCCCATATGGATATTGACGTAGAAAATAATGATCCCATCAGTGAAAGGGAGATTTTATATTTAGCTGATAAACTGGTCCAAGACGATCAGTTCGGTAAGTTAAGCATCAGAAAAGCTGAAATGTTGGAAAAATTCAAACATCAGCCGGTAGCACTCGAAAAAATAAATAAACGCTATCAGGATGCCGAAGCGATTGTAAAAAAAATTGAAACGGTCACCGGGAAGGATTTTTGGGATGAACAAAACGATTTATCTGGTTAGACATGGTGAAATTGAGTGGAATAAAGAAAAAGCCTACATCGGACAGATTGATCTCCCCTTGTCGGAACAGGGCAAAATACAAGCTGCCAAACGCCGTGAATTTTTCGCTGGAATAAATCTTGACAGAGCATATACCAGCCCGCTAAAACGTTGTGTAACAACGCTGGACAGTATTTTGGAAAACAGACCTGTTCCCAAAGAGACTATCACAGAACTCCAGGAAATCAGCATGGGCGATTGGGAAGGGCGAACCTTTAGGTCAATCAAAAGCAAGTTTCCGGGCGACTATGAAAAGCGCGGCCAGGAAATAGCAAGTTTTGCTCCCCCCAGTGGCGAAAGCTTTTTAGATCTCCAGCAACGGGTCATGCCGGCATTTAAAAAAATTGCCGAAAAAGAGGAAGAGCATCAAATGATCATTCTGGCCCATGCCGGTGTGATTCGGGTAATCCTAACCAGCATTCTGGGTTTGCCCCTAAACCATATCTTCAACTGGCCAATTGACTACGCCGGTATTTATCAATTGTGTTATGATCAGGACCAGGAAAAGTGGATGTGTAAAAATAGATGAAAAGAGACAGGAACCAATGAATAGAAATGTATATCAAGCACTTATAAAAGAATCAAAGGAACGATGTGCCCTATATGACATTAAAGAAGATCAGGTTTTCAGTAAAAAAATGATCGATAATTCAGAACTTCAGAAGAAATTTACCGAAAATCGAGATCTCATCCTCACCGCCTCACCTTATATGGAGCACCTGATGAGCATCGTCAGGGGAAATAACTTTTTCGTCCTGTTGACGGATAAAGAGGGCTGTATCCTTAACGCCATTGGCGATGAAAAAATATTATCAGAAGCCTTTGAATTAAAAATGGTCGCCGGTGCCTATATGAATGAAGAGAACATTGGAACCAATGCCATGTCTGTCGTCATCAAATCCGAAGAAGCCATCCAGTTGTCTGGCCAAGATCACTTCATCAAAGCCTATCATCGTTGGACTTGTTCCGGAGCACCCATTAAAGATCCCAATGGCAACCTCATCGGCGCTTTGGATCTCACCGGTTATTCAGACTCCGTTCATCCCCATACCCTGGGGATGGTTATCGCCGCTTCCAACGCCATTGAAGAAATGTTAAAGGTTAAAGAATATAATCGGCTCCAGAACATGACCAATAAACATATCAAAACCATTTTCAATTCCATGCCAGTGGCTATCCTTACCTCAGATCTGGATGGAGGCATCAAGATATACAACCAGAAAGCCATGGACTTATTCGGGAACAAATACAGACAGTTGGCGGCTACCAATGTGGCTGAAATCATTGAAGAATGGGAAAATATCAAAGACGCCATCCATTCGGAACGGCATGTCAACCGGATCATCAATATAAAAGCCCTGAGAAATAATTTTCATTGTCAAATGACGGCCAGTCCCATTTATAACCCTCAGGATGACAGCATCGAAATTGTTTTTGTCTTAAAAGAAGACCAATCGAAAAAAATAGGCAAAAACGAGCAACCCTACTATACCTTTGATAAAATTATGGGGACGGATAAACATTTTGTCAGTACCATTGAGTATGCCAAGAAAATATCCAACAATCGTTCCACGATTCTGATTTTGGGGGAAAGCGGTTGCGGCAAAGAAGTCTTTGCTCAGGCTATCCACAATTTCAGCAAAAGGATGGATGAACCTTTTGTGGCCCTGAATTGCGGTGCTATTCCCAATCAGTTAATTGAGTCCGAACTCTTTGGTTATGAGGAAGGCGCTTATACCGGGGCTAAAAAAGGTGGCAACATCGGTAAATTTGAACTGGCCAACAATGGGACCATTATGCTGGATGAAATCGGTGAAATGCCTCTGGATATGCAGACCAGGCTACTCCGAGTACTTCAGGAAAATGTAATCACGCGAATCGGTAGCCAAAAATCCATTCCCATTGATGTTCGCATTATTGCTGCTACTAACAAAGACCTGAAAAAAGAGGTGGAAATGGGCCGATTCAGAAAAGATCTGTTTTATCGTCTCAATGTGCTCCCGCTTTATTTACCGCCATTGCAGGAAAGAAAAAGTGATATTCACATTTTGTATCACTATTTTATGAAAAATCTGTCAGCAAAATATGACAAACCGGAATTTCAAATTTCGGAGGAAGCAATGATGGTTTTAGAAAATTATAATTGGCCGGGAAATGTCCGGGAACTGGAAAATGTGGTTGAGCTGATGATCAATACCGAATCCTTTCCGACCAAGTACTTTATTGAAAATATCAATCAGGAAGCCCGCAGTCAAAGCCACACGATCAGGGAACACAGTGCCTTGGATTTTATCGAAGAAAGTCTGGAAACCGTCGATAAGAGCAAGCTGGATATCTGTTATGTGGAAAAAGAACATATTGCCCGGGTTTTAAAATTGTATAAAGGCAATATCAGTCAGGCCGCCAATGCTTTGGGGATTCAGCGGAATACCCTTTACAGTAAAATCAATAAATATCAGATCGCGATCGATTAAACCAGTCAAAACGCCATTTAGAGTTAATCTTTTAATGGCGTTTTTCCGTGGCTTGTCCATTTAAATACAAATTCTAATAAAAATTAAATGTAAGATCAGTAAAAAGATGATATAATAAAAAATCAGTTAGAAGACAAATTGCCAATTTAGAATATAGTTTAAGAAGATAGATTAGCAAAAATTTATAGATGAGGAGGCAAAGAGGATGCTGACAACCTTTATTCATACTGGTGATTTTCACTTAGGTCGCCCCTTTACCTTTCAACAGCAAGGAAACTACTACGGTAAAAATAAAAGAAAAGAACTATGGAAAGCCTTTGACGATATGATCGCATACGCAAAGGAAGAAGACGTTCCGCTCGTACTCATTGCCGGAGATTTATTTGATAGTGTTAATGTCCTCACCATGGATATAAAAAGAGCCGCTGAAGGTTTTGCCAGCCTGGAAAAAACCTGGGTGGTCATTATTACCGGAAATCACGATTATCACGGCGACAGCTCACCCTATAAAAAAGTTGAGTGGTCAAGTAATGTTCACATCTTTAGAGAAGATGTGTTCAGATCCGTTTATATAAAAGAATTAAATACCGAAATTTATGGCATGTCCTGGGTTAAAAACGAATACCGGGCGTTTCCGGAACGATCATTTAATGCCATTAAACTTGATGATACCCGATATAATATATTAATGGCTCACGGGGAAGTCACCAATCAAAGCCTCTATCTTCCCATTGATCTGAGAATGATTGAAAAGAAAGGGTTTAATTTTATTGCTTTGGGACATATCCACAAACCTGGCATCACGCCAGGCGGAGCCGCCTATTGCGGGTCGCCAGTGCCGCTTAATTTTGGCGAAACCGGAGAACGGGGTTTTTTAATCTCCCAGGTGGAATCCGATTATGAAAATCAGGCCTATATCACATCCAGTGGTTTTAATCCCATTGAGTCAAGAAAATATGAAACCCTTGAAATTCAGATTGCACCGGAAGATTCGTATCATGATATTATCGAAAAGGCGATCAATTGCGATACCGAAGGCAATCGCCGGGAAAATTACTACCGACTTCGTTTTCAGGGATACATCAATCCCGAAATTCAATTGGAGTGGATTAACGATGACCTGGAAGAATCGTTTTACTATGTCGAAACCGATGTTTCCCAATTAGAGCCAGATATAGATCTGGACTTGCTGATCAAAGAGAATCAAAAAAATCCGATTGGTCAACTTTTGGTAGCTTTGGGAAAGATCGAAGAACCGGAAGTGCGAAAAAAAGCCATCATTTACAGCATTGAAGCAATGATCAGCGAGGGGGTTTTAAAATGAAAATAAAAACCTTGACGATTAAGGCATTTGGAAAATTTGAAAATAAAACCATCGATCTGGAACCCGGGCTCAATCTGATTTATGGTAGTAACGAGGCCGGAAAAACGACCATTCAGACCTTTATTCAGGGAATGTTTTTTGGCTTTTACAAGCCCTACCGAAAAAAGAAAACTTTCAGTGATGAATATGAAAAATACCTGCCCTGGAACCAGTTTGATTATAGTGGCTCTCTGGTTTATGAGGTGGATGGGCAGGAAATTCGTTTAGAACGGAATTTTTTAAGAGCAAAAGACAACCTGTTTATTTACGATAACAACACCGGAAAAATAATCAATGATCAATTCAAATATGACGGCGTTATCCGCCAGAATCTGCCGTTGGGTAAACTGGGAATGACTTCGGTAATTTACAATAATACCGTTAACATGCGTCAGATTTATAGTGACACCGAGTCCGGTGCCCAGGATGAAATCCGGGATTCTTACATGGAGATGCAGAATTCCAGCGGCATCGAAATTAATTTTAAAGGAATTGTTCGCCGCCTGGAAGAAAAAAAGAATACCATTGGCCGGTCTGGACAAAGTAAGTCTCGGGTTGGCGCTGCCATCCGGGAGCGGGATGAACTTCGGACCGTGTTAAAAGAAGCCGAAGAAGCCTATGCCAAAGTGGCTGAAAATCAGGAAAAGATCACCCTGTATCAAAAGAAAATGAAACATATCGAAGCAGAAAATGAGTATTTAACCCAGGAATCAGTGGTTAAGCGAAAAAAAGAGCTGCTGCAATCCTATGAAAAGATTAACAAACTGGAAAAAGAGAATAATCTGCTGGCGAAGAGAATCAAAGAAGACGAAATCTATGAGGGCTTTACTTATAAGACTCTGGAAGGTTTAAAAGCCATTCAAAATCAGGTTGAGCGATTCAGTGATCAAATGGATTATATTGAGAAGGAAATGGCCGACTCCTCTGAACACCTGAAAACCATCCGCCAAAAAGAAGAATCGAAACGCCGAACCATGGCTGGTAACAATCTGGAAAGCATTGCTGAAGATTATGAGCTTTTCAAAAGAGAACAAAGTGAAGTGGAAGAGGTTGGGAAGAAAACCAACATCATTATCAACGTTGTTTCCGGAACCATAACCCTGTTTGGCATGATCCTTGTGGTATTGGCTAACATGGGCCTGCTGGGAAGCAGTCAGGGTCTGGAAAATTTATCTCTGACCATTGGCGTGACGATGGCAATTGTAGGTATTGTGGGACTTAGTTTTGGTATTTCAGCGACGATGAAGAAAAGACGCGTACTGAAAAATAAAAAACTGATTCCCATTCAGGAAGAAATTCTCAACAAGTATCATCTTAAAGACGCAGTCGGTTTTGATAATTTCTACAAAAAAGCCGTCCGAACCCAAAAAGAACTGGAACAGATGCAAAATGAAGGCGAATTGATTATTGTTCAGCTTTCCCGTCATCAGGCTGGTTTTGAAGTTCTTTTCGAACAACGTCGTGGAATCATGCGGGATCTGGAAAGAAAGCTGGCCGAATATGATGTTGAAGATGTTTCCGAATATGCGGAGCGCTGTCAAAAAGGCCAACAATTAGAAGAACTGAAAATTCGCTTTAACGGTAATTTACGTCTCCTGGAAAATCTGTTGGAAACCGTCAATGGTGGCAAAACAGATGGCGGACACACGGTCTGGCAAAAAGCCTCGCCAAAATCCGAAGAGCTTTTACGTTTAGGAAAAGAAATAGCCAGACTGGAAGGGGAAAACAATGCCTTAACCGACGGGATTGGTTTGCCGGTAGAAATAAGAGAAACCATTAAATCTCTGGATGCCCAGATCCAGGCCTGCGATATTGAAATCAAGGCCTGCGACGCGGCCCTTAAAATTCTGGCAACAATCCAGAAAGATTGTCATCTGGAATCGGCTCCAGAGTTAAACAAAAACATTGGAAACATTTTAGAATCCATCACCCAACATTACAAAGGGGTGAAAATTGATGAGTCCATGAAACTTAAGGTGGTTGATCCCCAAGGTGGGGATTTCAAAAATGCCGAACAATTAAGTGCCGGTACGATGGATCAGGTTCATTTCGCTTTTCGCTATGGAATTGGCGATGTGATCAACCATGAGATGCCTTTTATTTTAGACGAACCCTTTGTCAGATATGATAAACAACGAAAAGCCCAGGCGCTTAAACTGCTGTCAGAACTAAGCCGCAAGCGACAGGTCATTCTGTTCACCTGTGATGACGACGAAGAGATTCAACTTAAAAAGCTAGGTGCGACCTATCATAAAATAGTTCTTTAATAAAGATTAGTCAAAGAAATGCAAAAATTCAACTAAACACCTTGCTTTAGATAGTGGAAATCCTTTACAATGATAGTAACAAGTTTAAATGAAGGAGAAAGTGCTATGAAATTAAGTCAAGTAAGAGACCTTCTCGAAGCTGTTGTGTTGTCAGGAGAAAGCCATCTCAACGATGAAGTCCAGTCTGGTTTTGGATGTGATCTCATGAGTGATGTTTTATGCTTTGCCAGAGAAGACGCCGTTCTGCTAACTGGTCTTGTCAACAAGCAGGTTCTTAACACTGCAGATATGGCTAACATGAACAGTATTATCTTTGTCAGAAATAAAATGCCAAGTCAGGAAATGATCGCAATGGCAAAAGAAAGAAATCTCATGGTGATGTCCACCAAATATATTCTTTTCGAAAGCTGCGGCATTCTCTATAATAACGGTCTGAAAGGAGCTCACCTTAGATGAGCTATGAACTTATCTTTGACGTGAAACGCGGCGATTTCGAAACCGCCGGAGAAGCGTCAAGAAAAATCAAACACACCCTTCAACAGTTGGGAATTTCCAATAAAATTATCAGAAAAGTATCCATTGCCGGCTATGAAGGCGAAATGAATCTAGCCATCCATTCATCTGGTGGTAAAATTATTCTGGAAGTCGGCGAAAAAGAATTGATCTTAACCATCGAGGATGTCGGCCCGGGAATTCAGGATCTGAACCTGGCCATGACTGAAGGCTGGTCAACTGCCGGTGACGAAGTCAGACAAATGGGTTTTGGTGCCGGAATGGGCTTACCCAACATGAAGAATAATGCTGATAATTTTGAAATCACTTCAAAAATTGGCAAAGGCACAAAAATTGTCATGAAATTTTTAGTTTAAACAGAAAGAAGGTAGGCATATGGAAAAATTACTTCATTCTGTATACCTTGATGAGGAAAAATGTCTGGGATGTACCACCTGTCTCAGAAGCTGTCCCACCGGAGCCATCAGAGTTCGAGGTGGAAAAGCAATTATTAATGAGTCGAAATGCATTGATTGCGGGGAGTGTATACGCATTTGTCCCCATCATGCCAAGCTGGCAAAAACAGATCTCCTCTCAAAAAAGGAGAATTATAAATATAAGGTTGCCTTAGTGGCGCCGGCAATCATCGGTCAATTTAAACCGAAATATTCCATTACGCAGATCCTTTCGGCCGTTAAAGCCCTTGGTTTTGATGAGGTAGTGGAAGTGGCCTATGGCGCTGAGGTAGTTGGGCAAGCCCTCAAATATGAATACCATGCTAAACGCTATCCCAAACCATTAATTTCGTCCGCCTGTCCGGCGGTTGTTAAATTGATCCAGGTGCGGTTTCCCGAACTCACTGACAACATTTGTCGATTAAAATCACCCATGGCCATGACCGCCAGACTGGTGCGAAAACGGTTGCGTGAAGAAGGCAATTTTAAAAACGACGAAATCGGCGTCTTTTTTGTTACTCCCTGTGCGGCAAAAGCTACCATGGTCAATAATCCGGCTACCACCGAATATGATAAATATGATCTGATTGATGGCGCCATTGCCATCAAAGATATTTACAGCGATCTCTCCAGCCACATCGGCAACTGCCCGATTCAGGAAGGCATCCATAATACGACTCCCGAATCCTGTTCCTGGGCACTTTCAGGCGGCGAAAGTGAATATCTTAAAAATAAAAATGTCCTCCATGTCGACGGTATCCAGAACGTCATCAACGTCCTGGAAGAAATCGAATGCGGTAAACTGGATACCATTGAGTTTTTCGAAGGTCTGGCCTGTATCGGCGGTTGTGTCGGCGGTTGTCTGACAGTAGAGAATAATTATGTGGCCAAAATGTATATTCAGGATCGGGCCAAAAAAATGAAGCAGACATCCATTGTTCATATGTCAGATGAATATGTAAAAAGCATCTACAACTCTGGCATGATGCACATTAAAGAACGCATTCTGCCAAGAAGCCCGGTTCCCTTGGATCAGGACATCAATAAAGCCATTGCCAAAATGAAACAAATCGAAATACTGGAAGATAAACTTCCCGGTCTGGACTGCGGTTCCTGCGGCGCTCCAGGCTGTCGGGCTCTAGCCGAAGATATCGTGGCCGGAAAAGCCAAAGAAATCGACTGCGTTTTTGTCTTAAAAGACCGGGTTAGAGATCTCTCAGTTTTAACCAATGAACTATTGCAAGTGGAACACCCCACCGAAAAACCCCTGAACAAGAAAGAGTAAAAAATGTCACCATTAGACAGTAAAGAATTTTATCAACAACCTGAAAGATTATCAAATCTATTTTATGGATAACATATGCAAATTTAAAGGAGAATATGAATGAAGGTTAGTGAATTATTAGAAAACAAAGAATTCAAGTGTCTCAATCCCCAGGTTGGAATCGAAGGGGTGATTAAAAGTGGTTACGTTGGTGATTTATTAAGCTGGGTTATGGCTAATGCCGGCAACGAATGTGCTTGGGTAACGATTCAGACCCATGTCAATATCATTGCAGTGGCAACCCTCCTTGAAATGACCTGTGTCATCATTCCCGAAGGCGCTGAAGTGGAAGAAAGTACATTAGAACGTGCGATCATCGAAGACATTCCCGTTATCATCACCGGCCTCAATGCCTATGAAGTCTGTAAAATACTAGGAAACGCCGGCGTATAAAATGGAAAAGGTAGCCATAGACCTCCACATCCACTCAGTCTTGTCTCCTTGTGGAGAAGAAGAGATGACTCCCAATAACATTGTCAATATGGCGCTTATCAAAGAACTTGATTTTATTGCCGTAACCGACCATAATACCGCCAAGAATTTGCCGGCTATTATGGCTGTTGCCAAAGAATTGGCAAAAGAACTGGAAAAAGGGATTTGTATTCTTCCGGGAATTGAAGTCACCACCAAAGAAGAAGCTCATATTCTGGCTTATCTGCCAACCCTGGAAGCGGCCATGGAGTTGGATAAAATCATTTATGATCACTTGCCGGATGTTATAAATGAAAAAGCATTATTCGGTCCCCAATACATCATGGACAAGAATGATAACATCATTGGTGAGGTCGATAAGCTGCTTATTTCAGCCACCGATATTGGCGTGGATCAGCTCTGGCAAATTGTCACGGATCTCGGGGGCGTCATGGTTCCCGCTCATATCGACCGAAAGTCTTATAGCTTGATTGCCTCGTTGGGTTTTATTCCCCTGGAGTTGGATATTAAGACGTGTGAAGTTTCAAAGAAGGAAACTTTCGAGAATGTCTTAAACAATTTTCGGTTTTTTAAAGACTATCAGTTTATTCATGGCTCCGATGCCCATCAACTGGAAGACATGGCCGAACGGGAGTATTTTTTAGAACTACCAGACATGCAGCGGCAAACGCTAATACGTTATTTAGGCTAATTGGTCGGTGCGGTAGTTTATCGCAAAAGTAGGTGTTTAAAAAAATACCTACTTTTTTTGTGCAAAATTATTACACTTTATTTGAAAAAAAAACAAATGAGTAGAAATTTTACTTCAAAAATCAAAAAAGTTAAAGGTTTTCATTAAATTTTGGTGTAAAAAGAGTAAAAAATTTATCTGTTATTAATATAACGAAAGATTTCGTTATGTGTTATAATGACCTCGTTAGAAAATATGCAATCAATGCGTAAAGGTTTGCACGATTTAATTAGGAGGTTTGAAAATTGGCTGAATTAATACCAGTTGAAAATTTGGACGTAGTAAAGGCAATAGTCGCCGAGCACAGAGAAGTACCAGGTTGTTTAATGCAAATTCTGCAAGAAACACAAGAAAAGTACGGCTACTTACCACTTGCACTACAGGGAACCATCGCAGATGAGTTAGGGATCCCCTTAACAGAAGTCTATGGTGTGGCAACATTTTATTCACAATTTACACTTACACCAAAAGGAAAATTCAAAATTGGCATCTGTTTGGGAACAGCTTGTTATGTTAGAGGCTCCCAACCAATTATTGACAAAGTTAACAGCATTCTGGGAACCGCTGTTGGTGACACAACTGAAGATGGAAAATGGTCAGTTGATGCAACACGATGTGTTGGCGCCTGTGGTTTAGCTCCAGTAATGATGATTAATGAGGAAGTATTTGGACGTTTGACCGTAGATGAAATTCCAGGAATCCTAGAAAAATTTTAGTTAACAGTTATGAAAGAATTGTCCCTTCACATATTAGATATTACACAGAATTCCATCAGAGCACAGGCGAAGCTTGTTAAATTAGTGATTATTGAATCCTTGGCAAATAATGAACTCACCATTATCATCGAAGATGATGGATGTGGAATACCGGCTGATAGGCTTCAAAATATTACTGATCCTTTTGTTACGACCAGAACAACCCGACGAGTTGGACTGGGTTTATCCCTGTTCAAAGCAGCAGCGGAAGCATGCGGCGGATTTTTCGAGATAAGCTCAACCCTGGGGGTTGGAACAAAAGTGGTTGGGACTTTTATGCGAGATCATATTGACCGTGCACCCCTCGGGAATATGGCAGATACGATTCTCACCATGGTAATGTCTTTTGGAGAGACTGATCTTAACTATGAACACGACTACAATAACCAACTATTTGTTTTTAATACACGTGAAATTAAAGAGACTCTGAATGTCGAATCTTTAAATGAACCGGACATTCTTAACTGGATCCGGGAATTCGTACAAGAGGGTCTTGAAGAAATTATGGAGGAAGATATTTATGGCAAAGTCCTTAGCAGAACTAAAAGCGATTCGTGAAAAAAAATTAAATGAAATCAATTTACGACATGGCAAAAATGGCTACCGTGTTGTAGTCGGAATGGCAACCTGTGGTATCGCAGCAGGCGCTCGACCAGTCATGGTTAAATTGATGGAAGAAGTGGACGCGAAAGGTTTAGTAGACGTAACTGTTGCTCAAACCGGATGTATTGGCTCATGTCGATTAGAACCGATTGTAGAAGTTTACGATGCCAACAATGACAAAGTAACTTATGTGCACATGACCGCAGAAAAGGTTGCACGAGTTGTAGATGAACACTTGGCTCAAGGCAAAGTGGTTGATGAATATACCATGACTGTGGTTGATGGTAAGGTCATCGATCCAACGGTTAAGGGTTAATTGAGGAGGAGAAGAGCAGATGGCATATAAACGTTCGCAGATACTGATTTGTGGTGGCACAGGATGTACTTCCTCTGGTTCCATGGTATTGGTAAAGGAATTAAAAAAAGAACTCGTAAAACACGATATACTTGATGAAGTTGAAGTTGTTGCAACCGGTTGTTTTGGTTTGTGTGAACTGGGACCAGTTGTTATTGTTTACCCAGAAGGTACATTCTATAGCCGCGTTGAAGCAACCGATATTGCTGAAATGGTTGAAGAACATCTTGTCAAAGGTCGTCCACTGGATCGACTGATCTACACTGAAAAAGGTGATGGACATCATCCACTGTCAATCAACGAATTAGGATTCTTCAAAAAACAAAAACGTATTGCGTTAGCTAATTGTGGCGTTATCAACCCAGAAAACATTGATGAATACATTGGCTTTGACGGTTACATGGCACTTGAAAAAGTACTGTTAACCATGACACCAGTTGACGTTATTAATGAAGTTAAAGCTTCCGGTCTTCGTGGTCGTGGGGGCGGTGGATTCCCTACCGGTCTTAAATGGCAATTTGCTCATGACGCAGTATCAGAAGACGGCGTAAAATACGTAGCATGTAACGCAGATGAGGGTGACCCGGGCGCATTCATGGATCGTTCCGTATTAGAAGGTGATCCCCATGCATTAATCGAAGCAATGGCGATTGCAGGTTTTGCAGTTGGCGCAGCTAAAGGTTATGTATATGTACGTGCTGAGTATCCAATTGCTGTTACCCGTTTACAAATCGCAATTGACCAGGCAAAAGAATATGGTTTACTAGGTGAAAACATTTTTGATACCGATTTCGGTTTTGATCTTGAAATTCGACTTGGTGCCGGTGCTTTCGTGTGTGGTGAAGAAACAGCATTAATGAACTCAATTGAAGGTAAACGTGGTGAACCGCGTCCACGTCCTCCATTCCCAGCAAACAAAGGTTTATTTGGAAAACCAACCGTTTTAAATAACGTTGAAACATATGCAAATATTCCAGCCATCATCTTAAAAGGCGCAGAATGGTTTGCATCAGTAGGAACCGAAAAATCTAAAGGAACAAAAGTATTCGCACTTGGTGGAAAAATCAATAACACCGGTCTTCTTGAAATCCCAATGGGCACAACCCTGCGAGAAATCGTATTTGAAATCGGTGGTGGTATTCCAAACGGTAAAGCTTTCAAAGCAGCTCAAACCGGTGGACCATCAGGCGGATGTATCCCTGCTTCTTTATTAGATACAAAAATTGATTATGATAACCTGATCGCTATTGGCTCAATGATGGGCTCCGGTGGTTTGATCGTAATGGATGAAGACAACTGTATGGTTGACGTTGCTCGTTTCTTCCTTGACTTTACTCAAGATGAGTCTTGTGGTAAATGCCCACCTTGCCGTATTGGTACTAAGAGAATGTTAGAAATTCTTGAACGAATCTGTGACGGAAAAGGTGTTGAAGGAGATATTGAAAAATTACAAGAATTGGCAGGTGGTATCAAAGCTTCAGCCCTTTGTGGACTGGGACAAACTGCTCCAAACCCTGTTCTTTCAACGATTCACTATTTTAGAGACGAATATGAAGCACATATCAAAGATAAAAAATGTCCTGCCGGCGTATGTAAACATTTGTTAGACTTCAAAATTAATGAAGACACATGTAAAGGTTGTGGTATCTGTGCTAAGAAATGCCCAGCTGATGCGATTACTGGCGAAAAGAAGAAACCATATACCATTGATACTGCAAAATGTATAAAATGTGGTGCCTGTATTGAAGCCTGTCCATTTGGCTCCATTTCCAAGGCTTGATGAGGAGGTTATCAGAATAATGAAAGAGATTACTTTTAAAATAAACGGACAAGAAATGACTGTTCCAGAAGGAACAACTATCTTAGAAGCAGCTAGAACATGTAATATTGACATTCCAACCCTTTGTTACCTGAAAGACGTTAACGAAATTGGTGCATGCCGTATGTGTTTAGTTGAAATTGCAGGAGCAAGAGCTTTACAAGCCGCTTGTGTTTACCCAGTTGCTAATGGCATCGAAGTATTAACAAACTCTCCAAAAGTAAGAGAAGCACGACGCGTAAATCTTGAACTGATTCTTTCAAACCATAACAGAGAATGTACAACTTGTATCCGTAGCGAAAACTGTGAATTACAGTCATTAGCAACTGATTTAGGTGTTGCTGAAATTCCTTTTGAAGGCGAAAAATCGGGAAAATTGATTGATGATAAATCTGACTCAATTGTCCGAGATGAAAGCAAATGTATTCTTTGTAAGCGTTGTGTATCTGTATGTACAAACGTTCAAAATGTTGCCGTTCTTGGTAGCGTAGGCCGTGGATTTACATCACAGGTTCAACCTGTCTTTGGAAAATCATTGGCAGATGTTGGCTGTATCCGATGTGGACAATGTATTATCAATTGCCCAGTTGGCGCTTTAAAAGAAAAATCTGATATTCAGCGAGTTTGGGATGCAATTGCCGATCCAACCAAAACTGTTATCGTAGAAACAGCACCTGCAGTTCGAGCATCTTTGGGTGAAGAATTCGGATACCCAATGGGAACACCTGTTACCGATCAAATGGCAGCAGCCCTGAGAAGACTTGGCTTTGATAAAGTATTTGATACCGGCTTCGGTGCCGATGTTACCATTATGGAAGAAGGAACTGAGCTTCTTGGTCGTGTTACCAACGGCGGCGTTCTGCCAATGATCACATCTTGTTCACCAGGTTGGATTTCATACATCGAAACCTACTACCCAGAATTTTTACCACATCTGTCAAGCTGTAAATCACCACAACAGATTACTGGTGCATTACTAAAAAGCCATTATGCCGAAACAAACGGCATTGATCCTAAAGACATGGTTGTAGTTTCAGTTATGCCATGTACAGCAAAAAAATACGAACTTAAACGAGAAGAATTAAAAGTTGATGGAATTCCTGATGTTGATATTTCAATCACAACTCGCGAACTTGCTCGTATGATTAAAGAAGCCAGAATTATCTTTGATAAACTTCCAAAAGAAGATTTTGATGATTACTATGGCGAATACACTGGAGCAGCTGTTATTTTCGGTGCTACCGGTGGTGTTATGGAAGCGGCAGTACGAACACTTGCTGATATCTTAAACAAAAAAGATATTCAGGAAATTGACTACGAAATGGTTCGTGGTGTTCAAGGGATCAAAACCGCAACTGTTGATGTAACACCTGATCTGGCTGTTAAATTAGTCGTTGCCAGTGGCGGAAGTAACATTGATAAGGTTATGAAACAATTAAAAGCCGGCGAATTAGCTGATACTCATTTCATCGAATTGATGGGATGCCCAGGCGGTTGTGTTAACGGTGGCGGTCAATCCATTGTTCCAGCAAAAGAAAAAATGGATGTTGATATTCGCGCTGAAAGAGCCAAAGCTTTGTATGTTTCAGATGCAAAAATCACAAAATACCGTAAATCACACCAAAGTCCAGCGGTTATCCGTATTTATGAAGAATATTTGGGCGAACCGAATGGTCATAAATCGCATCACCTGCTGCATACGACTTACTCACAAAAACCAAAATTGGTTTAATCATTTAAAAAACGATATAGTCAATAAAAAAGACCCAATAATGGGTCTTTTTTTGTGCTATAATTAACCTAATAATCTGTAAATCACAGGAGCAAAACATGGAAAGCATTAAGGGAACGGTGGAGCACATCGTCTTTAGAAATAGCAATAACGGCTACACCGTAGCTCATTTTGACATCGACGGCGATCTCGTAACCGTAGTGGGTAATTTTGACGAACTGAATCACGGGGAATACCTCAAACTGACCGGCTACTGGACCGAACACAAAAATTACGGTGACCAGTTTACAATGGAAACTTATGCCATGGAAATCCCCACTTCCACCGAAGGGATCACCCGGTACTTATCCTCCGGCATCCTCCCCGGTATCGGCGAAAAAACTGCTAAGGCCATTGTCGCCCGTTTTGGTGAAGAAACTTTGGATATCCTGGATAATAACCCCGAGCGTCTGTCCGAAATCAAGGGCATCGGCAAGAAAACCCTGGAAGGGATCAAAGAGGTGTATCACGAGCAACGGGAAGTCCGGCAGATCATGATCCAGATCCAGGACTATGGCATTTCGGCCAACTGGGCCATGAAGCTCTACAAGACCTACAAATTTGACACGATTTCGGTTCTCCTTAACAATCCCTATCAAATGATTGATGACATCCGGGGGATCGGGTTTAAAATTGCCGATCAAATTGCCAACCACCTGGGGTTTGAACTCAATAGTCCTGGCCGTATCCTGGCAGGGATTAATTATTCACTGGGTGAATGCTATAATCGGGGCAATACCTATATGACCGAAACAGAGCTCATTCAAACCAGTTCCCGGATTTTAGGCGTCGACGAAGACGAAATAAATGCTCAACTGGGCGAGCTGGTTTTGTTGGGGCGAATCATCCAGGAGGATGTCGAAGATCAACGGGTTTACTATCCCCGAAACCTCTACGAGGCTGAAGACAACACGGCTCTTTCGATGGCCAGAATCAGCCAGATGACCTATAAAATTGCCAATGTTAATATTGAAGAAAAAATCAAAGATTACGAGCGGGATATGTCAATTATTTTGGACAACAAACAGCGTGAAGCGATTGCCGCGGCGATGAACAACGGCGTTATTGTGATTACCGGTGGCCCGGGAACCGGAAAGACCACCATCATCAATGGGATCGTTCGGATTTTTAAAGACCTCGGTTTAAAAACCGTTCTAGCAGCCCCCACCGGCCGAGCGGCCAAGCGGATTACCGAAACCACTGGCAATGAAGCTAAAACCATCCATCGACTGCTGGAATATGAATATAGCCAGGACGACGATTTCCCCAGTTTCAGCAAAGACGAAACCAACCAACTTGATGTCGACGCCATCATCGTCGATGAATCGTCGATGATTGATATTCTGTTGATGGATAGCCTCCTGATGGCCGTTCAGCCTGGTACCCGCCTGATTATGGTTGGGGATGCCGACCAGTTGCCGTCGGTGGGACCCGGTAACGTCTTAAAGGATATCATTGAAAGCGGTGCCGTTAAGGTGTTGAGCCTGGAGCGGATTTACCGTCAGTCAGAAGAAAGTATGATTTCGGTCAATGCCTTTGAAATCAATCATGGCCGGTTTCCGGATATCAACAACGACAGTGACTTTTTGTTTCTCAATAAAAATGATGGCGATAAGCTCTTGCGGGATATTTTAGAATTAGTGACGACCCGTCTTCCCATTGCCAAAGGTTTCGACAGTATCCATGATATTCAGGTGATTTCCCCCATGAAAAACGGCAAAGTGGGGGTTATCAATCTCAACCGGGAACTTCAGGCGGTCCTCAATCCGCCCCGAGAAAATGCCGCCCAGCGCGAGTTTGGCCTGGTGATTTATCGGGAAGGGGACAAGGTCATGCAGATCAAAAATAATTACCGGATCAAATGGGACGACACCTATACCATGGAACAGGGCGAAGGGATTTACAACGGCGATATCGGCATTCTGGAAAGCATCAGCAACCGCGAAAAATCGTTTGCGATTTTATTTAATGATGGCAAGCGGGTAACCTATGATTTTGACCAAATGGATGAAATCACCCACGCCTATGCAATGACCGTTCACAAAAGCCAGGGCAGCGAGTTCCCAGTTGTGGTCATGCCCATCGTTGGCGGCCCGCCGCTGTTTCTTAACCGAAAACTCCTGTATACCGCCGTTACCCGGGCAAAAAAACTGCTGATCCTGATGGGCAACCAGTATATGTTCCGGCAGATGATCAAATCAACCGAATCCCAAAACCGCCAAACCGCCCTCCGCGACCGCATCATCGCCTACATCAAACACCCGATGGTGTAAAGTAGGGTGTGACTTGGGGACGTTACGGATGTCAGCCCGATAGGAATGAAATTCGAAATGTCCCCATGTCACGCCCGGGCCGAAACCTAAATCAAATGCCCTCGTGAGGTAACCATGAACCTGAAAGAAATCCTCCTGACCTTTCTCGAACACAACCTTTTTCTCAAAAACGGAACCTGTCCGATCTGTGGCAAGGTGCTTTTTGTGACCGACCGATTCTTGTGTCGGCAATGCGAGGATGAACTGCCGCTTATCAACAATCCCACCTGCGTAAAATGTGGACGGCCGATTTTTCGTCATGATCGTCAATTGTGTACGCCCTGTGCAAAACACAATCTCCCGTTTTCCGGCGGTTACGCTCACCTGCGCTATGAAACCATTGGGAAAAATTTAGTTCATGCCATCAAATTTAAAGACCGTCCGCATCTGGGTATCTGGGTCGGCACGCAAATGGGACAGGTTATGGCTAAAAAAAGTTGGGTCAAAGAAATAGACCTGATCATCCCCGTCCCGCTTCATCCCAATCGTCTTGAAGAACGGGGTTATAACCAAAGTGAGAAAATAGCTCAGGGGATCCTGGAAGCGATCAATCAGGCTGGCGTAAATAAAAAAGCACTGACATTGGGAAGTCAATATCTCATCCGCAGTCGGGATACCCCTCACCAAATTGGTCAGGGTCGGGAAGAACGATTACGGAATCTCACCGGGGCCTTTACGGTAGCACAGATCGACACCATTCAAAACAAAACTGTCCTGCTGGTGGATGATGTACTGACCACCGGCGCTACCCTGGCTGAAACCAGTGCCACCCTTTTGGAAGCCGGAGTAGCGCAGATCTGCATCGCCACTGTCTGTGCTGTAGCAGAATAAAAGATTCTTAAAAAGACCCGTAAAGGGTCTTTTTTTGTGGCGAATCCAGACAAATAATGGTATTATGAAGATGTTATTAAACACAAACAATAAAAAAAGACGGAAGCACAAGGGGACTTTGTGCGAGAGGAATAATGATATGAATAATACAATCAATAACTTGAAAGCCATCATGGCCATCGAAAATATAAAAGAAAATGAACCCATGAAAGACCATACATCATTTAAGGTTGGGGGTCCGGCAGACCTTTTTTTAATGCCCCAATCAAAAGAAGAATTACAAAAAGTACTGGCAATCTGCAAGAAATCACAAAAAAACCTCTATATTATGGGTAATGGCAGTAACCTCATCGTGAGAGATGGTGGCTACAGCGGAATCATCATCAATACCAAAGCCTTGAGTCATGTTAATACTGAAAGTGAAACTCTCATTGCTGAACCGGGGATTAGCCTGAAAGATCTGGCCACTATTGCCCTGGAAGAAAAACTCACTGGCCTGGAATTTGCATCCGGTATTCCTGGCAGTCTGGGCGGAGCTGTTACCATGAACGCGGGTGCCTATGACGGCGAAATGAAGGGTGTCATTAAAAGCATTCAGGTGATCACCGAAGACGGCAGCTTGAAAACCATTCCCAATTCAGAATGTGCTTTTGGATATCGATCCAGCATTCTGCAACAACACAATTGGGTTCTGGTCAGCGTTGAAATTGAACTGAAAAAAGGCGATTATCAGGCCATTGAAGAAAAAATGCTCGACTTAAACACCCAAAGACAGACAAAACAACCATTGGAGTATCCCAGTGCTGGCAGCACCTTTCGCAGACCAGTCGGCTACTACGCCGGCAAACTGGTACAAGATGCCGGGTTTAGAGGGTATTCCATTGGTGGAGCCCAGGTATCTGAAAAGCACAGCGGCTTTGTTATCAACAAAGGCGGTGCCACCGCCAGCGACATCCTCAATCTCATCCATGCCATTCAAGTCGGTGTCAAAGAAAAATTTAACGTCGATCTAAAAACCGAAGTCATCGTCATCGGAAACGACTAGAAACCAATGAAAATAACACATGATATGCATACCCATACAACCTATAGTCATGGCAAAAACACCATCGCTGAGATGGTGGAACAGGGTCGTAAAATTGGCCTGAAAGCCATCACCATTTCCGATCATGGCCGTAGCCATCCGGTTTTTGGAGTGCGAAAACGACATTTTGCAAAAATGCGAGCAGAAATTGATGAACTCAATAAGAAATACGACGACATTGACATCTATCTCTCGGTCGAATCCAACATTACCGGGGCAGCCGGCAACATTGATATTAAGGAAGAAGAAAAAAAATATTGCGACTGGATCTCAGCCGGGTACCACTACGGCTATTTCCCAGCCAGTATTAAAGATATTTTTGTCTTTGCGATTCCCAATTATGCTGCTCGGGTGCTGCCATTTCTAAGAAAATATGTGGTTGATATGAATACCCGCACCTACATAAAAATGATGGAGCGGCATGACATTAAACTGATCACCCATCCCGGAGATAAAATGCCCATTAATATCGAACCGGTGGCCAAAGCGGCTGCCGAAAACGGCGTCATTCTAGAGATCAATCCTCGCCACGACCATCTAAACCCTGAAGAAATTAAAATTGCTATGCAATATCCGGTAGACTTTGCTATTAACAGCGATGCCCATAGCATTCACGCTCTGGGTGATATGCGCAACACGCCCGAAACCATCAACACCTCGGGCATCCCCATCAGCCGGATCATCAACATCGAAGAATAATACACGAGATACAGATAGGGCATGACATGGGGACGATACGAATGTCAGCCCACTACTATTCAGAATGACAATCGTCGCGTCCCCGTGTCATGACCGGGCGATTCCGTATGACAAACGAAACGTCCCGCAACCGCATAAACCAATCTTAATAACGGAAAATGAGTCCTCCATAGGTGAAGAACTCATCACAAAAAAGGAGAAAGTCATGAAAATCATTATCATTACAGGTATGTCAGGAGCCGGAAAATCCCAAGCGATACAAATTCTCGAAGATCTCGGTTTTTTTTGTGTCGAAAACATCCCGCCCCAACTCATTGTGACTTTCATCAATTTATGTCAGCAATCAGCAACCGAAATTGAAAAAATAGCGCTGGTGACCGATGTCCGGGGTGACGTCTTTTTAGAGGGAAAAGATTTCCCTTTGGCAGAATACAACGAATATAAGGCCATGAAAGAGGACATCAAACTGATCTTTTTAGACGCCAGAGATGATGTGCTGGTGTCCCGATATCAGGAAACCCGGCGTAATCATCCTCTGATTCACACTTCCGGTAATCTATTGGAGGCGATCCAGCGGGAACGAAAAAGTTTGGAAAATCTTCGGGAACTTGCTGATGATGTGATCGATACATCGGATCTGAAAATTAGATTCCTCAAAGAAGAACTTAAAAAATTGGTCGAAAATAATCGCGACGATTCCAAACCCAAAGTGAAGATATACTCTTTTGGTTTTAAGTATGCAAGTCCCATGGGCGCAGATTTTGTTTTCGACGTCCGATTTCTCCCAAATCCCTTCTACAAACAGGAACTCAGAAATCTAACCGGGGAGGATCAGGTAGTCAGAGATTATGTCATGTCTTTTCAGGAAGCTCAGATATTTTATGACAAACTGCTGGATATGATGGAATTTGTCATTCCCCAGTTTTCGACCGTATCAAAAAATACTGTCGAAATTGCCATCGGCTGTACTGGTGGCCAACATCGATCGGTCACCTATGCCTATCTTTTAAACAAGGCACTAAAAGAAAAAGGCTACGAAACCAGCCTCAAACACCGCGACATTAAAAGAAACCGACTCGACCGTTAGCGTAGGTTATAAAAAGGAACGTTAGGTAGGAAAAACACGAGAGGACGGTTCTTTGTGTGCTTTCCTCAATAGTTCAATATAAGTGCACAAACGAACCGTCCCTTGTGCGACAACAACAAATATAAAGGATGTGATTCCATGGATATGAAAGAATATATAAGGGAGTTTACTTTGAAAGATATTGTAAAAGTGAGAAACCCAAAAGTCGTAGCCATTGGTGGCGGTACCGGACTATCTGTTATCCTTCGCGGATTAAAAAAATATACCGATAATCTTACTGCTATTGTAACCGTCGGCGATGACGGCGGTGGGTCCGGTCAACTCAGAGAGGATCTTGGAATTCTCCCGCCTGGGGATATCAGAAGCTGTATCCTGGCGCTGGCAGACGACGAAAATGTCATGCAGGAACTGTTCAACTATCGCTTTCCCGGAGGATGCATGGAAGGCCAAAGCTTTGGAAATCTCTTCCTGGCCGCTATGAATGGTATCAGCCACGATTTTTACGACGCCGTTAGACGAACCTCGGATGTGCTTCAGATAAAAGGCGAAGTTTTGCCCGTAACCCTGTCCCAAATGGTGTTGATGGCAACCCTGGAAAACGGAGTAGTCATTGAAGGGGAATCGTCCATTCCACTCGCTGTTTTAGAACAGAACAGTCCAATAGTCCAAATATTTTTGAAACCAAATGATATTAAGCCCCTGCCGGAAACCATTGAAGCCATTAGAAACGCCGATATGATTATTATTGGTCCGGGAAGCCTTTACACCAGTGTGATTCCAAATCTGTTGGTTAAAGACGTTGCCAGAGCCATTTATGACAGCCGCGCCAAGCGTTTTTATATCTGTAACATCATGACCCAGCCCGGAGAAACCGGTAATTATACTCAGGAAGACCATATCCGGACCATTGAAGACCACCTGGATCAGGCTGAAGGTCGACTCTTTGATTACGTCGTGGCCAATACCGGTAACCTGCCCAAAAGCATTGAACAAAAATATAATAAATGTGACGCCGCAGTAGTCGAATTGGAAAACCATCTGGAAGGCTATGAATATATTCTGGACGATTATGTTATTATGGAAAACGGCTATGTTCGCCACGATGCCGACCTGCTGGCCCGCCGCATTTTTGATACCTATATAAAATAGAACATTTAAAAGGAGAAGCGATGACATTTTCAGCCATATTAAAAAAAGATCTATCCAAGCTTCCCTTCGGATCAAAAGTCTGTCAGCGGGCAGAACTATCTGGGATGATTGGATCAGTGGCAACCATCTCGGTCGATGAAAACGGAGCCATGGCGATCAGTATCAAAACCGAAAACCCCTCGGTTGCGGCCAGGTGCTATCAGCTTATGAAAACTTTGTATCAGATTAAACCGAAAATAAAAATAGAAAAAACCAGGAAATTCAAAGAACATCGGGCCTATCGGGTGGTGGTTGAAGAACCATGGACGGCAAAAATAATCTTGGAGGACTGTCAGATTTTAAGCTACAACACCAATGGCCAGGCTTTTTTTGCCAATCAGGTGCCGGAAAAATTTAAAAAGCAGACAAACCAGATAAAAGCCTATATCCGAGGTGCATTTTTAGGTTGTGGTTCGGTATCGAATCCTGAAAAAACCTACCATTTAGAATTGGTTGGCAAGAAGACACCGATCGCTAATAAAAAAATCGAAACAAAAATTGAACGCAGCCCTGCAGTGGCCAACGAACAATGTGCCTATCTGCAAAGTATCAAAACCATTCTGGATCAATTTGAAATCAAGTCAAATCTCATTCATCGAAAAGCCCATTGGGTACTTTACCTCAAAGAAGGCAGCAGTGTAGCCGACTTTCTCAGTGTTATTGGGGCTCATCGGGGTCTCCTGGAAATGGAAAACATCAGGATTGTCAAAGAAATGCGAAACGATGTCAACCGACAGGTGAATTGTGAAACCGCCAACCTCAATAAAACCATTGTCGCCTCCTACGATCAGATGGCCGATATTATGCTCATTAAAGATCAGTTTGGCTTAAAGAATTTACCCAAAAATCTTTATGATATTGCCGAACTCCGGCTAAACTATCCCGACGCCAGCATCAAAGAGCTGGGCGAACGCCTGGACCCTCCCGTCGGTAAATCCGGCGTTTATCACCGCTTGAAAAAACTAAACCAGATCGCTGAAGACCTGAAACGAAAATAATAGGGGATGAAAAGGGGACGATACGGCGTGTCAGCTCCTAAGAGATGACATCCCGTCGCGTCCCCTTTTCATGCCCGAGCAACTCGGTAACAAAAAAACACCAGCCAGACGAAGGGGTTCGTCTGGCTGGTGTTTTTCTAATTCACCAGATCCAACCCAAAATACGTGCGCAAATCCTGAATTGCCCGTCGGTGCAGTTTAACCAAACTGTTGGAGCTGACCCCAATACTAGCAGCAATTTCCCGAAAACTGCGATTTTTATAATAATGTTCTTCAAGAATCCATCGCTGTCGCTCTCTAAGCCGGGGTAAATACTGTAGCAACATCGATAAATCTTCAGCATGTAGATAATCACCTTCAATATCTGCACCATCAGCCAAAGTATCTAATAAAGAAAACGTATCCTCATCTCCAGTTGATGAATCCAACGAATATAAATTCTGGTGTCCTTTGGCAACATTGACAAAATAATAAAATAATTCTTTTTTCAAATAGCCAGAAAAGGGAATACCCAATTGTTCATTAAAAGATTCCACCGAATTGAGCAGAACGACGGTTCCCTCATTTAAATAATCATCAAGAGCATCCGCTTCATAAACATAACGACGAATCATTGACAGCATTAAGGGCCGAAACCCATCAATCAAAGCCAGCTGGCATCGGGGGTCTTTTTGCTTGGCTCCCCGAACCAAAAGAACCATTTTATTATTTTCCACATTGTCACCTCTTTCAATTAATTAGAACATATGTTCTGATGCTATTATATATGATTTCAAATCACTTTTCAACCCTAAATTTAAAATACTAAATAGTAGGGCATCGCTGCAATTTTTCATCATAGTCGCTCGTTAATCTCCGTCCCCACTAAAAAAGCGAGGGTTCCCCCCTCGCTTCACAATCTAAACCGTCATTTCGAAATCACTGGTGGTAGTGCTGACCAGCTTACCGCTGACCTTTTTTACCAATGCGATGTTATCCGGTGCAAACACATTTTTAGCAAGGATCAAATCCATCGCCGTGTTTAGTTCAGCCTGAGTCACTGCTGGATCAGCATCTGATACAGAAATACTGGAATTTTTACCATCCGCACGTTGAAATACCATGGTTGCTTTAATATCTGCCATATTCAATTACCTCCTTTCTTCTAAATTGAGCTGGGTGTTCTTAAACACCGGGAATCAATAGGGTGCTTTCAACTTTGATTACTTCTTCCATGGTGGGAACCTGCAAACCGGCAAGTGCTTCAGCCACAGCATAAATATCATCATTGGCAGCCGATGCTTTCAGATTTGAATAAGTTTTGGACTTAATCACTTCTTTACCATCCACCATCCCATAGTTCGAGCGAACCTGGACCTTGTTACTGACAAAATTAGTCGTTACTGGCATTGTGTGTACCTCCTTTCATCTGGTATACTCTATAAATGGAACAAACCCGAAAAAGGTGCCATAAAATTTATAGCTAAATTTCCAATTTACGGTGCGTAGGAGCGAGGGTCTGTATTAATCGCCCGCACTCTCCTGCACCCCCAACTCATTCTTCTTCCTGCAATTGTTCCAAAACCTGCTTCAACTTAGCCGGAATGGGAAAATTCAGTTTAGCCAAATTTTCCGTAATGCTGATTCCCTCATTGGCTGCATAAAAGAAAATCACCGCTGTCCGCATCGTCGCACCGCCACCCAACAGGTTTTGATCAAGCAGATGTCCCAGAGCAACCATCACCAGGATTAGCATTTTTTTTAAAATCCCGACAAAACCAATTTCGCTGGATACCTGCCGCAAAACGATTGCCACTAGAATACCAGTCAGGTAATCAATCAGAATAAAGCCCAGCAAGGTATACAAATACCCATCAAACCCACCTAAAAGAAAACCCAGAGCCGATCCTATGACAGCAAAGCACTGGGGCAGATCGTCTAAAATTATTTTCATTTCACCCGATAAACCTCCTTTCATAAAATTGTGTTACATCAATTAAATGGCAGGAAAACAAAAAAGATGCCACGAGATAGGGTATGAAATGGGAACGGTACAACTGTCAGCCCGTAGGGATAAAAGGAGAAATGTCCCCGTGCCATACTGCTACATCTTTGTTAATTACTAGTTCGTAGGGGCGGGTAGTACCCGCGCGCAAAAGCAAAAGTATCTTAAATCAGATAACAATGTCTGCGTTGAGATAGCCTTATATTTGGAGATAAAAAAAAGACCACTCACAAAGAATGGTCTTAAAATTTGTTTTCATTATTATGTGGGGATGATTTATGCTTGCCTCACTAAAGTCTAGTAGATACTATTTCTAAGATTATTAATCTCAACCTTCAATTTATCGGATATTTGATTGAGCATGGTCAGTTTTTCATTAATCTCGCCCATCGCTGCCTGATGCTCACCGATAATCTTATACGATTTGGCAGCCTGAGATTCCACGCTGTTCATGCTTACAACAATGCTGTCCAGGATGCTTTCGATTTTTTTGGCCGAATCCACACTCATAACCGCCAGTTTTCGGACTTCGTCCGCAACAACGTTAAAGCCTCGTCCAAATTCACCGGCTCGGGTGGCTTCAATCGCCGCATTTAAGCCCAACAGATTGGTTTGGGTGGCAACATCCCGAATAAACTTAAGAATCGAATCGGTTTCTTTAACCTTATTCTTAGAGATAGTGGACGATTCCAGCAACTCATCCGAGGCCTTAATCAGCGCTTCAATCTGAACTGAGAAATTATTAACGACTTCTGTTACAGAACGGATATTATCAAACATATTTTCCGAAATATTCTGGAAGTTTTCTGTTTCATGAACCAGTAACCGGTTGTGATGTCCCATTTTTGAAATGGAGTTGGCAAAAACATAGAGCATATCTGCCGCTGCATTGATTTTATCCCGGGGGACAATGGTAATTTTTCGTAAAGCTGCAATATATTCATCTTCATCCACGCCGATTTCCCGGGCAATTCGTCTGAATTTATCTTCATCTGGGGGAGCATCAAGAACTTGGCCGCCAAGAATAGCGCCGATTTGCACACCGTCCACGACGATTGGTGCCGCAAAATCTACCAGCCCCGCATGACATGAATAAACTGCTGGCTTACCAGTATTTCCTGATTTTTTTCCGCCCTCAATATCGCAGGCGATACAGCGTTTATTACCTTCTGTTGATCCACGGGTGTATTTCATACAAAAATCAGTAAAATTACTAGGCTCTGTAATGGTCCCTTTTACGTTATCCACAGAAACACTGGCCATCCCCAAAGCTTTCGCAAAACTATCTTGAAATTGTTGCAAGACATGTAAATCAATGAGCTCATCGACGGTGTAGCTTAATTTCTTTTCCATTCTAACTCCTCCATAAAAAAAATTATCCATTAGACATCATTCAAGTTAAAAGTGACATCGTGTACATAAGAAAAAGTGATACTTTCTATATTCCCGTAATACTTACATTCTATCACGTCAATTAAAAAAAGTCACCTATAAACCTTGGCGGCAAGGGGATAAAAATTCGCACCTATTCCGCCTTAAATTTGCTCAACACCCGCCCGGCAATCCGGACCTGATCAAATTCACCGGGTACAATCGGTGGATATTTGGAATTAAACGAAATAAATCGATCGTCCCGGTATTGCTTAATGTAACCCTCGCCATTAATCACGATAATCCCCACATCACCCTCATCCAGAAGCGGTGCCGGTTCAATGAAGACAATCTCATCCTGATAATAGGCCGGTTCCATACTGTCCCCGGTTACCCGGATCGCATATTTGGCTCCGGATGGTATTGCTCCAGCGGGAAAGGGCTTAAATTCGTACTGATCTGAATCCAGGTAGCTGCCAATTCCGGCCGAAGCAGGCAGCAAATAAAGGGGCAGCTCGCGGATCGGAGCAGCCGCTTTATTTTTACTAAGTCGCTTTTCATAGTGCATAAATTGAAGCAGATTTCCATTAAAAAGAGTTTGTCCATCCTCAGATAATTGTCGGTACAACGAAATCAGCTGGATTTCCCGGTCCGAATAGGAAATTTCATCTTCCCTTTTAAGCGGTTTTAAATCTAATTGATAGCCCAGTGCTTCAACCACAGCCGTTAAGGTTTCATATTTAGGATTAGTTGTTTCCCCAGACAATAATTTATGAATCGTCGGCAATGGGATGCCGGATTTTTCAGACAAGCCAACAGCAGTTAGCCCAGTTTGCTTTTTTAAGCCTCTAATTTTTTCATTGATCATGCTACTCACCTCAGCTTCATTATAATGGTTGATGATAAAATGCACAACGATATAATCACAAATGATCATAACTGAAAAAAATGAATCAAAAAATAATCATCTACACGGATAAATAAAACATGCTTACCATAAATTACTATTTAAAACACAAAATCAAAATGATCAGCAGCATTGCATTGGTGGAACCAACCAATGATCGACTGAACTATTTAAGCTGAATGTTTAGATCATTTTCGCTTTATAACTACCCTCTGTTCTTTTAAAGGAAGGAAGCTGTTGCCTGCTTGTTTAAATGCACAAGTTTCAATAAGTTGTCGTGTGTTAAAATTATAAAATAAACGAAAATTCCAGAAAATTGTATCCAAATATGCTATAATTAATGTAGAAAAAACAAAAATATAGGGCACATAACATGCCACATATTGCAATTCACCAGATTATCGACGATAATAGAGTGCGCCAATCAATAAAGTAAAGCAAAGGGGGACGGTTCTTCTTGTGCTTTCTGTTTTATTCATTAAAAAGTGCACAAAAGAACCGTTCACCTGCGCGAAAAAAATTTAAACAATTATTCACATGCCATGCAATAAAACGTTTGATCAAAGCGTTAATATAATGTTGGGGGTTATACCTGATGAATCTATTTTTGAATATGGTGGTACCAGAAAACATAGAATCTGATAGATACCAAAAACTAATAATCGACGAAGCCATATTTTCAAGAATTGCCGAGAATGATATGGCGGCGTTTGAAGATTTCTATCGCCTGACTGAGCGAACAGTCTATGCGTTTGTTTTATCTACCCTCAAAAATCACGATGATGCCCTGGACGTGGTTCAGGACACTTATCTAAAGATTCGAGCCGCCGCTCATTTGTACAAACCAATGGGAAAGCCCATGGCATGGGTTTTTACAATTGCCCGGAATCTGTCCATCAGTAAACTCCGCTTCAAACAAAAAAATGACAGCAGTATCGAAGTAACTGATCTGGAAAATGACATGAATTTTGCTTATATCACTGACAATGAAGACCGTCTGGTTCTTCAAGCCGCTTTAAAAATACTCAGTGACGAAGAAACCGAAATCATTCTTTTACACGCCATTTCCGGGTTTACTCACCGGGAAATAGCCAGCAACCTGGAAATGAAACTTTCCACCGTTTTATCAAAATACCATCGCGGTTTAAAAAAATTAAAAAAATATCTCACCGAACAGGAGGTGTTATAGTGAGCAACGAACAAAAACTGAATATAGAGAAATCCCTTAAGCGAAGCATTAATCAGGCTCCCGCTCTGGATTTTGAAAAACTGGCTGCCATGCCCGTGGTCAAAATGACTGAGCATGATTACATTACCCGGCAACCAGAGACTCCTGCAAAAAAGCATCACCGGATGCCCAAATATTTCAAACCGGTATCGGCCGCCTTTGCCAGCTGTCTGGTTTTACTGGTCTGCGTATCGGCTTGGTGTCTTGAGTTTAAAACGCCAGACAGTATCATCGCACTGGATGCAAATCAGAGTGTCGAAATTGTCGCCAATAAGCACAAACAGATCTTGTCAGTAAAAGCTTATGATCAGGACGTTCAGGAGATCCTTAATGAAGAGAATCTCAATCAGGGCAATCTGGAAGAGTCCGTCAGTGTGATTATCACCAGCATGATCAAGAATGGCTATCTGGATGAAAGCAAGAACGTTGTGATGGTATCGGTTGAAAACCAGAATCCCACCAAAGCCAACGACATGGCTGTCTCGCTTAATCAGGTCATTGTCGATAGTGCATCAGCAGAAAATTTAACCGCCACCGTGGTCAGACAATCGGTAACCCCGGATCAGGAAGCCCTCAGCGAGGCTGAACAGTACAACGTGTCCACCGGTAAATTAAATGTCATGAAAGAACTCGTCGTCGCCGACAGTTCATTGACAATGGAATCGCTGGCAGCCATGTCACTGACCGATTTATTGCAGGTATCAAAAGACAAATCAGTGGATTTGACCAATGTCATTCAGGTGGATGACTCACAAAAGGATACCAAAGGTATCAGTACGCCGGTCGAAGGAACCACAACAACACCAACCGTAACACCGGTAGAAACACCCACCAGTGAAACCAAACCAACGACGGAAACAACAAATGATGTAAAAAAAGAAACCATGACGACTGAACCAGTGGTGCCGGTAATTACCGAAACGCCGGCAGTCGAGCCGGTAACTCCAGTTGAGCCAGCCGAGAAACAACCGGAAAACATTGAAAGTGAAAAGACCACCCTGGAATTACCCAAAACCGAAGTGCCAAACGAAACGGTTATTACCATCACCACCCCAGAAGACCCCACCACAATTCAATAGGTAGGGTGTGACAAGGGGACGATACGGCGTGTCAGCTCCTAAGAGATGACATCCCGTCGCGTCCCCATGTCACGCCCGGGCAACTCTGTATATTGCCAGTTCGTAGGGGCGAGGGTCTGCCCTTTGGGTATTATCAATCGCCCGCAACTCGATCTAGATTGGCACACCCGCGTCACAAATAAAAACTAAAAAAATAAAAATCCCATGCAATAAAACCCCCGTCATCAGCGTTAACCACACATAGAGTCAAAAAACGAGGATTAAATCCAGCAGTTTATATAATGAACGGAGTTGATTTGGGTCAGCGAAGAGAAAAAAAGCCTTGCCCAGAAAAATACCGTTAGTATGGCCAGAAAATGAACGAGTTTATCACATTGTAAAAACAAAATATTAGAATATGTCAAGTTTGTGAGTTGAACGCATAAAATATCGGATTGTAAATCAGATTGTAACGAAATTTATTCAAAAAACAACCGATATTTATTGCAAATAACTGTAAGAAGGTGTAGAATCATACAAGAACGCTCTTTCTAGGTTTACCGTTCAACTGTATTGGCGGACCAGCCTTTTTACTGGCAATGATGGTTCGCATAGCTTAAAATTAGGAAGGAGGAAAGAGGGACAGTTCGAACCGTAAATATAGAACAACAATATGGAGCAAGATTAAGCTCTGGAATTTTTAGGCGATTACATCAAGTATTGCTGGAACTTCCAGGTAAAAAAAAACAAAATTTTAACAACGGAGGATTTAAAGTATGAAGAAGACTGCAGTAAAAATTCTTTCAGCATTGCTGATGCTTTCCATGGTCTTTTCTTCAAATGTATTCGCAGCTGAAAAAACAAACTCAGCTTGGGATTCGTTTGTAGGATTATTCGGTGGAAACGTAACAACTGCTGCTGATACGCAAGTTGATGGCGTAACCTATCGAACACATGTTCAAAATGAAGGTTGGGCTCAAGGTTGGGTCAATGATGGAGAAACATCCGGTACAGTCGGAAAAGGCTTACGTCTTGAAGGTCTTGAAGTCAAGATCGACAACACCAAACTTCCAGCTGGTTTAGGTATTACTTACCAAACACAGATTGAAAATGAAGGCTGGGCTCAAGGTTGGGTTTCTGACGGAGCAATGTCAGGATCTGAAGGAAAAGGCTTACGTTTAGAAGGCGTTCAGATTAAATTAACCGGTACTAACGCATCAGATTATTCTGTACGTTACAAAACCCAAATCCAAAATATTGGTTGGGAAACTGATTGGTCTTATGATGGCGCAACATCAGGTACAGTTGGACAAGCTTTACGTTTAGAAGCAATCCAAATTGAGATTGTTCAAAAAGAAGCTGATTTAACTGCTTATAACGCAGCTTTAGCAGCTGTAACTCAAGCTGATTACACAGCAGCTTCATGGACCGCTTACCAAGCAGTTGTAGCAGCTAATCCTGCAGTTGCAACTGATTTACAATCAAAAGTTGATGCAGCTACAGCAGCGATCGTAGCAGCACAAACTGATGTTTTAGTAAAAGTACCTAGCGTAACAGGCGCAAGTGCTATTCATGCTAATACATTAGAAGTAACATTCAACACAGCTATCAGCGCAGCTGACCAAGCTAAAATTACTTTCGATGTTAAAAGAGGAACAACTGTTACTACTATGTTAGCTCCAGTATGGGCTTTAGATGGTAAGAGCGTAGCATTACCAAGATCTGCTAACCTAATTGCAGGAACTTACACAGTAACTGCTTCAGGTATCGAATTTGCAGCAGGTAAAAATGTAGGAACTGCAGTAGTTGTAGCTCAAAAAGCGACATCAATGCAGTTAACAACAGCACGCGTTATGGATGCAGCTGCTCAGTCAATTGGTTATGTAGTTACGGACCAATATAGTGATACAATGACAGTCGCACCAGGACTTATCACTGTAACAGCATTTAATACTACAGCATCTGGACGAACAGTAAATGTTGCTGGTGGTATTGCTAATCTAGATTTCACAAATACAGAGTTAAATGATGTTGTTAAAATAACTGCTTACTTAACTTCTGATCCAACAATTAAAGCTGTTAAAGATGTTACAGTATCTAATATCACATTAGGAACCGTTACATTAGGAGAACCAGTATTACCAGAAGGTTCAACTCGCTTTGTAACAGGTCTAGCTGGTGTAGTTATTCCAGTAAGTGCATTTGATAACTTCGGCGAAGCAACAGAATTAACAGCTGCAGCTTGGGCAACAGGCGTGCCAACAGCTGATGGTTTATTCCCAGTATTCACAGGTGCAAGCTTCACATCTGTAGCTGTAAATGCAGATGGAAACCTAGTTGTAACATTAGGTGCTGCTGGTACAGCAACACTAACAGTGACAAATCCTGCAACAGGTGATATCATTGTTAAAACAATTACAGTAGTTGGAGCACCAGATACGGCCACAGTCACAATGACATTACCAACAGATCCAATCAGAATTGGGACTGCTGCAGTGATTCCTTTCACTGTAAAAGATCAATTTGGTGAAGAACTTACAGTACCAGGACCAGGTTGGAATACAGCTGATGTTGTCCTGACAAGTTCAAATCCAGCAGTTGCAACTGTAGCTTGGAACATTCCAACTAATGAAATTACAGTAACTCCAGTATCTGTAGGTACTACAACTATTTTTGCGAATGTTGTAACACCAGTTTCAACTGGAACAGCTACTCTTGCAATTACAGTTAATACAGCAAAAGTACCAACATTGATTTCAGTTTCTGGAACACCAAAAACTACTTTAGCTCAGGGTGAAACTGTAGCAGCAGCAGCTGAAACAGGAGCATTGAAATTTGATATTGTAGATCAAGATGGTGCCCCAATTAATCTAGCGGCCGCTGCAGCAGTTGGTGTAAAAGCAAATCTGACTGTAACTGATACTAATCATGTTTTAGCTGCACCTGTTGCACAGGTTCTTGATTCACTAGACATGAGTGCTACTGTTGGTACAACAAATGGTATCACTGTAACTGCAGCAGCAGTAAACGGTAATGCTACCGTAACCGTACAGTTGTTTAATGACTTAAATAGTAATAATGTCATGGATGCTGGAGAAGCATTAGATTCTATTGCTGATGTAGCATACACAGTTTCCTCAAGTGCATTAACATCAGGTGAATTCTCTGCAATTGAGGCACCTGGAGTATTAAATGCAGCTGGAACAGCAGCATATATTGCACCTAATGCAGCAGCTCGAACAATAACTTATGCATTACTTGATCAAGCAGGTAATCCATTTACTACAACTGCAGCAACAAATGTTGTTTGGACCATTAAAAATAATGGAACAACAGCGATCACAGTTAATGATGGAGCAGCTAAAACATTAGCTGCAGGCGCTACAGCAACATACACGACAGCTTCATCTGTTGGTGCTGCTGCAACAGCTACAATCGACATTATCAGTGAAGACGCTAAAAAAGTAGATGTGAATGCAAAAGCAACAGGCATTGCAACAGGATCTGACCTAGCAGTGTACTTCTATAATACATTAGTAAGTGGCGTTTCGACATATGCTGGTACAGTAGTAGCAGTTGATACAGACGCACAATGGATGGTAGTACAAACTGCTGTTGGTAACGTAGTATTAAAATATGCTGACGCAGTTACATTTGATGAAGGCATTGCATATACTATCGATGGTAGTACAGCTACAGAAGCACAATTTGATACTAACTTAACTGTTGGCGATCACGTCAATATAGCGGTAACAGGTGCTTTAGCATTATCAGTAGATCTTACAAATTAATTTAAATTTACAATGACCTGTTATTTAACTTATACAACTTAACTTATTAAGCTGTATGATTTAGAGACAGAGGAAAGAGACGATTCGGGTTCTTCAGAACTCGGGTCGTCTTTTCTTTATTGCAAAGAGCACAAGGGGACGGTTCTGTTGTGTTGCATTAAATAAATGAAGATGCTATAATGGAGTAAATAAATCGAAGGTGAGTGAAAAGAAGTCATGCCGAGAAAAGCCCGATTGAAAAGTAGCACCGGTATCTACCATATAATCATGAGGGGGATCAACCGTCAAATTATTTTTGAAGATGCAGAAGACTATAGCCAATTCTTAGAGTCGCTAACGCGACAAAAGGAGATGAGTGGAATTGAAATTTATGCTTATTGTTTAATGAGCAATCATGTCCATTTGCTAATAAAAGAAGGCAATGAAGATTTGGGAACGGTATTTAAACGAGTCGGATCAAGTTATGTTTATTGGTATAATTGGAAATACAATCGGCGAGGACACTTGTTTCAGGATCGGTATAAAAGTGAAGCAGTAGAGGATGATGGCTATTTTTTAACGGTAATACGTTATATCCATCACAACCCCGTAAAAGCAGGTATTACGAAAGAATTGTCCGAATATCGCTGGTGCAGTTATAATGAATATGCTAATAAAAAGGATATTTGCAAAATCGAACCTGGACTTGGAATTTTTTCTAATGATACTCAAACGGCAGTCGGTTTATTTAAAGAATTTAGCGTTGATAAAATTGATACGCACGTTTTAGAATATGACGATCACATTAGATGGAACGATTCGGAAGCAAAAGCGTTTATCAAAGAAATTGCCTCTGTACAAAATCCGGCTGAAATACAAAGTTTTAATAAGGAATTGCGCGACGATTTAATCAAGATGTGCAAACAGCAAGGGTTATCCATAAGACAGATTGAACGCCTGACAGGGATTAGCTTTGGTGTTATCCGAAAGTTGTAGCAACACAGATTTTGCTTGGAACGATAGGTTTTTAAGGATAAGGATGGCATAAAAGGGTAAAAGTAAAAATATGATTTTGAGTATTTCGGTCGAATTTTCCAACCGAACCGGATATTCGTTCCAGTCGTTTCGGTGTTTCGTGCCAACGCTTCCGGGTTTTCGTTTCAACCGTTCCGGTCAGGTTCCAATCAGGGTATAAGGGATATATGCATCAGTTAACTGATGTAAATCCATTTTAGGAGGTCATTCTTATGACCAAATATCGTGAAATTCTGAGGCTGTTCAACCTTGGCATCAGCCAGACTGGTATTGCCAGTAGCTGTGGTTGTGCCAGAAAAACAGTTCGGGATGTTGTTGATCGGGCGAAAGCCTGCAACATCATCTGGCCGTTAGCGGCCGAAACAACGGATGCTGATCTGGAAAAATTATTATTTCCTGATAAATCCGTCCCAAAATCGGACCGCAAATTTCCGGACTATGATTACATTGATAAGGAAATGCTGCGCAGTGGGGTAACGTTAAAGCTTCTCTGGAATGAATACTGTGAAGGTTGTCGGCAAAATAAAGATATTCCACTGATGTACACGCAATTCTGTCACCATTATCAGAAGTACAGCGACAAAAAACGTGCGACCATGCATATTCCTCGCAAGCCCGGTGAGCAGATTGAAGTGGACTGGGCTGGAAAGCCAACTTATATCATCGATACTGACACCGGTGAAATGATCCCCTGCCATGTTTTTGTTGGGGTTCTGAATTACAGTCTCTATGCCTATGTGGAAGCCTTTCTTAAAATGGATCTGGAAAGCTGGATTACCGCTCATATCCATATGTATCAATACTTTGGTGGCAGTACACGGATGCTGATACCTGATAATCTTAAGACTGGGGTTGATAAGACCGACGACTGGTTAACCCCAAAGATCAATAAAACCTATTATGAAATGGCTGAATACTATGATACAGCCGTGCTACCAACAAGAGTGAGGGCGCCCAAAGACAAACCAGGTGTTGAGGGTTCTGTCAATGTTGTAACCAACTGGATTACAGCGGCCATCCGCAACGAGAAATTCTTCGCTCTCGAGGAACTGAATCGTGAAATACAGATTCAGCTGGAAAAGCTCAATCACAAGCCCTTTCAAAAAAAGGAGGGCAGTCGGTACAGTGTTTACTTTGCTGATGAAAAGCCTTTTCTCACGCCATTACCACCCGTTGCTTATGAATTGTCACAATGGAAAAAAGCCACGGTACAGTTCAATTATCATATTTCAGTGGACAAAATGCATTACTCGGTTCCTTATGAATACATCAAACAGGAAGTGGATGTACGACTGACCCGATCGATTGTCGAAGTGTTCTACCACAATCAGCGGATCTGCTCCCACAAACGCCTCCGTGGCCGCTCCAACCAGTACTGTACGCTTCAGGCGCACATGCCCGAGGATCATCAGAAATATCTGGAGTGGAATGGTGAACGCTTCATTGAATGGGCTCAGAAAATCGGAACCCATACCGTTACGACGGTCAAATCCATTCTTGCTTCCTTCAAGGTCGAACAGCAGGGATACAAATCCTGTATGGGTCTGTTGAAGCTGGCTGATAAATATTCGGTCAACCGTCTGGAAGCCGCCTGTAAAAAGGCCTTGTCCTATACGCCTCATCCCAGTTATAAAAGTGTGAAAAACATTCTCACAACCGGACAGGATAAACTGTCCGATCAACCAGATCAGAATCATGAGACATCTGTTGAAAATCAATACGGGTATACCCGGGGACCCAGCTATTATGGAGGTAAGCATCATGACGAATGAAGCCACCCTCAATAAACTCATCGAAATGCATCTGTCAACAATGGCTGATGCCTTCCGACTGCAATTGAATGACCCCTCTATGGCGGATATTCCGTTTGAAGACCGGTTCGGTCTGATGGTTGATCGGGAATATACCAGCCGCAAGAATAACCGACTGCAGCGTCTGATCAGAAAGGCCGGTTTTGATCAATCCCAGGCAAATGTGAATGATATCAATTATCAGGCAGGACGAAAGCTCAATAAAAAACTGATTGAACGCCTGTCGACCTGTGAATACATCCGGGAAGCACATAATATTATTATTGCTGGTGCAACGGGTACGGGTAAGTCCTACATAGCCTGTTCTCTGGGTATGGAAGCCTGCAAACACTACTACGCCACAAAATACATCCGTCTGCCGGAACTGCTGGCTGAACTGGCGGTTGCCCGGGGTGAGGGCAAGTTTAAAGAAACGATCAGACACTATCAGAAATACACCCTCCTGATCCTCGATGAATGGTTGCTGATCAAACTGACAGAAACGGAAGCCAGGGACTTACTGGAGATTATCCATGCCCGTCATAAAAAAGTTTCCACGATTTTCTGCTCCCAGTTCGGCCCACTCGGCTGGTACACCAAATTTCCTGAAGCAACTGTGGCCGATGCCATTCTTGATCGGATTGTTCACAATTCACACAGCATCGAAATTCAGTATATTGATAAGCAGCATGACCGCTCCATGCGGGAAATCTACGGAATCGACGCTAAAAATCCTTAAATAGCCAATTGGCACCATGCCGAAACGTTTGAAACCACTGTCCGGACTCGGTGACACGAACCTCCGGACAGGCTGGTTTTTTCAGCCGAAATATGCAGATTTGTTTTATTAGATTGCAAAAAAAGTCAAAGAGGTGTAAAATTTGTAACAAACAGGTATATGAAATTTACCGATAACCTGGCCATAAAAATTGGTTACTTATAAAATCTACGGAGGATTTAAATGTGAAGAAACTTAGTCTATCTATTTTATCAGCATTATTATTTTTGAGTGTCGCTTTTTCGTCAAATGTATTTGCTCAGGAGACAAAAACGGCTTCTGATGATGTAATCGGAATCACTTATCGCACCCAAATCGAAAATGAGGGTTGGGCCCAGGGCTGGGTGAATGACGGCACTTTGTCAGGCTCCGAGGGAAAAGGTCTTCGTCTGGAAGGCATCGAAATTGAATTGACTGGAAATATACCGGATGGTTTGGATATTCAATATCAGACCCACATCCAAAATAGTGGTTGGGCCCAGGGATGGGTTTCAAATGGTGATATGTCAGGATCGGAAGGAAAAGGGCTCCGCTTAGAAGCCATTGAGATTCGACTGACCGGAACCAATGCCTCAGATTACTCAGTAAAATATCGAACTCACATCGAAAATAATGGCTGGGCGCAGGGATGGGTTGCTGATGGAGCCTTATCTGGTTCAGAAGGAAAAGGTCTTCGTCTGGAAGCCATCGAAATAATGATCGTCGAAACACCGGCAAAGATTGCTTATGACGAGTATCTTTCAGTTTTGGCACAAGTCAATGAACAAGACTATACCATGGCTACCTGGACAGCGTATCAGAAAATTGTCGCTGCTAATGTGGTAACAAAAGCTGATCTTGCAAACAGAATTACAGAGGCAAGTGTAGCTATTGAAAAGGCTCAGGAAAGCTTGATTAAGAAGGCTGATTTAGATGTTTACAATGATACCTTGGGTAATGCGATTGAAGCTGATTATACACCGGATTCTTGGAAAACCTATAAAGCGGTTGTCGATGCCAATGTGGTAACAGAAGAAGATACACAGGCAAAAGTGGATATGGCAACCATTGCCATCATTAAAGCTCAGAAGAATCTGGTAAAATTGTCGGATATGACTGCTTATAATGCCGCAGTAGCAGCAGTCAAGGAAGAACAGGTTAAATCGGGCTGGTCGACCTATAAAGCAGTGCTGGATGCCAATGTCGTAACGAATCTGAACACCCAGGTTCAGGTGAATGCGGCGACAACTACAATTCTGGAAGCACAGAAAAAACTGGTTCTTTATTCGGATTTAACAAATTTTAATAAAGCGATATCGATTTATGTACTATATGGCGCTGATGCTGCCAATGCTCCTTATACAATGGCTACCTGGAACGCCTATGCTGCTAAATGTGAGACTTATGGCACGTTGACAGATGGGGTATGGGTATATGATGTGATCACTAAAGATACTGCTCAAACTACAATTGATACGGCCACATCTGAAATTAATAGCTATAGTTCAAAGTTGGTCGAAACATCTGATCTTACCGCTTTCAATACGGCTAAGAACATTACCATTTGGGATGGCCCTTATACCACCGCATCATTTACGGCCTATACCAATGATGCCCAGGTAAAAGCGATTACCAGTATACCGGCGGAAACGCTTAAGGGATATTCGCAGAACGTAGTGGATGGTTATACCAGTACCCTGACTGCTCTGCAGGCAGGAATCTTAGTAAAGGGTTCTGATTTGACGGCCTATAATGCGGCATTGAATGCTGTCAAACTGGCAGATTATACATCGGCATCATGGACAACTTATCAAACGGTTGTGACCGCCAATGTGGTAACGCCGGACAGTACTCAGACGGCGGTGGATACGGCAACGGGAAAAATCGTTGCCGCTCAAAATAATCTTGTTTATACAGCTGCTTATGTCGTGGCAAATGGAAAGATTAGCTCTGGTACGTTTGGAATTCAGAAGGTTGGCAGCAGCATTTTGACACGTGCCAATGATTTAATGACAGCAGCCGGTATCGATAAAAGCGATTATACGGTCACCTTTTCTCGGATTGACAGTGGCGCGGCGATGATTAATGCGACGACAGGAACAATTACATCAGTCGGAAGTGGCACTGCCACGGTAACATTTACCATCACCCCGATCGATGGTGGTGCAGCAGCAACGACCGCAAATGTGGAAGTGCTGATTAATTCATAGAAACGTTGGCTTGAAAAGCAAATAAAAGTTTGAAAGACTCTCCTTTCGTAGGCAGATCAGTTGATGAATCTGTTTATTGAAAGGAGAGTTTTTTATTGTAGTTGGGTTGGGGTTTGGAATGGTAACCCTTATAGCACAGTTGGCACAGTATTCCTGTTAAGTTTGCATAAAAAAGGTCGACAATATAAGTAGTCTATTGACATGAGCTAGTTTTCTGCTTTATGATAAAACTTAGAAAATATTAGTCCGTCTTGAATAAAATGAGTATTGAGATAAAGGGAGAAGTAAATGAAAAGAATAAGTTTAAGCGTAATAACGATCTTTTTTTTGTTAATGTTTTTTTCACCGGCAGTCTTTGCTGCCAGCAATGATGATGGAACTTTAGTAAATAAATCTGCAACATCGATTGGTGTTAATGCAACTAGTGATATTGGGGTAACCTATCGAACGCATATACAAAATGTCGGTTGGGAAACCAACTGGTCAACTGCTGGAGCTATTTCGGGAACCTATGGCCGGAGCCTGAGACTGGAAGGGATTCAGATTCAGCTAACTGGAAACGTCCCGGATGGGGCCAGAATTGAATATCGAACCCACGTCGAAAACGAAGGTTGGGAGGCAAACTGGCGCTATTCTGGTGGAGTATCAGGATCAGAGGGAAAAGGCCAGCGCCTCGAGGGTATTCAGATTCGTTTGGTCAACATGCCGGGGTATTCAGTTGAGTACCGGACCCACGTGCAGAATGTGGGCTGGGAGAAAACCTGGTCCGCTGATGAGGATGTATCAGGTACCTATGGCCAGAGTCTGCGCCTGGAAGGGATTCAGATCCGAATTGTTAAAAGTGGTGCAGATCTTACCGAATATAACAAAATATTAACGACCATTGAAAATACAGAAGCGAGTCAATACACGGTTTATTCATGGGAAAAATTAAAAACTGCTCTGGAAACAAACATTGTGAGCGTACAGAACAGTCAGGATGAAGTGGACACAGCAACAGCTGCCATTGAAGCGGCGTACAATGATTTAGAGTCCCTGGCAGATGCCGTCATTTATAGTAAAGCTGGAACTTATGGTCTCTCTGGAGTCACCACGGTAATAAACCAGGATGTGATTGTTCAGGCAGATGGCGTGATTCTTCAGAATATGCAGATAAAGGGAAACCTGATTATTTCAGAAGCAGTTAAAGATGGTGCCGTTACTTTGAACAACGTAACCGTTGAAGGTAAAACCTATGTGCGTGGCGGTGGCGAGAACAGTATCCATATTAATGGCGGCACTTATAATACGGTTACGGTTCAAAGTACTTATAATGGCAAGATCCGGATTGTCGCAACGAATGCGGCCGGTCTGGAGATTATTGTAGCGGATGATGTTTCCAGTGATGAAATCATCTTAGAAGGTACTTTTGACTCAGTACTGGTTGACGCGCCAAAGGTAAAAATTACATCGCTGGGTACGACGGTCATTAAAAAAATGACGGTTAGTGAAAGAGGTGCAGGCAGTACATTAACCCTTGAAACAGGGTCCCAATTGGATTATGTGGTTTTGGACGGGAAAGCGGATATTAAAGGCAAGGGGCGTGTTGTTTCGGCGTATGTCAACGCCGACAGCGTTACCTATGAGCTTGAACCTGAAAGCGTAACGGTTTCTTCGAGGGTTAAAATTCAGCCGAAAGCGCCAGATCCGATTTTGGTGACGAGTATTAATGTCACCAGCGCAAACAATGTGACCACTGTGGCTAAAGGCAGCAAATTGCAGATGACGGCGACTGTTAAACCAACCGAGGCATCAAATCCCAAAATTACCTGGTCGGTTACGAATGGATCAGGAGCGGCCAGTATCAGCAGCACCGGTCTACTCACTGCCGAGACCACCGGTATTATAACTGTAAAAGCGACAGCGACTGATGGGTCAGGTAAGGTTGGAGAAAAAATGCTGACGGTTAATACCCAGGCAGATCCTGAATTGACAACTGTTACAACGATCGAGCAGGGTAAACTTAACCCGGATGTTGTTATTAAACTTGCATATGATACCTTTACAGCCGATGCTGCCTTAGTCACGAACTGGACTGGTAATTTTGGAACGACGGAATTAACAATCGGTTCTGTGACCAAAGACAGTACCACCCAGGTTACTGTTCATTTAACTGGAACAGCCAAGCGGGGCGATATAAAAATCCAGGCGAAAGCGAGTGCTCTTAACCGAGGTGTTGCGAGTAATGAAATGCCACTCACAGTTCCAGGGATAACGGTGACTGGTGTCAGTATTACTGGAAATGCCATTGTTGGATCAACTCTGACGGCGGTTACAACGCCTGCTGAGGCAACCGTGTCATACAAGTGGCAACGAGCGGATACCGTTGGTGGCACATACACGGATATTGCTGGTGCAACAGCCGATACATATAAGCCAGTTATTTCTGATGAAGGCAAGTTTATTAAGGTCGCGGTAACGGGAACCGGGAAATATTCAGAAACGGTAATCAGTACCGCCACCAGTGCAGTAGCGGGGGTTACCATTACCGCGGCTACTGATGGGAGTATCGTTGAAGGGGCTGAAAACAACGAAGTCCTGACAGTAACCGCAACGAACGACACCTATGTCCAATCAAAAATTGATACAACCAATATCACAATGACTGGTTTACCAGAAGGCATTACAGTCGGTAGTGCCCTGTATATCGATTCAACACATATCACCATTACGCTTTCTGGAAATTCCACAAAAGATTATGATGAAAATGTCGTGGCAACGGTTCAGGTTGCCGCAGTGTCCTTTACAAATGGTGGAGTTGCCAAAAATGCGTCGGTAACCTTTATTGCAGTAAAAGAAAGTGCTCTGGTTACACCGACAGCTGGAGTCGTTGATGACGCAAATAACACCTTTGGCTGGACATATAATGCAACTCAAAAAAATGCAACTGATTATGAATACAGCGTTGATGGTGGAACGACCTGGACGATCTGTACGGCCAATCCACAGACGGGTATATCGGGAGCTTACGCGGCCGGAAAAGTACAGGTTCGGGCAAAAGCAACGCTGCGCCAACCAGCCAGTGCAGCCCTGGAATCAACAGCCGCATTTACTTTGCCCACAGCATCAATCGCGGTAACGACAAGTGTTCCAATCACCGAAGGTGCAGAGTCTGGTAAAGTACTTAATGTTGCATTGAGTAATGATACCCTCATCCAGGCACAAGTGATTTCAGCTAACGTCACGCTGACTGGATCGCCAGCAGGTGTAACAATCGGCGGAGTGAGTTATGTGGATGCAACACACCTGAACATTACCCTTTTAGGGAACGCAACGGGCGATTATGATACTAATATAAATGTAGCGGTATCAGTTGGTGCGGCGGCTTTGGCCCGAGGAACAAAACTGGATACAACGGTTACCTTTGCTGCAACGGTTGAACCGGCATTGACGCCACCAACTTCGTTAATCGTTGATGATGTGAATAATTGGTTTAACTGGACAAATAATCCAAGTCAGACAAGTCCTACTGATTATGAATACAGTCTGGACAGTGGGGCTACATGGAAAACCTGTGATGCAAAACCTCAAACTGGGATTGTAGGAGGATACGCAACCGGAACAGTTCATCTGCGAACCAAGGCAACCGTGAAATACCCTGCCAGTGCTGCGATTGTTTCAGGTTCAGCATTTACCCCAACAGCAGCGTCTGGATTAACAGTGTCGGTAGCGGCAAAGAGTACCCCAGAGAGCGGTAAGGTTAATCTGACAATTGCCCAAGCAGCACAAAGCGGTACATTTAAAATATATTATCGCGCTGTATCGACTGATCCGTCAACGCCAAATATCGGTGATTTGATTACACCAGCACAGTGGATTGAAAATACGAATGGGACAGCAGCATTTGAGATATCGGCGACGGATGGAAAATATGTTGAGGCCGTGGAAGTGACAATTGCGGATAACCGAATTACCAAATGGGGTGAAACAGGGCCGACAGAAGATAGTTATATTCCGCCAGCACCAGCATATACGATCGATTATGCGAATGAAAGAACCGTTCAAAATATTCCGAGCACAGTTGAATATGATGATAATAATAGTTTCTCATCACCTTCACTTGGAACGGGTATCCCAGTAACATTAGTGCCAGGTACAGTCACTTATTTTAGAGTCAAAGCAATTGGGCTTGACCCAGTGGGACTGATTCAAACATTGACTGCACCAGTAAGATCAAGTGCGCCAAGTAGCAGTGTTACCTATAGCGTTGCTGCAAAAACAGTAACCGGCTTAGGTTCGACTTATGAATACAGCGTCAGTGGCGGTTCGTACACAACAACAGCCTCCAGTGTCAGTTTTTCTGCAGGTGATATCACAGTTAGAACAAAAGCCACATCATCAGCATTTGCTTCGTTACCGGAGACAATTGGTACCATTGCAGCACCAGCAAGCGCCCCGATTGTTACCTTGGATAAGAATATTATAGCAACTGCAAAGTTTATGATGGGTGGGTCGCAGGTGACAACGGCACAAGGCTTGGAATACAGTATCAACGGAACCGATTATATTCCAATTACCACAAGTCTTACAATTGATGCAGCTAATGCTGCGAATGCAACTGTTCTGGTACGAACAGCGGCTACCGAATCTGCGCTGGCAAGCTTAGCTACAGGTGACCTTAATTAAACAAAATAATAGTTAATTTTTGCAAAAGAAGCTCTTTTAGAGCTTCTTTTGTAGTTTAGCCTTAAAATAACAGACGATTTTGGGTATTTAAAAATTAAAGACGTCTATGACTGGTGAATTTCTTGAAAAAACCTAAATAAACGTGTAAAATAGACGATATAGTAACTAGACAGAAACAATCAATTTAGCGATATGACGAAGATAAAATAAAGGAGAACGAAAGTGAAAAATGGAAGGAATTCAATCATGAAAAAATCGGTTGCAACGGCAATGATGGCGGTTTTTTTGTTTTCGATAGCATTGCCATCGAGTGCCTTTGCACAAGATGAAATGACCACCACGGCGACAGTGGGTGTGGAATATAAAACCCATGTTCAGGACAAGGGGTGGGAATCTGTTTGGAAAACAAATGGAGTAGTTTCAGGAACCGTAGGTGAAGGAAAACGACTGGAAGCACTGGAAGTTCAATTATCAGGGGATTTTCCAAGTAGTGCTTCAATAGAAACCTATGTTCATGTTCAAAACCGCGGAAATCTGGGTCCTTTTTACATGGGTAGTGATGCCGGAACCGAAGGCGCGGGGTTACGGCTGGAAAGTATCCGGCTGGTACTTACCAATATGCCGGGGTATGTTCTTAAATATAATGTTCAAGTGCAGAACAAAGGCTGGCTAAGAAATGAAACAGACGATTCAACCTGGTTTCAAAGCGGCGAAACGGCCGGAACTGCTGGCGAAGGGCTTCGCCTTGAAGGCATCAGAATAAAGCTGGTACAGGTAAATGCTGCCTATGAAGCCTATCTCGCGGCATTGGCGGCTGTCAGTCAAGACGATTATACCGTCGCCTCATGGGATACCTATCAGAATGTTGTGAATGCCAATACAGTTCGAACAACAGATTCGACAACAACTATTAACAGGGCAACAACTGCAATCCAGGCAGCTCAGAAAAATCTGGTAAAAGGTAAAAATTTAACTGCCTATAAAGCTGCTTTGGCAGCAGTTAGTGAAGTGGAATACATTCAAGATACCTGGGATACATATATGGAAGTCGTTAACGCAAATGTAGTGACTCAGGCGAACACACAAATCGAAATTAATGAAGCCACAAATAATATCCTGTTAGCTCAAAAGAAACTTCAAAAAAAGGTAGACCTGACAAAGTATCGTCAGGCGGTTGATTCGGTAAGAGTTGCGGATTACGCATCGGATTCTTGGGTAGCTTATCAAAAAATACTGGCAGCTTATCAAATGACAGAAAATAACTCTCAGGAAGAAGTGGATAATGCGACAACTAAGATTGTCGAAGCACAGAAAAAAATGGCGCGAAAGTTTGATTTTACTGCCTATAAGACACTTTTGGCAGCTGTCAAGGAAGATGACTATACGACCATTTCCTGGACCGCCTATCAGAAAATTGTCGATGCTAACTACATTGATACCGAACATCTCAGTGAAGATGCCACCCAAACAGCCGTAGAAAAGGCCATCAAAGCAATCGAAGCGTCGCAGAAATTACTGGTTAAAGCCGGCGATTTAACCGTCTATGAAGCGGTGGTTGAAGCAGCCCAAAAAGATGATTATATGGCAAAATCCTGGACAACGTATCAAAAAGTCCTGGATGCCAATAAAATGACAAAGAACAATACCCAGGCCGAAATTGATGCGGCAGTAGTAAAAATCGTTGCTGCACAGAAGAAGTTACTACCGGCAGGAGATTTAGCTGAATATGAAGCGACCTTGGCAAAAGTTGATGAAGCTGATTATACCTCAAAATCATGGGAAGCCTACCAGAAAATTGTGAAATTAAATGCAGTAACCGCTGGCAGCGGTCAAGATGCGATCAACACGGCTGTTGAAAAGATCACAATAGCGCAGACGGCCTTGATAAAAAAAGGCGATCTGACAGAATATCAGATCTTATTAAGTTCAAAAACAGAAGAAAACTATACTACAGCATCGTGGGCGGCTTATCAAAAAGTGGTCAAAGCGAATGTAATGACAACCGACAACTCAAAGGATGAAATCAATGCCGCCATTAAAAAAATCGAAACAGCACAAGGCAACTTAGCGGCAAAAGGTCAGATTGGCGTTTATAATGATTTAGTCAATTCATTCAAAGAAGAATTATATACCTCGGCATCTTGGGCAACCTTTAAAAAGGTGTTGGATGCCAATGAAATGAGCACGGACAACAATGACACAGAGATCAAAGCAGCTGCAAGTAAAATCAAAGCTGCGGCCAGCAAGCTAGTGTTTAAAGTGACTGCTGATGATTATGCTGCTTACGAAAAAATATTCAATGAAAAAAATGAAGATCTCTATACTGTTGCAAGTTGGACTATTTATAAAAAAGTCTTAATGTCCAACATTATGACAAGAGATAGTTCCAAGGTTCAGGTTGAAGCAGCAGTGAATAAAATTAGAGCCGCTCAGTTCAATCTGGTTATAAAGGGTGATCTCACAGCCTATAACGCTGCCTTAAATACCTATAAAGATAAAGAGGCGGAATCTACCACCACATCATGGACAGCCTATCAAAAAGTTGTCACGACCAATGTCATGACCTCTGAAAACAGTAAATCTCAGATTGAACTGGCTACTGCTAAAATTGTTGCAGCAGGTAATAATTTGGTAAAAGGTACCGATCTGAAGTACTATAAAGAGCTTCTGGGATTAGTTAAAGAGGCTGATTACACACCTGCATCATGGGCAGTTTATATGAATGTAGTCTTACAAAATCAGGTGTCAAAAGATAATACCTTTGATCAAGTAACAACGGCCATGAACAATATTCGGACAGCTCAGTCAAAATTGGTCAACGCCGGTGACTTAACGGCATTCCTGGATTGCTTGAAATTATATCAAGAAAATAAAGTTGCGAATGATGCGTATAAAGCAAATGCAACAACTGAATCATGGAATGCATATGCAAATCTTGTCGAAAGTGTTGCAAGTTTTGACAAGACCAAGAACTATGAATGGATTGCAGCAGGGACAAAAGCCGGAGACATTACCAGTGCATCGGCAGCTGATAAAATTAAGAGTACCACCAGTGCAATCAATGCTGCCAAGTTAAAAATTACCTTAACAGGAGATATTGGCATCGCTTATGCGGAATATGTCAATGTTGCGAATTTAGATGCTGGTATGAGTAAAGAGAATTATACGGTTGATTCGTACACGATTTACGCCGGTAAATGCTCAGACAATGACATCGGTGTTCCGGTTAAATCGACAGTGGCAAAAATTAATGCCGCTACTGCAGCCATTAAACCATTTAAAGACAGTCTCCTATTGAGAGCAAGTAAGGCAAGTACGGACAGATTTGATGCTGAAATTTCAACATATGGGACATTAAAACAGACAATGACATGGAGTGATGATTTAAATGCTTATGTAGCAGCAACTTCAAAATATACCATTGGATCGTGGACTCCATATGAAGCGCTTTATAAGAAATATACATTCACAGTGGCGACCATGTTACATACTGACAACAACACCGAAGCCGACTATGATAATGCAACCACGGCGCTTGTTAAAGCGAGATGGGCACTGGTTGAGTATAAGTCTGACGGTTCAACGGGCGCCAATCTTATTTCAACTGAAATTGGTTCTCAGAACGCAAATACCAATATTATTGCAGTTTTGAAAGCTAAACTATCAGAAGCTGGCTTTAATCCGGATAAGTGCAAAATAACAATTATTAGTACAAGCTACACTGGCAGTGCTTCAGTCAGTGGAGCAGGTGTGCTGACGGGTGGTACCGGTGATACAGCCAAGATAAAATTCACCATTGAACCGTTAGCAGTTACGTCGCCGGATGTTGCTTATGCTTTCACTGCCTTTGATACACCGGAAGTTACATTTACAATTAAATAGTTTAGCTTCATGAGTTAACAAGAAGTTTTGGTGAAAACTACAAAAGAATGAAAGGCTGGTTTCTAAAAAACCAGCCTTTTGTATATTAGTGCCCGGGTAAGTGCAAAGCTCCAGATAATACTTAGTTTAAATTGATGCATTATAGAACAATTTAATTGACACTAAAGAACGATTGGATTATAATTTAGATAGTCATGTGAATAAAAAATTAAAAATGAATAGTGGGCAAAATTATTGAAAAATAATGACGCAAAACTAAAGGGGCTTAACCACCAGGAAAGTCAGCCAGTTGCAAATGATATTAGCAGGTTTGTGATTGAACAAGCCTGTTTTTTGATATACGCGAAGACAACTGCATGTTAAGACATATTATAATGAACTTCAGCTAAGGTTAGAAGCTTAAATGCCGATAAAATTATTAGATGTTTGTTTAAGTAAATTAATGGATCTTAAGAATAGATAATTTGATTATAGAAGCGAAGGAGCGGGAAAATGAAAAAAAGGATGACAAAAGTGTTTTGCCTGTTGGTCAGCATTGTGATGGTTTTAACCAGTTTGCCATTAGGGGTGCTGGCAGAAGAATTGACTGAACCTTCAACAACATTAGTAAATAATGAAAGTAACCAAACTGATAACCTGCGAGTACCTCAAGTTGATGCAACGGATACTGTTACCGGTAGTAGCAATACTGAACCGACACTGCAACCAGTGGGGGAAGAGCAGCAGGAGGCCAGCCAGACCATGGCAACGGCAGAGAGCTTAGTGACCATGGCAACGGAAACAGATGGAAAATATGAGTTTACTGTTGATACAAACAACTTGGCTTTTATAACAAATTATACTGGTACGACTGACACTGAAGTGACCATTCCAGAGACTTTAACGACTACAGCTGGAAAAGTTGTCGCTGTCGCTGGAATAAAAGCAGGTGCCTTTGTCAATTGCACCACCCTGACAAAGGTGACAATCTCTCCGAATATCACATCCTTGGAGGGGGCGATCTTTACTGGAAATGTAACCATCTATGGAGTGGAGGGTTCGCTGGCAGATAATTATGCGGTTGAATGGAATCTTGATTTTATTAAAACAACCGTTTTTTATGTAGCTGACTTTAAAGCTAATAAGGATTCTGGCGTCACAATTAAAACACCGATAACCTTGACCGCTACCGTTTCAACTTGGTCTAAAACCATTGCTTCGATTAAGTTCTATTATGATCTGACAGATTATAACAATGATCCCCAGCCATCGACTGATATTGCATCCGGTACGGCTACCACAGCCACCTTTACCCCATCAATCGCCGGAACCTACACCTTATATGTGAAGGTCAGTGATAGCGATGGGAACACCTGTACAAAAACAATTGATAGCTTTGAAGTGCTCCCGGCAATTAAGCTGGAAGCAACGGAAAGCTCGCCCCAATACGTCAGTACACCGCTAAATTTAGCGGCAGATGTTGATGATGGCATAACGACAGCAGCGTATGATTATCAATTTTCTTACCAACTGGGTTCCAATAGCAAGGAACTACAAGCAAGTTCGGCTACCAGCACGTGCACCTTTACACCAGACATCTCAGGGGCTTATACCATTAAGGTAACAGTAAAAAACCAGTCTGGTAATAAAGAATTCACTGGCACAAAAACTCTGGAATATAGTATTGTCGACAATGTGTATGTTAAAAGTCTCACGGTTGACAAATTATCACCTCAGGAAGTGGGTACGGCCTTGACCCTAAAGGCTGAAGCCGCTGGTGGAAAGACAACTGGTTACAAATACCGCTTTTTTTATAAGCTAAATGGGGGACCCGAAGTTGATCTTCAGGACTACGCTGATACCGCCAATGTCGTGTTTAAGCCCACTGACCCGGGAACCTATCAATTAGGGGTTCAAGTTATGAATGCCATGGGTGTGCCGTCAGCAGCAAAAACCGCTGACATGACGATTATATCGACACCAGGGGGGAGTTTTACAGCAGCTAAAGCTGATGGAACCCCATTTTACATTGGAGATTCAAACCCGATTGTCTTGAAAGTGAGTAATTCATCTGGATACAGTGGGACCTTATACTATAAATATTATTATACTTTGGGAACGGGAACTGAGAAAAACGCAATCGGTTCGGAGACCACAAGTAGTTCTATGAACTATACGCCATCTGAAAAAGGAACCTATAAATTTTATGTTGAAATAATTGATAAATCAGCTGTGAATTCAGTTTCTGTTACAAAGACAGTGACGGGTTATGAGGTTTATGACAAATTTGTTGGAAACGGAAAGCTGACATCCAGTTCTGTTTCACCGCAAAACAAAGGGACAACAACCAAGTTGACGGCCAGTACAAGCGGTGGAAAAGCGCCTTATACTTATGCGTTTTCTTTCATCCCGCCAGGTGGTGGAGCGACGCCAATTGGTGAAGCGTCAACAAGCAACACAGCCAGCCTAACCATGGATACTGCTGGTGACTACACGATCTCAGTCATCATCACCGATGCCAATGGTATCACTGAAACAAAACTGATCACCTATAAAATTAATAATAACCCGCAGATAACTAAATTTGAAACGCAGGCAGAAATTGCCCATTACATTAATGACCCAGTTAATCTTACGGCGCAAAGCGAAGCAGGGACCGGTCCTTATACCTATGAGTTTACGGCTAAGCTGGGCTCTCAAACCACATGGAAATCAGCAGCGATCACGAATCCAAATGCTGCTGATGAAGCAAAAGCAAGCTTCACACCAACGGTTTCCGGTACCTATGTTCTTGAGGTAAAGGTAACAGATTCCACGGGTTTCAGTGATACAAAAACAATTAAGGATTATAAGGTATTGCCGTCATTGGCAGTTAAAACGTTAAAAACGGATAAGCCCTCGGGACAAAATATTGGAACCGATATCAAACTGACAGCTACCGGTAGCGGTGGGAAGTCACCTTATACCTATAAATTCTATTATGAATTGGCAAGTGCAACAACGCAATTGACAGGCGGAAATTACATTGATTCCAGTACGGTGATTTTTAATCCATCCGTTGCAGGAATTTATACCCTCTATGTGGATGTTAAAGATGCCAATGGAAAAGACATTGTTAAAGCTGGCTCGGTTTCAAACTATAAAGTGGTCAATGCACCGGTACTGGCAAGCTTTTCAGCTGATAAAGATATGACTAAAGGTGAAACCGGTACAGTATCAATTTATCCTGGTGATACCATCAATTTGAAAGCAAAAACGACAACAAATACCGGTGAAGGGGATCCGTTGAGCTATCAGTTTTATTATAAAATTGGTTCAACTGAAACGCCTATCGGCGCAAAACAAACAAAGTCTCTAGCTCAAAAGTATGATGAGGTCACCAGTACTTTTAGTCCGGATAAGGCTGGCACATATACTGTTTATGTGAGAGTAATAGATGCCAACGGGTCAAAAGACGATGAGAAAATTGCTACGCTGAAGGTATTGGGCGATGTTACATCGAAAGTCGTCAAAGTCAGCAAAACGGCAGGCGTGATTGTGGGATCTACAATTAAACTTTCTGCAACCGCCGCCGGCGGGAAATCACCTTACACCTATAAGTTTTACTTCAAGAATGGAACGGGTGCTTTGACCTTGATTGATTCAGACCCGGTCGCAAATACAATTGAGTTTCCGTTCACTACGTCTAACGGATCGGGTGATTACACATTTTATGTGCAGGTTATTGATGATAACGAGGTAGAAAGTGGAAATACCACTGATGAATTAAGTGAATTATTAAAAACTGCTAGCCCAATTGTTACGGTGACAAATCCACCACAACTTAGTAATACCGAATATTCAATTGTGGGCGGGGGATCCGCACTTTACGCTGGAAAAACAACCATTCATTTAAAAGCTGAAACTGCCAATGGCACCGGTGATGGCAATTTAACATATCAGTTTTTCTACAAACAGGGATCAACCGAAATTCCCATTGGAGCGGCAATTACAAAAACGACCCCGTCACAATATGTGGCAGCTGAGACGGATCTGGAACCGGATGTTGCCGGAACATATACTGTCTATGTACGTGTTACAGATGCCGGAAATTTAAAGAATGAAGCGAAAATTGGTTCCTTTAAAGTGTTAGGCGGCGTCGTTGCCAATCCTGTAAAAGTGAGCAAAACCACAGGGCTGCTTGTAAGTGACACCATCAAAATTTCGGCTGGGGGCTCCGGTGGACAAACACCCTATAACTATCAGTTTTATTTTAAAAAAGGTGAAACTGGTGTATTAACGGAAATTGGTTCACCGAGTGAAGAAAAGAGCATGAATATTTCATTTTCTTCAAGTGAATATGGTTCTGGAACATATCAATTCTATGTAAAGCTTACTGATAAAAACGGGGAGGTTAGTGCAGCTGATGATACTGCTGTTTTGCTATCCGCCAGTCCAATTGTTACGGTGACAAATCCACCGAATTTGAGTAGTGTTTCTTACACGAAAACAGGTGTCAAACCGCTAATTGCTGACTTATATGTAGGCGATACAGTTGAATTACGTGCAAAAGCTCAAAATGGAAGTGGTGAGTCAACACTGACCTATCAGTTCTTTTACAAACAGGGAACGACAGAAGTTAAAATTGGAGCCCCGGTGGTAAAAACGGGTGCAGCTAAATATGACGAAGCGACAAGTAATTTTGATCTGAGTAATGCTGGAACCTATGCCGTTTATGTGAGAATAACAGATGGCACATCAACAAGTGTTTCAAAAATCGGCAGTCTGAAAGTGCTGGATATGATCTCAGTCAAAACAGTTAAAGCCAGCAAGACCAATGGCTTAATTGTTGGTGACAAAATAAAGCTGACAGCCAGTGGAGCAGGTGGAAAAGCGCCATATAAATATGCGTTTTCTTTCAAAGAGGTTTCCGCAGCATCATATACGGCATTGGGAACAGCCACTGAGGAAAAATCAATTGAATATCAATTACCGACCGCAGGGACCTATGTCTTTAGTGTAACAATCACCGATGCTAATGGTGTAGCCAGCACGAATGTTGTCGCGAGTGCTCAGGTAACCGTTGGGAATCCTCCCGTTATCGAATCATTCGCTGTGACGCCGCTAAAAGGCAGTGCCGTTTATATCGGCGACGAAATTACCCTAACTGCGAAAGTAAAAGCAGGAAGTGGTGTTAATGATCGGGATTGGAAATTTATGTACAAGGCTGGAACGATCACAAAAACGATTGATCCAGTTGTCACTGGTGATGTTGCAACTGCAAAAATTATATTAACAGATCCGGGATCCTATACGTTTACAGCTTCAGTTACCGATGAAAACTCATCAGAGGCTGTAAAAACAATTAGTAGTTACCCAGTGTTGAGCAAGGTTGCAGTTAAAAGTTTAACTGCGAATTTAGAGTCTGGTCAGAATATTAATACGGTTATCAAATTGACGGCCACCGGGGTTGGCGGTAAAGCACCGTATACCTATAAATTCTATTCAATCTATCAAGACAGTGTGGACCCCGTATACATTAACACTTCCTATTCCAGCTCTAATACGACGAATTTTACGCCTAAGAAATCAGGATATTATTCGATTCATGTAAGCATCAAAGATGCCAATGGGAATATTTGCAGTAATGATCGGGAAGTTTGTATCTTAGATTATGAAGTAATTGATAACCCAATTATTAAAAGTTTTTCAGCCGATCAAACATCTGGCCAATATGTCGATACTCTTATTAATTTAACGGCAACGGTTAGCGGCGGAGTACTTCCATATAATTATAAGTTTACTTATAAATTGGGTTCTGAATCAGAAAAAGTGATTGATAACACGGATGGCGATCAGACGGCTGCGTTTACCCCAACAAAAGCTGGAACCTATACGTTCTATGTTTATGTGACGGATATTGAAGGAAATCCAAAACCTGATGCTAAAAAAGAGATAAAATCATTTGTAATTTATGACAAGCCAACGGTTAAGTCTTTTACGTCAAGTAGTACGAAAATTACGAAAGGTAAGAGTGTAACCTTGAAAGCGACGGTTGCGGGAGGTCAGTCACCATATCAGTACCGGTTTTACTATAGTACCGGTGGTGTTCCTACTGAAATCAGAAAGTATTCAACAACAAGCTCTTATAGTTGGACACCAAAAACGACTGGTACATATACAGTATATGTAGATATCATGGATGCTAAAGGAACTGAGACTACCAGTATACAGGCACTTACGATTCAAGTTGATTAATAAGTACGAATAATAGTCAAAAAATAAAAAAGCCAGAATTGAAGTTTGTAACTTCAATTCTGGCTTTTTATTAATAAAACTACGAAACGCCATTTACAACAATTTCCATCCCCGCCAAATCAAATCCGGTCTCGCAATATACCGAATAAACAAAGGCTTCCTGGGTCCAGGTGGCCAGCCCCATGCCATCGTCGTTATTCTGGTAGAGCACAACAGCACCGGAAGGATTAGTCTTGGTTTGACTGTTTTTAAATTCAGTGTAGACGCCAGCGACATTATCAATGGTGGCATCGGCTTTTCGGACGGTATACTTGACACCGTTTAGCGTAAAATCGGCCTGAGCCAGATTGTCAGCGATGGTGTAGTATTTAACGTCGGTAATGCCGGTTGGCAAGGTGGAAAAGGTAAAGCCAATGGCATCTTTGATAGCGGTCAGGGAAGCCTGTTCCACCATGGGGTTGGGAATTTCGGTTTTTGAATCATCCTTTTTTTCGGCGGCAGGAGTGCAGCCGGCCAAAAGCAGAGCCGTGAGAGAAACAAGAATCAAGGTAAACAATCGGAGTTTTTTTGATTTCATGGGAGACCTCTCTTTATATTTAATTTGTAATAAACAGACATTGCCGGGCGATCATTGATCGCCCCAAATCAGAATCATCAGCAGTAATGTAAAATAATTAACCAGCGTAATACATTAGTTCGTAGGGGCGGGTAGTACCCGCCTGCAAGATGCGGGGACGTTTCGTTTGTCAGATTGTGTTTCTATTCTTCAAAGCTATATCGGGCAGTTGGTATCCTGGGCCACATGGGTAAACTGACTTTTGCCACTGGCATAATCGGCCACCAGCTGACCATGACCCAACAGCTTGAATTTGTAGCTTAACAGCCCATCCAGACCGACGGGGCCGCGGGCATGGAGTTTACTGGTGCTGATCCCAACTTCGGCGCCAAAACCAAATCGGAAGCCGTCACTGAAGCGGGTGGAGCAGTTCCAGAACACACCGGCTGAATCCACCAGCGTCATAAAGGTTTTGGCGGTGGGTTCGGTGGTGGTTAGAATGACATCGGTATGACCGGAACCGTAGGTATTGATATGGTTGATAGCAGTATCCAGATCAGGGACGATCTTAATCGAAAGGATGTAATCCAGATATTCGGTCTTCCAGTCCTCTTCGGTGGCAGGTTCCACAGCGATGATGGCTTGAGTAGCAGCGTCTCCTTTGATCAAAACACTTTTTGCTTCCAAAGCTGTTTTGAGAGCGGGAAGGAGTTCCTGAGCGACTTTCACGTTGACCAGGAGGGTTTCCAGGGTATTGCAGGCGGCGACGTACTGGGTTTTGGAATCAACGATGATATCGATCGCCTGTTTCAGATCAGCGTCTTCATGAACATAAACATGGCAGATACCGTCAGCATGACCCATTACCGGAATGTTGGAATTGGCCATGATGTATTGGACAAAACTGTTGGAACCACGGGGGATGATCAAATCAATATACTGATCAAGTTTCAGCATGGCGGTGACGTCATCCCGGGTTTCCAGATTTTGAACCCATCCAGTGGGGAGTCCCACTGAGACAGTGGCATCATTGATTATTTTAGCAAGGATTCGGTTGGTTTCAAGAGCTTCTCGGCCGCCTTTTAAAAGGACGCTGTTGCCACTTTTAAGGCAGAGCGTGGAGATTTGGACAAAGGCATCGGGTCGTGATTCAAAAATAACACCGATGACACCAATCGGGCAGGTAACCTTGTAAAGATCCAAACCTTCGTCCAGTTGAGTTGAAAGTTTGGTTGCGCCTAATGGATCGGTGAGCTCAATGAGGCTGTGAATACCCTGAACGACGTCGCTGATTTTATCGGCGTCGAAGGTGAGGCGTTTAAGCAGGGGTGCCCCCAGGTTTTCTTCCTGACTACGTTTCATGTCCTCCTGATTGGCGGTTATGATGGTGTCTTTGTTTTCTTCAAGTGCTTTGGCAATGGCCAACAGGCCGGCATTTCGTTTCTCAGTATTGGTAGCGGCAAGTTGAATGCCTGCCTCACGGGCAATTTTGCCCAGTTCTTCCATTTGCATTGGGGTTTCCTCCTTTAATTTGGGGTTGGTTTGCGGGCGATTGATATCCCAAAGGGCAGACCCTCGCCTCTACTGTATAATGGGTGACGCATGTGTTTTTAAAATGATCTGTGATTTTTGGTTCGTCGGGGCAAGTAGTACCGCCCGCCTTATGTTGTTTATTTTGCTAACAGATTATCGCGGATTTTCTTGAAATCCTTCTCTCTTAAATCGGTTTTTTCCATGAGATAGGTTTCCACATTGCCGAAATTGGTATTGACGTAATCCATGGAAATTTTAAGCCAATCGGGTTTGACGCCATAAAACTCCCAGAGGTGATAATTTTCAATGCCCAATTCCTCGGACATAATATTGCCTAAGAGGTTATAGCTTTCATCAAAGGTGAGATTGGTCAGGGTGTAATCGGAAAGAATCACCTCTTCATTAACACCCAGGATGCTTAAAATCAGATAGGTCATAAAACCGGTCCGGTCTTTACCGTTGGTGCAATGGTAAAGAATGGGGTATTCAGAGGATTCGGTTAAATACTTAAGCACCTCAGCAAAGCATTGGGCCCGATCTTCAGTCTGGATTTTGTAGATATGACGCATGAATTCATCGACAACTCCGGGTTGGGTAAAGTCCTTATGATCGAGGCCCATATCGGCACTGGAAAAAATTGGGATTAAATGATATTGAGCGGTTTTGGGCAGACGGTCGGCCTGACGCTCGGATTTAGATTGGTTTCTGAAGTCAAACACGTGTTTGAGTCGCAGGGCAGCAAAATAGTCGACATCCTTATCGGACAGATGGGCCAATTCCTCACTGCGGATGACTTTACGCCATTTTATTTTTCGTCCATCCATCCCGGTGTAGCCGCCGATGTCCCGAATATTGATGGAGTTTTCCAGTTGGATCAGTCGTTTTCCCAATTGGGTTTCTTCACAAAAGATGAGGTTACTTTCGTTCTTGAAATTATATAAGATGCGTCCGTTTGGGGCAATTAACCCTGGATGAGCAGGTGTTTCTTGAGTTGGTTGCAAAACTGGATTGACTTCAGCCTGAATTGTTTTGATAAATGCTTCGGGTTTGCTCGGAGCTTCAGATGTTGGGGTTTCTGCTGAGGGATGATCCGGGAAGACCTCGTTTATCGGCGTTTCCGAGGATGAATCAGTTTTGGCAAGCTGCTTTTTTTGCATCAGCTTTCGGGTGAGAAAGTATGCCGGGATGGTGGCGGCAGCTCCGGCGATGATGGCAATGGTGGTTACTTTTTTCATTGATGATTTCCTTTCTGTAGCTTCGATTATTTCATGATTGTATGTTATGATTATAGCATATGATTATAACATAAATAAAAGAAAAATAGTCTTTAAAATGCGAGGTGCAATTGTGAATGTAAAAAAAAGCAATCAGTCTGAACAACTGGGAATCTATTGTCATATTCCCTTTTGTGTAAAAAAATGCGCTTACTGTGATTTTTCTTCTTTTGAATGCCAGGATGAAAAAATGGTCGCCAGATATTTTAAAGCGCTGTATCAGGAAATAATTAATTTTGCTGGGCAGAATAAAGATATTGCATTAACACCGGTTGATACCATCTATTTTGGTGGCGGGACGCCATCGTCGGTTGAGCCGGTTTATATTGAAACAACCCTGGCGTTATTAAAAGAAGCATTTTTAATAACGGACAAGGTGGAAATTACCATCGAAATCAATCCGGGGACGCTTACGCTGGAAAAGGCCCGCCGCTATAAAAATGCGGGGGTAAATCGAGTCAGTGTGGGGCTTCAGGCCTGGCAGGACTTTTTACTTAAAATTCTTGGCCGGATTCATAACCAGGCGGAATTTAGTGACAGTATGGAAATTTTAAAAACCGTTGGGTTCGATAATTTCAGTGTGGATGTGATGTATGGTTTACCGGGGCAAAAGCTTGAGGATGTCATGGAAACGGTCCGGGAACTGATGGCGTTTTCGCCAACTCATCTTTCCTGTTACAGTCTGATTTTAGAGGATGGCACCCCGATGGCAAATTGGGTAGATGCCGGACAGCTGGATCTGCCCAGTGAGGATGACGAGCGAAAAATGCATTGGGCGATCGACCGTTTTTTAAAAGAACAGGGTTATGACCATTATGAAATTTCCAGCTATTGCCAACCGGGGTATGAAAGTCGACATAATCTTAAATACTGGGAACTGGTGCCCTATCTGGGTTTTGGGCTGGGTGCTCATGGTTATTTTAAGGGAAAACGATATGGTAATGCCAATAAATTATTGGATTATTGTAAATTAATTGAATCAGGAAAATCAGCCAGTGTATTTGAGCCGGAAATGTTACCAGCCGAGCTCATGAGTGACTGGATGTTTCTGGGGTTGCGAAAACTTGGCGGGATTCGGGATGATCTATTTAAAGAACGTTTTGGTCTGAGTTTTTTTGACCAATATGAAACGGCGATTAATTCCCTGATCAATGAAGGGTTACTGGAGTGGGATGGGTCGGTTTTGAAGCTGACAGCGATGGGACAGGACTTTGGAAACCGCGTATTTGCGGCATTTGTGTAGATGAAATCAGGTGGAAAAAATATCTTAAGAAATCTTTAAAAGGTGAGCAAGCTATTATAGAAACTTGTTGACAAAGTAGGGATAGGGTGTTATATTTAATTCAGATGTTAGCACTCGATTATCGTGAGTGCTAATAACGAGGTGAATCATGGAACTCAACGCACGTAAAAAAAAAATACTGGAAGTAATCATCCGTGATTACATCAATACGGCCGAGCCGGTTGGTTCACGTACCCTTTCTAAACGATGTAATCTGGGCATCAGCCCGGCGACCATCCGAAATGAAATGGCCGATCTTGAAGATCTCGGTTACTTGGTTCAACCACATACCTCTTCGGGACGTATTCCAACTCAACAGGCTTATCGCTATTATGTTGATGAAATCATGGAGGTTCAAAAGCTCGAAAAAATGATCCGGACGGATATTCATCGCGGCTTTTTGGATCACAATACCGAACTTGGGCCGACGATGTCACATACTGCTCAGGTTTTATCCCAGCTAACCAACTACACCGCTGTGGTTCTGGCACCTCGCGTTACAAATTTTAATTGTAAGCATGTTCAAATTGTTTCTTTAATTAAAAATAGGGTACTAATGGTAGTAGTAACTCAGGAGGGGATGGCCAAAAACATTGAGGTGACCCTTTCCCAGGAAGTTGACACCATTCTGGCACTGAAACTTTCTAATGTGATTAATGGGTTCCTGAAAAATACCATTCTCAGTGAGATGAGTTCCGATCTGATTGATCAGATCCAGGAATTGACCCCAGCGGAGAGTAAACTGGTTCATGAGATCATCCCCCATCTGAAAAAAGCCCTGGTGGAAGATGCTTCAGAAGTTCACTCCACCGGATTAACCAATTTATTCAACTATCCGGAATTTAGTGATGTGAACAAGATTAAACAATTGATTAACATTGTTCAGGAAAAACAGGTACTATCCGAAATGATGACCTCCAGTGATGGGAACCGGGTCATCCGAATCAAAATCGGCAGCGAAAATGACAATGAAAATCTGAAAGACTTTAGTATTATTACCTCGACTTATGAGTTGGATGGTGAAATGATGGGCGCTTTCGGAGTGATTGGACCAACTCGGATGAACTATGACAATGTCTCATCGGTCCTTAATTACGTACGCAATGAGTTAAATTTACATATCTCAAATTTATTAATGAAATAGGTGATTAAATGATAAAAGAAGAGGAAATCAAAACAGAAACCATGACAGAAAATGATGAAGCACTTTTAGAGGAAGCAGAGACAGTTGCCGACGAGGAATCAACAGATGAAACAGTCGTCGAGGCATCTCCAGAAGACATATTAAAGGAGATTGTAAAGGAGGATGAGGCCATATTGAATCGCTTGGTTCGACTTCAGGCTGATTTTGAAAATTTTAAAAAGCGAAGTCAAAAAGAAAAAACAGAAATGTATCAGTTTGCATCAGAAAGCTTTGCCACCAAACTGTTGCCGGTAATGGACAATCTGGAACGGGCTGAAGCAGCTTTAACCGATGCCAGTGAGGAAGCCAAAGGCTATATTGATGGTCTGGAAATGGTTTTTAAACAGCTTAAAGATGTGCTTAAAGAAGAAGGTTTGGAAGAAATTGTCTGTGAAGGTCCCTTTGATCCCAACCTCCACCATGGTGTTGCCGTTGGCGAGGATGATGAAAAGGAAGACCAGGATATTATTGATGTCTTTCAAAAAGGTTACAAATTTAAAGGCAAAGTTATTCGACCAGCGATGGTTAAGGTTTGTAATAAGTAAAAAATTAAGAATAAATTAACGAACAAAAAACCCTAAAAAAAACTAAGCCGAAAATTCAGTTGATAAATCATCAAGGGAATTTTCGTTTTAATAAAATAGTAATAATTTCAGGAGGAAATAGATATGAGTAAAGAAAAAATTATTGGGATTGACTTAGGAACCACAAACTCTTGTGTAGCCGTTTTAGAAGGCGGAGAAGCCGTAGTTATTCCAAACGCAGAAGGAAATAGAACCACACCATCCGTCGTTGCTTTTGCAAAAGATGGGGAACGACTGGTTGGACAGGTTGCCAAACGACAGGCTGTAACCAATCCGGATCGAACCATTGCATCCATTAAACGTGATATGGGTACTGATCGAAAAGTAACAATTGACGATAAAAGCTATACACCACAGGAAATTTCAGCCATGATTCTGCAAAAACTAAAAGCAGATGCCGAAGCCTATCTGGGAGAACCTGTTAACAAAGCCGTTATTACGGTGCCAGCATACTTTAGTGATGCGCAAAGACAGGCAACCAAAGATGCCGGTCGAATTGCTGGTCTGGAAGTATTAAGAATTATCAACGAACCAACCGCAGCAGCGCTAGCCTATGGTTTGGATAAAGATGCCAATGACAAAATTATGGTTTATGACCTTGGGGGCGGAACCTTTGACGTATCCATTTTGGAACTTGGCGATGGCGTCTTCGAAGTTAAATCAACCAACGGAAACAACCACCTGGGTGGTGATGACTTTGACATGAAAATCATCGACTGGATGGCAGCTGAGTTTAAAAAGACTCACGGACTGGATCTTAAAAATGATAAGATGGCTCTGCAGCGACTTAAAGAAGCAGCTGAGAAAGCTAAAATTGAATTGTCAACGGTTATTAAATCGGACATTAATTTACCATTTATTACCGCAACTGCAGAGGGTCCACAGCATTTAGAACTGTCTCTGACTCGTGCTAAATTTGATGAGTTAACATCTGATCTTGTTAAGAGCACGGTTGGTCCAGTTGAAAAAGCCATGAAGGATGCCGGACTTTCTAAAAATGAATTGGATAAGGTTATTCTGGTTGGTGGTTCGACTCGAACACCAGCAGTTCAGGATGCGGTTAAGAACATTACTGGTGAAGATGCTTATAAAGGGATTAACCCTGACGAGTGTGTCGCCATTGGTGCAGCGATTCAGGCTGGTGTATTAGCTGGTGAAGTCCATGACGTATTACTACTGGATGTTACCCCATTATCACTGGGTATTGAAACGTTAGGTGGCGTGTTCACCCGATTAATCGACCGTAACACCACCATCCCAACCAAGAAAAGCCAGACATTCTCAACGGCAGCGGACAATCAAACCGCAGTTGACATCCATGTTTTACAGGGTGAACGTGAAATGTCCAAGGATAACAAAACGTTGGGTCGTTTCCAATTAACTGGTATTCCATCAGCACGACGTGGTATTCCTCAAATCGAAGTAACCTTTGATATTGATGCCAACGGGATTGTTAATGTATCTGCTAAAGATATCGGCACTGGAAAATCTCAAAATGTTGTGATTAAATCGACTACCAACATGAGTGATGAAGAAATTGATAAAGCAGTAAAAGAAGCAGAACAACATGCCGAAGATGATAAAAAATTAAAAGCTTTAATTGAAGCTAAAAACGTTGCCGATTCGACGATTTACCAAACTGAGCAGTCTTTAAAAGAAATGGAAGGAAAAGTTTCTGACGAAGATAAAGCTAAGGTTGAAGCAGCGATCGCTAACCTCCGAACTGTTAGTGAAGGGGAAGATGCGGAAGCGATTACCAAAGCAACTGAAGAGTTGAATGAAGCTTTCTACCCATTAGCGCAGAAAATGTATGAAGAAGCAGCTGCAAAACAAACACCTGAAGAGCAAGAAGCTGCTGCTCGGGGCGATGATGATGTTGTGGATGCTGAATATGAGGAAGTAAAAGAGTAAGATTTGCTGAGTCATCAGTAAATAACCAGTGGCAGCCACGGCTGCCACTCTTTTTCGTGGAGGCAACGAGCCATGTGGGAGCTTGCTCACATTTGGCGACTGCCTGCGAACGGCTCAAAACGCGGGTAAGCGTTTTGAAAAGTTTCGTGGAGCATGTCGTAGCGGCGATTATCAATCGCCCGCAAACGTCGATAAATAGGCAAACGTTTGGTGGGCGGGTACTACCCGCCCCTACGAACCCAAATATGCAGATTGTGGAAACATGCATTCTCCACGAAAAAATACTTTATCAATCTTCATTAAAAGGGTATAATTAATAGTTGTTTAATTGGTGTTCAGGATTCTAAAGAGGTGAAATAGATTTATGAGTGAAAAAAGAGATTACTATGAGGTGCTTGGAGTCAGTAAAGAATCCAGCCCGGATGAGATAAAAAAAGCTTATCGAAAAAAAGCCATGGAGTTCCATCCGGATAAAAACCCCGGAGACAGTGTGGCAGAAGAAAAATTTAAAGAAGCCAACGAAGCTTACGAAATTTTAAGTGACGCTGATAAAAAATCCCGCTATGATCAATATGGTCATGCCGGAGTTGACCCCAATGCCGGCGGTTACGGCGGCGGTGGCGGCTTCAGTGGCGGTGGTGGATTTGGCGGATTTGAGGATATCTTTGGGGATATTTTCAGCGCTTTCGGCGGTGGCGGCGGCTTTGGCGGTTCCCGAGGGGGTCGACGTTCTAACCGTGGGTCAGATATGAAAATCAACATCAGTCTGTCTTTCCATGAAGCTGTTTTTGGTGTTGAGAAGAAAATTAAGATCAAACGCAGTGAAGAGTGCTCTGTTTGCGGTGGGTCTGGTGCCGAAAAGGGATCTTCTGTTAAGACCTGTGATCAATGTGGTGGTTCTGGACAAGTTTATGTGCGGCAACAAACGCCATTTGGAACAGTTCAACAGGTTCATACTTGCGACAAGTGTCATGGTGAAGGAAAAATCATTGATAAACCTTGTGCCACCTGTCATGGAGCTGGGGTTGAATCCAAGGAACGAACCATCAATATTAAAATACCTGCCGGTGTGGATGACGGTTCAATTCTGCCATTAAGAGGCCAGGGAAATGCCGGACCAAACCATGGAAGTACTGGGGATCTGCTTGTTTATATCAGTGTTCGTGAAGATATCTTATTTAAACGAAACGATGACGATGTCTATTATGAACTGCCGATTACCTATGCTCAGGCAGCCTTGGGTGACAGCATTGTGGTACCCACCATCGACAGCAAGATTAAACTGAAGATTCCAGAAGGAACCCAAAACGGTAAAGTATTCCGACTAAAAGGAAAAGGGATTCCCAATGTGAATGGCCATGGCCGTGGCGATCAGTTTATCACCATTAAAGTGGAAGTACCGCGTAAGCTTAACCGAGATCAACGGAATGCTTTGAATGAGTATGCCAAGGTTGCCGGTGAAGAAGCGCATCCGGAAGGAAAACGTTTCTGGACTCGGGTAGAAGCTGAAGCAAAGGAACATCATTCAAAAAAAGACGTGTAATAAATTAAGTTACTGACAAGTGTCGGTACTACACGAGTGTTTATTTAAAGTCTTAAATGCCGGAGAAATCCGGCATTTTTTAGTTGACAAAGAAAAGGCAGAGGCATATAATAAAAACATATAGAAATGATATGAATTGAAAAATTAAAATAAAAGAAATGAGGCAATGAAATGGCTAAAATTGCAAAAAATCTAACGGATTTAATCGGAAATACACCGCTTTTGGAATTATCCAATTATGAAAAAAGTTTGGAGTTGGAAGCAAAACTGGTGGCGAAACTTGAATACTTCAATCCCTTATCTTCAGTCAAGGATCGGATTGGTTTTGCGATGATTGAAGCGGGTGAAAAGGCCGGCCTGATTAAGGAAGGTACCGTAATTATTGAACCAACCAGTGGCAATACCGGCGTTGGTTTGGCTTTTGTAGCCGCGGCAAAGGGCTATCGTCTTATTTTAACGATGCCGGAAACCATGAGTGTGGAACGTCGTAATCTGCTTTCCGCTTTGGGTGCAGAGCTGGAATTGACACCAGGTGCAACGGGTATGAAGGGCGCCATCGCCAAGGCCAGTGAATTGGCCGCAACCATTCCAAACGCCTATATTCCTCAACAATTTGAAAATCCGGCTAATCCGGAAATCCATCGCCAAACAACTGCCATCGAAATCTGGAACGATACCGATGGTGAAGTGGATATTTTTGTAGCTGGTATTGGCACTGGCGGAACGATCACCGGAGTTGGTGAAGTATTAAAAGAAAAGAAGCCAGGTGTACAGGTCGTTGCGGTCGAGCCAGAAGCTTCGCCAGTACTTTCCGGAGGAAATCCGGGTCCGCATAAAATCCAGGGGATCGGCGCCGGTTTTGTTCCGAAGGTGTTAAACACCAAGGTATATGATGAAATCATCAAGGTTAGCAATGACAATGCCTTTAAAACATCAAAGGACATTGCCCGAAAAGAAGGCTTACTGGTCGGAATCTCTTCTGGAGCAGCTTTATATGCAGCAACAGAACTTGCCAAACGGCCGGAAAACAAAGGAAAGACCATTGTAGTGTTGCTACCAGATACCGGCGAACGCTACTTGTCAACGGGGTTATACTCATCATGAAAATATCGACTAAAGGCAGATATGCCTTGCGCCTAATGCTGGACCTGGCGATTAACAATACTGGGGAATATATTCCCATCAAAAAAATTGCTGAGCGTCAGGAGATTTCAGAAAAATATTTAGAACAGATTATTACTCAGATTTCAAGAGCTGGATTTGTCCGGAGTGTCCGGGGTTCCCAGGGCGGATACCAACTGGCAAATGCGCCCGAAGACTATACGGTTGGGATGATTTTACGGCTGATGGAGGGGGAACTGTCACCAGTTGCCTGTCTGGATGAACCGGGAAGCTGTGATCGGGCCGATCGCTGCGTGACGGTTGATGTCTGGAAGAAGATTAAAGTAGCAATTGAAGATGTGGTTGATCATATTACTTTAGCTGATTTGGTTAAGGAATATAATGCCAAGGGTAATTGCGAGTACTTTATTTAACGGTTGACGTTTGCCGAGCGATCAATGACCGTTCCTACGAACCTGACTATCAGGAGGGGCCGGGTACAAAAAATTTATTTAAATTAAAAAACCACTGCTTTCGTTTTGCGAAAACAGTGGTTTTTAGTTGTTAATGTTAAACCAGATTTTTCAGTAACTGGGTATATTCTTTGATAGTGGTGTAGTTTCGGTGATTGAGCATCAACTCTTTGGAAATATCCAGTCCCAATAAGCATGGTACCAATCGGTTTGCCTCAGGGAGTCTTAGCAGATCATAACAGATTCCCCGGTTGGCCAACCGCGACATGATGTTGACTCCGGTATAAGACAGAGCATTCTGGAGTTGGTCGATGAGATAGGCCTCCACATCCAGAGTTTTTAGACTATAACTTTCTTCCCGATGGGTATCCACCAGTTGCCGAAATTCATTTTGAAAGGTGGAATAAAGATCCTCAATGGTGGTTAGCAGGTAGTTATGAAAATCGGCCTTTTCCTCAGCGGTGCGGTCGGTATCGCCAAACCACGAAACATAGTTAAGGGATAAACTGGCAGTCAGACGCCCAAAGTCCTGAGCCAGCGGGCCGAAACCGGCAAATTCGCCATCAATGATGCGGACATCATCGGCACTGATCATAATATTGGAGCTATGAAGGTCGGTATGGATGAGACATTCTTTATCTTCCATGAATTTATTTTCCAGACGTTTGAATTCAGCCTGGATGGCAGGATTATCCACCAGTGCGGTTCTTTTTTCGGCGGTGCCGGGAATCATATCGCGTTCCCAGGAAACGCCGATATTTTCATGAAAAAGGAACTCAACCAGCGCGGTATATTCGGGATTGGTGAAAAAGCGTTCCACTTCGGACTTTTTATAATTGGTCAGGTGAAGATTGGATGAGTAAAAGAGATTTCGGGCAAAGAACGCCCCAATTTTATTGGTGAAGTGTCCGTGTTTTACCATCCGGCAAAGCTCAAATCGGAGCAGGCTCAATTCCATTAAATCTTCCATCACAATGATCCGACCGGGTTCGTCAAAAAGATAAATTTCGGGACAAATGCCCGGGTACACAGAGTTCCAGAAAATCAGGGTTGCAATTTCAGAACGCATCCGGCCCAGATCCAGGGTCCAGCCACCGCGGTTGCTGTCCTCGACGGTGTTGTTTTTCTCGTCTTCAATACGAAAACGAGGCATCGAAAGCATCTGCTTCATAATCACGGATTTTCCGGATTGGTCATAAACGTGATAGATTAAATTAACAAATCCCTCGATACTTTCCTTAACGGCGTGTAAATCCACGACGGTAAGGTTGGCGTCGGCCGGGAAGATTTCTTTTTCTTTAAGGTAGTCGGCAACGCCCGTCACTGTTAAATTGCCATAGCTGTCAAAGGTCATATTTTTCACTTCCTTTTATAGTATTTGTTCATATCAGCTAATTGTGAAATTCATAAACATCGAACATTGATTGCTTTACGTTCAGTTTCCGCAAACAATTTTGTAACGTGTAGGCGAACAGGCGGTAGCCTGTACGCCGTACAGTGTAAAAATTGTTTCGTGCGAAACTGATCGAAAAGCCCACGGCACTTGTTCTATGGCTGTAACTGTTCGTATCATTATTTATTGCGATGAGGATCCATAAAGTGATGGATGGCAGCCTCCAGTTCGGCGATGCCCTCACCATTATATGAGCTGACAACATAGATGTGTTTGGGATTGATGCCAGCATAAATCAGCAGATTTCGACTCCGTTTAATATTGCATTCTCCCAAATCGGTTTTGGTAATCACGCCGATCGAGGGAATGTTGTAGGTGTGGACAAAGTTGGGGGGAACCGCATTCTGAGGGTCAACGCAGGAGTTGACGAGGATTACCAGCCCGGCGTCCATGGTGATGTTGATGGCCTGACGTGAAAAAAACGGGAGTTCAATAAATTCTCCCGGCGTATCAATGAAATCGTCATAGTAACTGACCATTTGGGTTTTGGAGTATTTGAGTTCTTCTTCGTTGAGCCGTTGCATGAGGGTGGTTTTTCCGCTGCCGATTTTTCCGATCAAGGCCACCCGCTTTTTATTACTTGCCATAGATTAAGAGTAGGTGATTTTAGGAATATCGAATCCTAAAATATGGTTAAGGGTATTGAGGATTTCGGTGACGGCTGCTTTCACATCACTGACCCGTCCGGTAATAACCAGCGAACCGCTGAAACGGTCTAAAAATCCGATTTCCACTGGCGCAGCTTTGGTTGCGGCATCCGCAGCGATAATGGCAGCTTCGCTTGGCGTGATGGTTAAAATACCAATGGCATCAGCGGCTTCGTCATCTAAACCCAGTTTAATATAAATATCATTTTTAGGTTTTGCAATTATATGGGCAAGTGTAACCTGTTTACCAGGAACGTATTCTTGGATGGATCGCTTCTTTTTTTCAGTTTCCATGTTGGTCACCTTTTCTTAATCGTATTTTGATGTTAATTAAAATTATTATAGCATTAAATTGGAACCCGTTACATCCATTAACCATATTTTACATTAAGCAGGCAAAAAATTTCTGTTGTTTCGATGTGCCGTACCGACCAATTGTTTATCTGATGCAAACAACATGATGTAACAATTGTCGAGACTAAATTTAATGCAGCTGATTTTAGAGTTCGTAAGGGCGGGTGTTTGATAATCGCCCCTACGAACCAGCCAAAAAACTAAGTATCTAAAAGTAAAAAACCTTTCTTTTATAAGCAAAATGAGTTATAATGATCAATTGTTAAACATGCGGAAAAAGTGGTATAATACCACAATGATTTAATTGGAGGTAAGGGAATGCTTTGGAAAGAAGTTCAAATCACAACAACACTGGAAGCTGAGGAAGCGGTGGTCAATGCTTTTTATGATGCCGGGGCAGATGGCGTTGCTATCCAGACCCTGCAGGATGCGTTATTAATTCAACAAGATCCCAAGGTTAATTTTGTGGATGAATCGCTTCTGGAAATTGATCCCAATGTTTCCATTGTGCGGGGATATTTCAGTGAGGTGGAAGATACCGAAGAAGCGGTGCACAAACTGATTACCTCGGTTAAAATGCTGCCATCCTTTGGTCTAGATCCTGGTGCCTGTGAGATGATGATCACAGAAGTGGAAGAAGAAGACTGGGCCAACTCCTGGAAAAAATTTTACAAACCCACCAAGATGGGAAAAAGCATCGTTATCAAACCAACCTGGGAAGAATACGAAGCAGATGGCGATGAGATTGTCATCAATATCGATCCCGGAATGGCCTTTGGAACCGGGACCCATGAAACGACTCAGCTTTGCGCCATTAAACTGGAAGAATACATTAAACCCGGGGATGTGGTGCTGGATATCGGCTGCGGTACCGGAGTACTGTCATTAATTGCGGGTAAACTGCATGCGAAAAAAGTGGTGGCAGTGGATTTTGACACCCTGGCCGTAAAAATTGCCCGAGAAAATGCGGAACTCAATGATCTCGGTGATATGGTCGAAATTCGGGAGGGAAACCTGTTGGATGTCATCGATGAACAAGCTGATGTGATTGTGGCGAATATTCTGGCGGCTGCCATTGTGGAATTATCCGGCATCATCCGACCCTATCTGAAAGAAAATGGCATTTTTATCTCTTCGGGAATTATTATTGACCGGTTGGCTGATGTGCTCAATGCCCTGGAAGCAGAAAACTTCAAGCTCCTTTTTGTTCAACAAATGGGCGAATGGGTTGGCGTGGTTGCCCAGAAGCGAGACTAGTATGCATCGTTTTTTTATTGAACCCGGTCAGATTACGGAGCAGTCCATTGTTATTTCCGGGGAGGACTTCAAACACATCACCAAGGTATTGCGTTTGGGCAAAGACGATGTGATCGAAGTTTGCGACAGCAAAGGGACAGATTATCAGGTCGTTTTAAACACGCCCGGAGATCAGACAATTTCGGGCATTATTAAAGAGCGGTATCCTTCTCTGGGGGAAAACTCGGAGCTTTCGGTCACGCTGTTTCAGGGATTGCCCAAAGGCACAAAAATGGAAGTGATTATTCAGAAATGTGTGGAGCTGGGGGTGGCCGAAATTGTCCCCTTTTCTTCGATGCGGGCCATTTCCCAGATTACGGATAAGAAAGATAAAAAAATCGAGCGTTGGCAGCGGATCGCCTATGAAGCGGCCAAGCAGTCCAAACGGGGGATTATTCCGGCAGTTAAAGATCCCCAAACCTTGAAAAATGTGCTAAAAGAAGTAGCTCATTTTGATTTACTCGTGTTAGCCTATGAGGATGAAAACAAACGGTCCCTGAAGGCGGCCTTGATGGAGTTTGAGAAAAAGAGTGAAGCGGGCAAATGTCTTAAAATTGGCGTGATCATCGGCCCGGAAGGTGGATTTGATCCCCAGGAGGCTGAGGCCTGCCAAGCTGCCGGGATTATCAGCGTGTCCTTGGGAACCCGGATCTTAAGAACCGAAACGGCTGGAATGGTGGTGCTCAGCCAATTGAATTTTTGGAAGTGAGGTGTGTCAATTTAAGTATGAATATTACTCAAAGAAAAGTAGCGTTTATGACCTTGGGATGTAAGGTAAACACCTATGACAGCGAAGCGATGATGGAAATTTTTGAAGGTGCCGGATATGCGATTGTCGATTTTAATCAGCTGGCCGATGTCTATGTGATAAATACCTGTACCGTGACCCATCTGGGCGATCAGAAGTCCCGAAAAATGATGCGAAAAGCCAAGCGGATGAATCCGGATGCCGTGATCTGCGCGGTCGGTTGCTATGTTCAGGTGGCCCCCGAAGAGGTTGAAAAAATAGCCGAAGTGGATCTAATGATTGGCACCAAAAATCGGGGCGATATTTTAACCTATATTGATACTCATTTGCAGGACGCCCAGCAGCGGGATTTTGTTTCGGATATTATGGACGAGAAGATCTTTGAACCTCTGATGATCTCTGAGGTCAAAGGAAAAACCCGGGCCTTTATTAAAATTCAAGAAGGCTGCAATCAGTTTTGTACCTATTGTATTGTTCCTTTTGCCAGAGGACCGGTGCGAAGCCGCAAGCAGGAACAGATCATCGATGAGGTCAATCGGGTGATTGCCATGGGGTATCAGGAGGTGATCATTTCGGGGATTCATATTGCCTCCTATGGCGTGGATCAATCGGGGATTGACACGAATGATCAGAATAAAACCGATCTGATCGGACTACTGGAAGCCCTTGATCAAATCGATGGTCTTAAGCGAATCCGACTGGGGTCCCTGGAACCGAAATATATCACTCCAGAGCGGCTGAAACGGTTGGCAGCCCTGGAAAGCTTTTGTCCTCATTTTCACCTATCGTTGCAAAGTGGCAGTGATCCGGTCCTGAAACGAATGGGGCGTCGCTACACCACTGCCGAATATCTGGCGATTGTCGATGAAATCCGGGCGGTTTTCCCGCTGGCGGCGATCACGACCGATATTATGGTTGGCTTTCCTGGAGAAACCGAAGCCGAATTCAATGCGACTCTGGTTTTTGCAAAAGCAGTCGGCTTTTATCAAATCCATGTTTTTAAATATTCTCGTCGTTCCGGCACCAAAGCTGCAGCGTTTAAAGACCAGGTGGATGAAACCATTAAAAACAGGCGAAGTCATCAGCTCAGTGATTTATCGCGGGAACTGGAAGAAGCTTTTCTTAAGAAAAATGATGGTTTGGTAGTCGAGGTTTTGTTTGAAGCAACCCACGATGAAGCTGGTTATGAGGGCCATACCAAGAACTATGTTCCTGTTTTTCTGAAGACAGACGAAAAAATTAATGGTAGAATTATAAAAGTTAGGGTATCATATTCTAATCGGTATTCTGACAAGTTAATCGGAGAATCTATATATTAGGAGGAAAAAATATGTCCAAAGACTGTATTTTCTGTAAAATTGTGAATAAAGAGATTCCGGCAGATATTATTTTTGAAGATGACTTGGTCATCGCCTTTAATGATATTGCACCCCAGGCTCCGGTACATGTGATTATTATTCCCAAAGAGCATTTTGATTCACTATTATCTGTACCAGCAGGAAATGATATCATTTGTCACATGCATACAGTGGCCAATCGAATTGCCTTGAAACTAGGCATTGCCAAAACCGGTTTTCGTCTTGTAAACAACTGTGGAAAAGATGGAAATCAGACCGTGCCCCATTTACATTACCATTTATTGGGTGGTCGACCATTATTATGGCCTCCAGGTTGAAAAATAATTGACAGCGACTGAAATATTGCGTATAATATACTTTGACTCATACCATGTTAATTAACAGTTCCGGAAATTAGCAACGGATTAGAGGGGGGGGTTGAAAATGTCTGAAGTAAAAATTAAAGAAAATGAAACACTCGAAAGTGCATTGCGACGTTTTAAAAGAAAAACAGCAATGGCTGGGGTTATGTCTGAAATTCGCAAAAGAGAGCATTATGAAAAGCCAAGCGTGAAGCGAAAAAGAAAATCAGAAGCAGCTAGAAAAAGAAAGATGAAAAAAAGATAGGATGTGACCAATTGGTATTAAAGGATCAATTACAGGCTGATTTGAAAACAGCAATGAAGGAAAAGGATAAGGTCAAAAAATCGACAGTAACCATGATTCGGGCGGCTATTTTACAAGTCGAAAAGGATCAGAAAGTGGAACTGGGAGATGATCAGATACTTGAAATTATTGCAAAACAGCTCAAACAACGTCGGGATGGCCTGGCCGAATTTGAGAAAGCTCAAAGAGACGATTTAATCCAGCAGGCTCGCGAAGAAATAGAAATCATCGAGGGCTACCTTCCTACACAATTAACGATTGATGAAATCAAAGTGATTGTGACTGAAACTATTCAAGAAACCGGAGCAGTTGACGCAAAAGACATGGGAAAAATTATGAGTGCCCTGATGCCGAAGGTTAAAGGTCGTGCGGATGGAAAGCTTGTTAATCAAGTGGTCAGAGAAAGTCTGGCGTAGTAAAAAATTTAATCAATACAAATATAAAGAGGTTTGTCCGTGGGGCAGGCTTCTTTTTTTGTCTCAAAAATTGCGGGATGTACACTTGCCGTACCGACCAATTGTTAATCTGCGGCATACAACATGATGTAACAATTGTCGGTACTACGTTAACCTTATGTTTTAGGTAAGCTATTTCTATATTGCAAACCATGTGTGCTACAAGGTTTTTTAAGATTGTGATGATATAATCCAGACAGCGAATAAAATTACTGGAGGATTTAATGGAAAATAACATCAACCCTGAAATTGGACTAACCCAAGCCCAGGTTGAAGAAAGGGCAAAAGCCGGCAAGGTTAATATTCAACCACAATCCAAGACGAAAACAATCGGCAAAATTATCAAAGATAATACCTTAACCTTATTTAATATTCTTAACATCGTGCTGGCATTGATGGTTATTTTCGTTCAGTCATTTCAAAATCTTTTGTTTATTAATATTGTTATCATTAATACATTTATTGGCATCACACAGGAAATAAAGGCGAAAAAAACCATCGACAAGCTCTCACTAATCTCACAACCCCATGTCACCGTATTGCGGGATGGCAATTCTCAGGAGATCGTCTTTGAGAAAATTGTCCTGGATGATATTCTGGTTCTTAAGGCCGGAAAACAGATCCCTTCGGATTCCCAAGTGGTCAAAGGGGAACTGGAAGTCAATGAATCCCTGCTCACTGGCGAATCAGACTCAATTATGAAATATCAAGGAGACGAACTTTTCTCAGGTAGTTTTGTCGTGTCTGGAGAAGCCACAGTCCAGGTCACTCAAGTTGGTCTGGACAATTATGCGTCAAAATTGGTTGAAGCCGTTAAGGTGGCAAAGAAACCCAATTCTGAAATAATGAAAGCTTTGGGCTTTATTATGAAAACAATCAGTATTGTCATTGTGCCAATTGGCCTGCTGCTTCTCTATAAACAACTAATCGTTCAGGAACTGCCGCTTCAGGCTGGGGTTACCGGAACGGTGGCGGCCCTGATTGGGATGATTCCCGAGGGACTGGTGCTCTTAACCAGTGTGGCTCTGGCGGTTGGGGTAATCCGATTAGGACAACACAAAACTTTAGTTCAGGAGCTCTATTGCATTGAGACTTTAGCCCGGGTGGATGTGCTTTGTCTGGACAAAACCGGAACCATCACCGAAGGTAATCTGGAAGTATTGTCAATGGAAACCATCAGTCACGACCAAAACCCCGTTCAGGCGATTCGGGCTTTGATTGCCAACCTGAAAGATGACAATGCGACCTATCGGGCATTATCTGAAAGCTGTAAAGGCGAGGCTCCAAAATGGAAATGTGATCGGGTTATTCCGTTTTCATCGGACCGAAAATGGAGCGGCGCTTTTTTTGCCGAAAAAGGCACCTTTGTTATTGGTGCACCGGAATTTATTTTAGGCGACCGCTATCCTGAAATTCAGGATAAAGTTGAATGTTACGCCAGCGAGGGCAACCGGGTGTTAATGCTGGGCCATTCAACCGAACCATTTAATGAAGATGGCAGTTTGCCAAAGGCAATAAAAACCATTGCATTGCTGCCAATGGGCGATAAAATTCGCCAGGAAGCTAAGAAAACCCTGGAATTTTTCAGAAACCAGGGCGTTGAAATCAAGGTAATTTCCGGCGACAATCCGGTAACGGTATCTCAGGTAGCTCATCGGGCCGGTCTTTTGGATTGGGACAATTATGTCGATGCTTCAACCTTGACTGAAGATGAAGCGGTTCGTGACGCCGCCCTTAAATACTCGGTTTTTGGTCGGGTAACGCCAGGACAGAAACGGCTTTTAATTGAGGCGATTAAAAATGATGGCCATACGGTGGCTATGACAGGTGATGGTGTCAATGATGTTTTAGCTTTGAGAGAGGCTGACTGTAGTATTGCCATGGCCGAGGGGAGCGACGCTGTCCGTCAGGTTGCCCAATTGGTACTACTGGATTCCAATTTTGCCAGTTTTACACGGGTTCTGATGGAAGGACGGCGGGTGATCAACAACATTACCCGGGCGGCATCGCTATTTTTAGTGAAGACGATGTTTTCGTTGATGTTGGCGGTGATTGTGATTATTGCCAACGAGGCCTATCCCTTTGTTCCGATTCAATTAACGTTAATCAGTGCCCTGACGATTGGTGCCCCTTCGGTGTTTTTGGCACTGGAACCGAACAAAAACCGGGTTACTGGTAATTTTCTGGAAAAGGTTTTGAAGAAATCGCTGCCGGGAGCCCTCACGGTGGTATTTAATGTCGTCATGATTATGATTATCGGTTCTTATTTGCCCCTAAATCACGAGCAGGTGTCAACTTTGGCAGTGATCTCCACCGGATTGATTGGTCTGGTCATTCTTTTTCGAGTCTGCCAGCCACTGGATAATAAACGATGGGCGTTATTCTTTGCCATGACCGTTTCATTTTTATGCTGCGTATTATTTTTAGAAGATTTGTTTTTTCTTCTGCCAATTCAGGAGTTCATACCAGCCATGTTTATCATTCTGGGAATCACGATTCTAGATATCTATCCGCTGCTGAAAACTTTTAGTTGGATAGTGGATAAAGTCGAAACGCTTTTAAACCGCTGTGCGAAAGAAAAAAGTACAGCAAAGTCCACCATTCTGGAAAAATAAATAGCCCAGGACTTTTTCACAAAAGAATTAAAAAAATAATTCTTTTGTGAAAAAAAGACTTGCATTAGGTTATTTAGACGTGCTATAATAAGCAAGTCGTCAAAGATAAGCATTATCTGAAAGAAAAAAAGATAAAAAAGTCCTTGACAGAAACCGAAAAAACATTTATAATAGATAAGTATTGTATCGAGGTGTAGCGCAGTTTGGTAGCGCACATGGTTTGGGACCATGGGGCCGGAGGTTCGAATCCTCTCACCTCGACCATTTTTTTTAAATGTATTTTGGGGGCCTTTAGCTCAGTTGGTTAGAGCAACCGGCTCATAACCGGTAGGTCCGGGGTTCGAGCCCCTGAAGGCCCACCATATTTTTTTGCCAAATTTTCGAGAAAAAACTATATGCCCAAATAGCTCAGTCGGTAGAGCAGGGGACTGAAAATCCCCGTGTCGGTGGTTCGATTCCGCCTTTGGGCACCACCACTTAAAAAAGATGACAGCGAGAGCTGTTTTTTTTTATTTTTTGAGAAAAAGTTTTATTTTGGGATATTCATAATACGTTCACAAGAAAAACACATTTAAGATATATAATTGTTACAAATGCTGGAAAGGGAAGAGATTATGAAAAGAAGAAGAATTTTAAAACGAAAAAGGAAACGTGTTGTCATCTGTCTTGTATTAATGACACTAATGGCGATGGGCGTCATTTGTGTTGGGGTACTGGCTAATTCTTACTCCCTTCCGGAAAGTTTAAGCGATAATTCAATCGGTGAAAATCCAGGGGCAGACAGTGGCGCGATAAAGCTTCGTGAAGGTGAGGAGGAAATGGATGATGAAATGCTTAAACCCATAACAGAATACTTCGAAGCTTATTTTCAGGCAACCGCAAATCTGGAAACGACAGATATAACGGCATTGTTTGAAGACCCATCCAGTGAAAATGCCTGGATTAATCAAAGTGCCATGGATTATCTAATTAGAATGCGACTTAATCAGAGCAATGATCTTAAAATGACCGATTACCAATGTGGTTTAACTATTACACGTATCAATGAAGAAGCGGGTATGGTCGAAGTGGCTTTACTTGAAGATCATACGGTAAATTTTGCTTTCATTCCGGATGTAGATTCCTCAAGTTCAGGGATTGCCCATACTTTTTATTTAGATAAAACAGCAGATGGTTACGTAGTATCAGAGCATTATAAAGAAGAAGACAGTTTTCTGATGCTGGAAGAAGCTATTGCCGACAGTTATGAAGAACCGGAGGTCGTGGCAGAAGGTTTGTTGGATAATTCTTTATCGGTGGTTGAAGAGTTATCATCGGAAAAAGAATCCTTTAATTCTGGGGAAGTGGAAAGCTGGGAACCTGAAGTTGACAACGAGTATGATGCCGTTGCAGCGATCGATTATGCCATGAGATGGGTTGATCCTGTCGAAGTCGTTCGTAATGATAATAAATTTGGTGTTTATGACACCTATGGCGGTAATTGCAATAACTATATTTCCCAGTGCCTTTATGCCGGGGGAATTCCAATGGATTATTTTGGTGATGTTAATACCCAGTGGAAATGGTATGGCGAGGAAGTAGATCTTGATGAATACGAGACGGGTCGAAGCCCTGCCTGGGCCGGTGTCGAAGAATTTTATACCTATGCCAGTGAAAATGATGGTTATGGGTTGTCGGCCATCGTGGATGACAATGTCTATAGCGGAGCGGTCGGCGATATTTTACAGTACGGGCAGGACGATGAATGGCTCCATTCGGTTATTATTACAGATGTAGTCACCGATAATGATGGGAACATGCTGGATTATCTCATCAATTCAAACACAACGGATCGAATCAATTATCCGGCCAGTGCCTATGGTTATTCAGAATTACGTCTGATTAAAATATTAGGCTGGAATGATGGTGATTATTAAGTGGTATACTGATAATAATTATCTTCTCGTTATAAATAGATACTATATATAGATAAAAATGGAATTATAAATACAAATTACTTGTAAAATATAAAACCATATGGTATCATATTTGTAAATAAATTGTAACGAGGAAACGAGACATGGAAAAAACTCAGAATATTTTTGAAAAAGTCAGAGCGAGATTAAAAAAGTATCGATTTAATTGGTCGACCCAAAAAGTTGAACATGATGAATTCGTCGAGAGTGAGCATGTCAATTATGCTGATACTAAGAGTAACGACAAAAGAAAACTATTTAAATTAAGAGGTTCAGCTGTCGTAGTCAGTACTTTTTTAGTATTATTGGGAGCTGGGGCTGTGGATGCACAAACCCGGGCATATGAGGTTATTTATAAAGGCACAAGCATTGGTTGTGTTGATGATTTGCGCGTATTAGAAACGGCAGTAAGTGATGCAAACAAAGGAAAAAGCGGTAGAATAAACAGAGGCGGGACAGATTACGAAATTCGTCCGACCCGGGCTACCGAAGTTTTGACAACCGCAGAAGTAGCCAAGGAAATTGTGGAAATAAGAACGCAGGAAAAGGTTGAAGTGGCCCAGGCCGATAGTCTTCAACAAACGGAAGATACACAGGAACCAGAAACGTCAATGCTGGCAGTAACTGTTGAAACACCGGCTGGGAATGGATATTCGGAAGAACCCGCCCGAAATACCGCTAGCGTTGCCGACAATACGACACTTTCGGCTGCTTCGGTAGAAGTACCGACAGTCGAAACACCCGTTTTAGAGTCCCCGGTGATAGCCGCCCAGGAAGTTGATGTGCCAATCACAGAGACAACGCCAGTGGCAGAAACCCCGGTAACTGAAACCCCAGTAGTAGAGGCACCAGTGGTAGAGGCACCCATCGTCGAAACCCCAGCTGTGGAGACCCCGGTTCAGGAAAACCCGGTGGCCGAAGCGCCAGTGGCAGAAGCGCCGGTGTCGGAAAGTCCGGTAGTTGAAGTTCCCGTCGCAGAACCGGCAGCCGAAACACCTCAGGCTCAGTTTATTCTGCCAGCCAGTGGTCGAGTTGGCGAAATTTTTAGAAACTATGATGGCGGTTATTACAGTAATCATTATCGTGGCGCAGCTGTGGATATCCTCAACAGCGAAGGCACTTCGGTTTATGCGGCTGCTTCAGGAACAGTTACCTTATCCAGCTGGTATGGCGGCTATGGAAAATGCGTGATTATTGATCACGGCAATGGCTATTCCACATTATATGGGCATTTTAGCTCAGTGGATGTATCAGAAGGTCAAACCGTAACCCAGGGTCAACGCATTGGTGGTATGGGATCAACAGGTTCATCAACCGCTAATCATGTCCATTTTGAAGTAAGAGTAAATGATGAAGCACAGCCAATCAGCAATTACTTCAGTATCAGCACCGGCGATTATATTTAGAAATAACACTACCGTACCGACCAATTGTTAATCTGTTGTATGCTGCAAGATCGGACAGGCTATCGCCGTGTCCGCCTTGATGCATACAACATGATGTAACAATTGTCGGTACTACTTTATTTGAATGTCTATAGTCTTAACACCGTAAAAACGGTGTCTTTTTTTGCGAAAAATCTTGCGGAAGTTGTGTGGATATGGTATCATAATGTAACGAAAACGTAACGAATAACAACAAGAGGTAAATAAATGGATGAATCTGTAAAGATTGAACGCGAAAAACGCAAAATTAGACGAAAGAAAAAAAGACAGAGAAGTACAATTGTAACCATTATGATTTTGTTTATTATGGCTTCAGTAGGGGTTGTTAGTGCGCAGACTCAGGGATATGAAGTATTTTATCATGGCGAAAGTCTTGGTTATGTACAAACTTCCAGTGTATTTAAATCAGCGGTAGATCGGATTGAGAAGGATCTTGTTGCATGCTATAATTATGACAACCTTCATTTGGGCGATGGGTTTGAACTGATTCCGGCAAGAGTTGAGGATCCCATGGATTTTGATACCTGTATCAAAGTTTTGAACAGTAAGGGAATTGAACTTTATGTAAATGGAGCATCGGTCATTTTAGATGGGGTAAAAATAGGAACTTCGACATCATTGGAGGAAGCTCAGAATCTGATTGAGGCTTATAAAAATATAAATGAAAATAAAAATATCGGCAAGTTGGAATGTGTCGAAGCAATGGTACCCCTGTCAGACACAAAAGACTTTTCGACGATGCTTGCTGACTTAAAAGCACATACAAAATAACAATTACAAGTTCAATCTGAAAATCACCGGCTAATGTTGGTGATTTTTTTTAGGAGGAAGAAAATGGCAACAATCACAAAGGAAAAAGCGATGGATTTGGCAGTAAAATACCTGTCATTTAAGTCCCGAACTACCAGTGAAATGGTCGAATACCTCAAGAAAAAGGATGTGGCGGCTGAAATCATCAATCAGGTGATCGCAAAGTTGGGAGAATATCGATACATTGATGATGTGGTTTATCTGAAAAATTATGTGGAAAACAATCGATATCTGAATTATTACGGATCCCGACGAATGCTTCAGGATTTAAAAAAACGCGGAATTAGCGATGAATTACTGCTTACGCTGGAAGATCTTTTCCCAAAGGAAGAGGAATATAAAAGCTGCGAAGCGGTTGCCAAGAAAAATTTGCGAACCTTGAATGGACAAACCACTGCTCAAAAACGAAAAAAACTTTATGATAAGTTGGGAAGAATGGGCTATCCCAATGATATGATCCTGGATATTATCCGGATATTGATTTCAGAGGAAGAACCTCCCGAGTTAAGTGAGGAAGAAATTGCTGTTGCTGAAAAGAAATTAAGAGAAAAATTAAATCGGGATTACGAAAAATATGCCAGGACCCATGGGAATAAGGGCGCTCAGGGTAAGGATTTGATGTTTCGGATTAAAAAAAGCCTGATGGGTCGGGGTTATCCTTATGAGATGATCAATGAGAAACTGGATCAGATGAACGAAGACTAGGTGAAACGAATAAAGGGCGATCATTGATCGCCCTTTATTCGTTTCGTTGCAGTGAGGATTATAAGAAATTATAATCCCAATCGTTTGATCAGGTAGGGGATGGCACGTTCAAAACAGACACCATAACGTTTTTCCTGATTGAGTTCGACTGTTTTGATAATACATTCCCGGGTATAGTCAACTGCAATTTGAGAGGAGTCTTTCAAACTAAAATCGTTTAGCAGCGCTGAAAGCAGGGTACTCCCAAAGATATCGCCGGTACCATGGAAAAAATCGGATATCCGGTCATTGAAAGCATAATCAAAGGTATTGGCATCGGCGTCATAGGTAGCGGCACCAAGCTTTGAGTCATCAAATGAAATGCCGGTTAGCACTACTTTTTTAGAACCCAATTGAGATAATTTAACCAGCAGTTCTTCAACATAGTTTTGATCATAGTTTTCACCGACATAGGGTTCGTCCAATAAGAAGGCCGCTTCGGTGAGATTGGGTACGATAATATCCGCTTTGGCACAAAGCTTGGTCATGCCTTTGGCCATTTCCTGAGTATAAATTGAATAGAGCTCGCCATGATCAGCCATCACCGGATCAACCAGAATCAGGGTTTTTTCTGTTTGAAAGGTGTCAAACAGCGTTGCAACCAGATCAATCTGTTCAAATGAACCTAAAAAACCGCTGTATAAGGCATCAAATTCTAGATTAAGGGATTGCCAGTGATCAGAAATAGGACGGATGTCGGCAGTTAAATCCCGGTAAGTAAAGTTTTCAAAACCTCCGGTGTGCGTGGATAAAACAGCCGTTGGCAAGACACTGGTGTCAAATCCGGCGGCGGAGATAATGGGCAAAGCCACGGTTAGCGAACAGCGGCCCACGCAGGAAATATCATGAATAGCGGCAACCCGCTTTTGTTTAGTTTGCATTTGGATCTCCTTGATTCACTTTTGCTTTTTAAATTATATCATTATATGATAGAATTGAACCTGTAAAAAGTATCAGTTTATATTAGTACTATGGGTTCAGATAAGGAGCTGTGATGATTACGATACCGTTTAAAAATAAGGGCGAGTTTCTTTATGTGGAGATATACGAATTTATTAAAAAGGAAATTACCGATGGCAGCTTAAAATATGGGGAAAAGCTCCCTTCAAAACGGAGTTTGGCCAGTCATCTGGCGGTGAGTGTTAATACGGTGGATACGGCTTATAGTCAGCTGGTGGCTGAGGGATATCTTGAGGCTATTCCCAAAAGGGGATATTTTGTTTGCGAGATTGACACCTATTTATTGGAGCAAAAGGCCTGTGTTCAAGAAAAAAATATTAGAACGATAAAATCTGAGGCCATCAAAATTGATTTTTCACCCAATGCAATTGACCGTCGTATTTTCCCTTATGAGGCGTTCCGTAAAATATTCAAGTCAACCTTTAATGAATATGATTTTAATTTATTAAATAAGCCGGATATTCAGGGGGAGTTGGAGCTGCGAAAAGCGCTGGTGGATTTACTTTATCGATCCCGCGGAGTGCGTTGTACTGAGGAGCAGATCATTATCGGATCGGGAACCGATCATTTGCTGCAAATATTGGGTTTGCTATGGGGACGGAATAAATTTATTGTCTTGGAAAATCCGGTTTATCTGAAAGCATACAATATTTTTGAAAAAATGGGGAACCCGGTCATTTCTGTTGATATTGATGAAAAGGGGATACAAATTGAACCATTAAAAGACCATACTGACGTGGCGGTTTATGTTACGCCGTCCCATCAATTCCCGCTGGGAATGAGCATGCCCATTGATCGGCGGATTAAACTGCTGAATTATGCCAATCAAGAAGCTGAAAGCTATATCATTGAGGATGATTATGACAGTGAATTTCGCTACAATGAAAAGCCCCTGCCATCACTTCAAAGTATTGATAGTAATGGCAAGGTCATTTATATCGGTACCTTTTCAAAATCCATTGCTCCGTCAATTCGGATTAGTTATATGGTTTTACCTGAGGTTTTATTAAAGAATTATCTGAAAATTGCGGATGCAATCAGTTCTCCGGTTTCCAGTCTGGAGCAGAAAATGATTGCTGCTTTTATTGCCGATGGTGTTTTCGAAAAGCATGTCAACAAAATGAGAAAAGTTTACAAAGAAAAGCGGATCGTTTTAATGAATGCTTTAAAACAATGGGGCAATCGGGTTAAAATAACTGGTGAGAATGCCGGTCATCACCTTCTGGTACAGCTGAACAACGGACTGACAGAGGAGGAGATGTATGTGCGTGCTTTAGATGGTGGTGTTAAGGTTTATCCGGTTTCCCCTTATTTTATCCACGGACTTCCAGAAAATTATCGAAGCATGGTATTGTTGGGATATGGTTCATTAACCGATACCGAAATTTACGAGGGAATTGATATCCTCAAAAAAGTTTGGGAATTATAGAAATAGTTTATTTTGACTGCCGTTAATCGAAGAGTAAAGTTTAAATTTTACTCTTTTTTTTATTTTCCAATAGTGGTAATATCAAATAAAAAGAGATAGGGGATTAAAAGTGGGAAATAAAAGCAAATCAGTCAAGCAGCTAAATAATGTGTCAGGCTTTACATTGATGGAAATTATTGTCGTGATTGCTATTTTAGGAGCGCTGGCAGCTTTGGCAATCCCACAGTTTACTGGTGTTCTTGAAAACGCTCAGAAAAAAACAGATTTAGCGAATATTCGAATTGTTGAAAGTGCGATTGAACTTTATCAAGCTGAAATTGGAAAGATACCAGCAAGTGTCGATTCTTTTAATGAATTGATCACCGAACTGAATCGGGTTGGTTATATTAAAAGTACGGAATTGCTGGCCGTTAGTAAAGGAAAAAGCTTCAGTTACGATGCGGCGACAAACAAGATAACATTGATCGATTCGGTGAAATAAAAACACATCGAATGTAAACGAATACAAAAGTGGGTTATTTAGAGAGATCATGAATAAAAAGAGTATGAATAAAAAAATTCTAAGATCTAAAAATGGTTATACGATTATGGAATTATTGATTTCGTTGTCGATTTTGTCACTGCTCACCGTAGCCATGCTTACGACGGCATTTGGCAGCGGTGATCGCATAAGCAAGGACGCTTATGAGTCAGAATGCGAGCAAATTCTCTTTACGTTGCTGGAGTATCAAAATGAAGCAATCATGGATGGTTATCGTCGCCAGGTTCGATTTTTGGATGGTGGCGTTCAAGTTTCCTGGACAAAAGATCGGGTGAATCATAAAGTTTATGTACCGGTGAAAACATTGACGTTTTCTGGAGATTTTACTGGAGCTGCGGTTTTAAATCTTTATGAACATGGAACGGTATCCCAGGGTGGGACACTCTATCTAACCAGTTTAGATGGGGCTGTCAAAAAAATTGTTGTTCAGGTTGGTAATGGAAGGATTTATTTAGATGGCCCATAGAATCAGCAAAATCGGCAAGCAGCTACAAAAATCCCGAAATGGGTATACATTGGTAGAAGCGATTATTGCCATCGCGGTTTGTGGATTTGGTTTGGCCATGATTTTAGGGCTCTATGGAATGGCAATCAAAACAGAAATGGTATCCAAAACAATTTATGAACAGTCGCTGGAAATCAATAGTATCACCGACGAGATTAATTTAAGTTTAATGGATGGTACAGCCCGAAGTCTTAGTGAACACGTTGATTTTATTTTAAAAAGCAATTATCCCGACTATCAGCTGCAAGAAATCAAACAAGAAACCCAAACTAACTTATATCAGCTTAAGATTTTACACAAAGGTCTTAACAGTAGGGATAAGGAATTTGATATTAAAATATTCTGGAGGCAAGATGAGACACCAGATACTTAGAAAAAATCAAGGTTTTTCGCTGATTGAAGTTCTGACATCATTGATGGTTATTTCATTGGTGCTTGGGCTGCTCTTGTCAGGTCTCATCTTTGTGAACACCATTAAAGAAAAAACGCAAATTAATCAGAAATTATTTTACAGTGAGCGATATCTTAATTTATATTTTCAAAAACAAATTTTGAAATCTGAAACAATTTATTTTGTAAACAACCGGATTTATCTCCAGGATATGGAAAATCCGGAGTTGTATTATAATTATTATCAATATAATAATGGTTTTTTACGTCGGTATAAGGTCTATAAAAATGGTTTGAACCCGATTGGATCAGGAGGAAACAGTCAATTTGCCGATAATATTAAGTCATTTTCGCTGACCTTGGGGGCAAATAAAGAAATTCTGCTGAACTACACACTGGCCATTGACGGCGAAATCTATCAACGGAAGACGACCATTAAACATGGAAGAACGGTAGTAATATTATGAGAAAGACACTGTGTGGAGAAGATGGATTTATACTGCCATTGGTTTTGGTGGTAATCGCGCTGCTGGCTGGGGGTGTGGCTTATATTCTAACTCAGGGAATGGCAGAGTTGCAAGCAAATACATTAAATCAGGATTATCAGCTATGTATTTTGACAGGAAAAAATGCAATGGCGATCCTCCAGGCCGAGCTTGAAGATGATGTAAATTATAGCGGTACAAACGGCAAGGTGTCTGATGAAAATGGCGGCACATACCAGATACGTGTTTTTAAAACCTCAGAAAATCTGCGCTATGTGGAAGTGGAAAGCGATTATAAAACCTATCAAAAGAAATTCGCTGGTGAAATAGAACTGAAGGCAAAAGAGGCAGGATCGCTAAAAGGTTCGATTGTTAAGTTTAATTGGAAGATGTTGGGGGCAGTTTGAAAATGAGCAAGAAATTATGGATTGTGGACCTGGGTATAAATCTAACAAAAATAGTAGTCGGATTTGCTGAAGATTCGGGCCGGGTCCATATCGAAGATATTCGCATTGAAAAAACACCAGGAAATTATTGCGAAAACACACAAACGATGGGGGCATTTTTGCGACCGCTTTTAAAGGGATATCGACGTAAAGATGAATTGATGTTGTTAATTAACCATAAAGAGGTGCTGGTGGGTACGTTTACCTTTCCAATGATGACTTTACAAGATGTGGAAGATGCTATTTATTGGAAGATGCAGTTGCTTGTATCAGGAAATATCGATAATTGGCGAATTGATTTTACCGCCAGAGAACGAACCCAGCGATTGGAATATCTGGGAATTGATAATAAAAAACTGGATGTGTTGGGGGTTGGGGTTGAAAAAGCTCGCTTAAGGTGGTATTACAGAATTTTCAAAAAATCAGGGTTTGTTTTAAAATCAATTGTTCCCCAGTTTTATGCCTACACCAGCCTGATGAATGCGGATGACGATCATCCAACGTTGATTATTGATATGGGAAAAACTGGTGCCCGGATTTTTTATTATAACCAGGGTTCGCTGATTGAAAATCATCACATTGAGCTTGACCCCGGCTGGGATGGAGAAACCTATCTACTGCAAATTATAAAAGTCGTTGGTGAAGTCCGGCAGTCCCCTTTGGGTCATGCAAAAGGCTGTGAAAATGAGGCTATTTATATAATGGGTGGCGAAAGCCTGCATGCCGGAGTTTGGGACTATTTAAGCCGAAGCATCGAAAAGAGCGTCCTTCCGACTTATTTTCTTTTGGATGGGCGGGAGGAACTGATTTTTCCGCGGCTGATGACCAGAGCAGAACTCTGTTTAATTACACCTGGCGTGTGTGGACTGATTAAGTGGGCTCAGATCAACAGCAGTGGTGAGCGGCAATGAAGGAGGAGATGAATTTATTACCGCTGGATCTTCCGAAAAGGAAACGGCCAAATCAGCCTAAACGAAAAGGGGTGGTATTTACTTTGGGAGCAGTTTTGATTTTGCTGGCTATTTATGGAACGTTGTTTTTCCTGGATTGGTCCTGCCAGAATGAGATTAAAAGAGTTGAAGAAAACATCGATAGCAAATCAGAATATCAGATTATTTATACGAATTTAACTTTTCAGAATGAGGTTCTGAAAGATCGGACCCATATTCAGGAATCCATTAATAGAAATAAAGATCTGCCCCTTAAAGCGCTAGCTCAAATACACAATGCGATCCCAGATGGGCTAATGGTATTAAACTATGTATTTCGGGATGATATGATGACTATTTCAGGAGAAACCCCAAAAAAAGAAACCATCCTGGAGTTTAAGGAAAAACTGACTGTTGTTGATTTGTTTAAAGCGATCAATTTGGTCAATACCAGTACAAAACAGCAAACAGCAGGTGATCATAAAAATCAGATTAATGAGGAAATCTGGCAATTTACGTTTGATATTCAAATGAATGAGGTATAATAATTGAGTAGAAACAATGTGGAGCGTTTTGATCAAAAAAACGATCCTAAAAAAGATGAGTCTCAAAAAAGTAAGAAAATAAGAATTGAAAAATGGATTATTTTAGGGGCTTTATTGGTTATCTTAATGGCTCTGTTTGTAATACCAAAATATAAAGCCTATGCCAAAAACAAAGAAGTATTAGCAGAAAAGATCAGTTATAACATGGCGTTACCCGATGAAATGTCAGAAGAAACCTATTTGGAAGAACTGAAGCGTATTGGGGATCAACTTGACGTCAGTAAAAAAAGTCTGCCGGAAAATATTGATACCATCAGACTCTATGAAGTGGTGGCAAAAAAAGCCGAATCCTGCCAGTTGGGATTGATCTCGGTAAAATTTGAACAAGCTGATGCTCACATTGACACCATCATTGGCGACCGAATCGAAAAAGGGTTTTCCGAAAAAGAAGAAAAAAACATCCGGGTTTCAGACGGAAAAATTCTGACAGCCTGCAAATTTAATGTCGTTTGTGTAGGGAATGATGATCAAATTATTGATTTTCTAAATGAGTTAAATCAATGCCAGCCGATTATTCGAGTCTTAACTTATGAAATCGAAGGTGATGTAACTAACAAAAAAACAGTAACACTGAAACTGGAAAGTTTTGGGATTCAGGAAGAAGATCGGTTTAATATAAACGTGGGTGATGAAAAATTTACTAGCGAAAAAGAGGAGGGCGTATAACAAAAGCAGGGTTTAGTGTTCTTGATAGAAAAAAATGAGCAGGGGCTTGTCAGTCAACTGGAAAGGCAAAAAAATGAATGAGATAAGAACAAAAAAAATAGTTGGATCACTGTCCGGTGTCGGAGTGGCCGGGATTGGCATTTACATGATCAGCCATCCAAGAAGTTCGGTGACGCAGATTGTCGTATTATTGATGGCGGCATTGGTGATTTTTGCCGTGATTAATTTGATATCCGTGTTTTTAAAATTTCATGGTGAAAGCAAGAAAATGAAGCTGATCGGAGCATTGGTTAATGTGCTTTTTTCCATGCTGCTTTTTTATTTCAGGTTTGCTCTGGCCGATTTAATTCCCTATATTTTTGCATGTTATATTCTGGTAAACAGTATCGTCAAATTTATTTCAGCAGTAACCCTTTGGCGAGATGGCGCTCCCAATTATGGCTTCTATTTCCTAAATGGGCTTTTAAGCTTTGTTTTTGGGGTTTACCTCTTCATTAACAGTTATTTTCAAACTGCCAGCTTCGCCATCGTCGCTGGGATCTATCTGCTTTGGTATGGTTTTACCCTGATTTTTGATGCCTTTAATGAAGAAGAAACCCAGGAAAAGATGAGCCAGTCGGCTAAAAAAATTCAGCGAAAAATGCGAATTGCCTTGCCTTCTTTATTGGGCGTTTTTGTACCCATGGGACTACTTCGGAAATATGATGAAAAAGTAGCATCTGAAGATGCGAATGCCTATATATTGTCTCAGGAAGTACTGATTCCGGAAAAGGCGGGCATTAACCCCATGAATATTGAAATTCTAGTTCATCTATCCAAAAAAATTATGGAAGCTTTTGGACATGTGGATCTGATCTTTGGCGATCAGGCTATGTCTTATGGAAATTTTGATGGACATTCTTATCGTTTAGGTGGAGCCATGAGCGATGGTGTTCTTTTCGTTTGTGATAAAGATCGCTACCTGAGAGAATCCGTTTTAAATGATGGGAAGGTGCTGATCTCGTTTAAAGTAGCTTTTACGGAAGCAGAATTGGAAATAATTAAGGGGAATTATGAACATTTTCAGGAAAATATGTTCGAATGGTTTTGCGATACCCAGCTGGTAGAACAGGGTTTGTTGAAACCCGGGGATTATACCGGCGTGGAAGATATCATTTACAAGGGAACTGGGGCGCGCTTTTATAAGTTTAAAAAAGGTCCTTTAAAGACCTATTTTGCCCTGAATACTAATTGCGTTAAAGTTGCCGATTCGCTTTTTGAAAATACTGGTTTTGAAAAACCAGCCACCGGAAATATTGTGACACCAGGAGCCTATTATCAATTTCTGATGGGGGCACTGGAACGGCCGAGTACCAAAATTTACGAGAAAAAGATATATTCCAAAGAAACCTTTGGAAATGAGCGTGAAATTGCAACTCAGGAAAAACTGTAGCATAATCACTTTAAAAGCCACTTGTTCTAATCAAACAAGTGGCTTTTAAAAATCTATACGCGATTGATAATCTCAGTCAGACTGGACTGGATCGTTAAAAACATGCGATGAAGGTCATTGATCTCCTGCGAGGATAGTGATTCAAATGATTTATTAAAAGGTTCAAACAGATCAGAGTTGACACTGCCCAGCTGATCAAAAATAAATTGGCCATTAGGGGTAAGGGTAAAGACGACTTCACGAACGTTTACTGAAGATTTTTCTTTTTCGATCAGTTGTTTTTCAAGAAGCTTGGACGTGCATTTTGAAATGGCACTTTTGGAAATACTCAGTTTATTGGCCAGTTGAGTCAGGTTGATACCTGAAAATTGCCCAATCATATCCAGGGCTTTGAGTTCAGAAGGATACAAGGAATAGGAAACCTCATTTACCGCAAAGGTTTGGGGTAAAACAAGAATATTCTGATAAAGAACCGCAGAATCAATCATCAGTTTTTTAACCGCAGCATGATCAACGGCTAAATCGGGTTGAACATCATTCTGGGTGGCTGGTTTTTCTTTCTTAGTAACAGGACCTGCTTTTTTTTCTTCAATTAAACTTTTCTTTTTTGTCTCTTTTTTCGAATCCTTAACTTCTTTGACATCCAGTTTCTTGCTTTTCTTTTCTTTTTTCAAAATGACACTCCTTTCAAAACAAAATATACCATTTAACAGGGTGAAAGTTCGAGTTCACCTTGGTTACAGTCTAATAATAACGAATATCTTGATTTTATGCAATAAAAACATGGTCTGGGTTGTTATTTTATTCCGGTTTTTTAGATTGCATTTTATATAGTTTTTAGTTAAAATATTAGCGTGGGTAGGACTGTTTATAATAATGGCTCTACACCGAATTAGAAATAGGAGGAAGAGAATGAAAAAAAGATTGGGAGTATTGATGCTTGCACTGATGCTAGTGGTTGTAAGCGTTGCAGGATGTAGTTCCGGTTCAACATCCAAGAAAAATGACGTCGTTAAGGTTGGTTTTCTTTATGTAGGACCCGCAGATGATGGTGGTTGGTCACAGGCACATGATAATGGTCGTGCAAAAATGGTGGAAAACCTGGGTGGAAAAGTTGAAACCATCGTAAAAGAAAATGTACCTGAAGAAAAAAGCGCCGTTGTTTCTTCAATCAGAGACATGGTTGACCAAGGCTGTACTATTATTTTCGGAACCAGCTATGGTTTCATGGATGGAATGGTCGAAGCTGCCAAAGAATTCCCAGATGTTAAATTTGAACATTGTTCAGGTTACATGACTGCGGATAATTTAGGAACATACTTTGGAAAAATTGAAGAACCCCGATATCTTTCTGGTATCGTTGCCGGTTTAACAACCAAAACAAATAAAATAGCCTATGTTGCAGCAATGCCAATTCCAGAAGTTATTCGTGGAATTAATGCTTTCGCACTGGGTGTAAAATCAGTAAATCCTGCCGCTACCGTTAATGTATCATGGACTAATACCTGGTATGACCCAACGGTTGAAAAAGCAGCAGCTGAAGCACTAATTCAGCAAGGCTGTGATGTAACTGCCCAGCATCAGGATTCAACAGCAACGATGGAAGCAGCTAAAGAAGCTGGTAAATTATCCGTCGGTTATGACTTAAGTGCAGCCACAACCATGCCGGAAGTCTATATGACAGCTCCGCTTTGGGATTTCAGTGGTTACTATACTGATACAGTACAATCTGTAATTGATGGCACCTGGAAATCTGAACAATACTGGGGTGGTATGAATGATGGGATTGTTTTACTGGATACCTTAACTGCCCTTGCTCCTGGAACCGCGCAGGGTCAAGTTGATACGGCAACAAAGGCCATTAAGTCTGGTCAGCTTACTATTTTCGCTGGTGAACTAAAAGATCAAACCGGCGCTGTAAAAGTACCAGCTGGAACATCCATGACGGATGAAGCCCTTCTGAGTATGGATTGGTTTGTTGATAATGTAGTAGGTAGTTTAAAATAATCAAAAATGGTATAACGGACAGAGTCTTCTGGCTCTGTCCGCTATTTTTAGTAAAGGTGAAAGCATGAACAATGATTATGTCGTTAAAATGGAAAACATCACAAAGGTTTTTGGCAAGGTCAAAGCCCTGGATCATGTGGAATTTTCATTAAAAAAGGGAGAAGTGCATGCCATCCTCGGTGAGAACGGCGCTGGAAAAAGTTCGCTGATGAATGTCTTAAACGGTATTTATATGCCGGATGAAGGACATATTGAAGTGAAAGGCCAGACTGCCAATATCAGTTCGCCGAAAATTGCCCTGGATTTGGGCATTGGTATGTTACCGCAACATTACAAACTGGTCGACGTTTTTTCGGCGCTGGAGAATATTGCAGCCGGCAGCCGGAAGACCAGCCCTTTTTTAAATAAGAAAAAGATTTTAGATGAGATGGGGAAATTGATCACTCAATTGGGAATGGATATTAATCCGAATAAAAAGGTTTATGAAATGTCGGTGGCTGAAAAACAGAGTCTGGAAATTTTCAAAGTATTATATCGTGGTGCAGATATTCTCATCCTCGATGAACCGACTGCGGTTTTGACGCCCCAGGAGATCAAGAATCTCTTTGAAATTGTCAGGAAAATGGTGGAAACTGGCTGCTCCGTGATTATCATTACCCATAAACTCGAAGAAGTCATGGAGATAAGTGACCGGATTACGATTATGCGCAAAGGTACCACGATTCAGACTGTTAATAAAAATGAAACAACGCCTCAGGAATTGGCCGGAATGATGGTTGGCGATGTAATGGAACTCAATGTTCCTTATGTTGCGGTGGAACGGGGTAAAAAATGTCTGGAAGTCAAAAACATCACCGCCATTGACCGTAATAAGGTTAATATTCTTGATCATGTCAGCTTCGATCTTTATGCCGGTGAAATTCTCGGGGTTGCCGGGATTGCCGGAAGCGGTCAAAAAGAATTGTGCGAAGGCATCGCGGGTCTGTATCATATTAAATCTGGTGAAATTATTTTTGAAGGTGAAAATATTGTTGGAAAAAACCCGGAGAAAATCAGTCAAATGGGCATCAGTCTAAGCTTTGTTCCCGAGGATCGTCTGGGGATGGGTCTGGTTTCTTCAATGGATATTATTGATAATGTATTACTCAAAGATTACCGGAACACCAAAGGAATGGGGATTTCCCGGGTCGTTTCCCGGGATAAGGCAGAAGCTTTGGTTGAACGGCTGAATGTTTCGACCCCGGCGATCGAAAATCATGCTGTCAGTTTGCTTTCGGGTGGCAATATTCAAAAGGTATTGTTGGGAAGGGAAATTGAGTTGGAACCCAAACTGATGGTAACAGCCTATGCGACCCGAGGTCTGGATGTGGGATCATCCCAGATCATTTATGAATTGTTAAATGAACAAAAAGTTAAAATGAAGCCGATTATGTATGTTGGTGAAGATCTGGATGTTCTGATGGGACTTTGTGACCGGATTATGGTTCTATGCGAAGGTCGTGTAACAGGCATTGTGGATCCGCGAAAAACGACCAAGGAAGCCATTGGATTGATGATGTCTGGCGTAATGAGTGAAGGAGAAGAAACATGCTCCATATCGTAAAAAAAGATGTTCCCAAAACACGGGAAAAAATAATTGTCCGGGTACTAGCCGTTTTGGCGGCGCTGGCAGTGGCATCAATCATTGTTGTTTTTGCCGGGGCCAATCCCATTGAATTATATATTGGAATTTTTCAAGGTTGCTTTGGCACCATCCATCGATTTGCTGCTACTATTGTCAAAATGGTTCCCCTGCTGGTATTGTCCCTGGGGGTTATGATTGCTTTTAAAATGCGTTTTTGGAATATTGGTGCGGAAGGTCAGTTTTTGATGGGAGCGGTGGGAACAACCCTTGTGGTTCGGTCATTTCCTAATCTGCCCCTGCCGATTATGCTGCTGACAATGGTACTGGTTTCCTTTGTGTTTGGAGCAGTTTGGCTGATGATTCCGGCTTTTTTCAAAGCCCGGTATGGTACCAATGAAACCTTATTTACGCTGATGTTAAATTACATCGCACTGACACTGGTAACGGCTTTGCAATATGATTTCTGGAAAGATCCGGCAGCCAATGGGATGCCTAAAATTGCCAATCTTCCCAATAATGCTTTGCTTCCCAATGTGAGTGGGTTTAATCTCAGCATTTTGATGGCGGTTATCATTGTGTTGGCGATGTATTATTTTATGAATCGATCAAAAATTGGTTTTGAAATTTCGGTATTGGGTGAAAGTGAAAACACCGCTCGATACATTGGGATTAACGTTACCAAAACCATTATGATTGCAGCCCTGATCAGCGGTGGCTTATGCGGGATAGTCGGAATGATGCAGATAACCGGCGTCAGTGGGGCTCTTTCGACTGAAATTACCGGGGGACTTGGTTTTACCGCTATCATCGTTGCCTGGCTCTCAGGGCTTAAGGTGCCTTTTGTGGTCATGAATTCGTTTGCCTTTGCAGTGCTTTTACAGGGGGCGTCCTATATCCAGACCGCTTTCCAGATTCCCGGGTCGGTGGCGGATATGATCCAGGCCATTATTCTGTTCTTTATTTTGGGAAGTGAATTTGCATTACAATATCGATTTGTTTCTGATAAAACGAAAAGTGAGGTTGCATAATGGAATTTATCTTTTTCTTAGCTGCGGCTGTTAAAGCCGGAACTTGTTTACTTTATGCAACATTGGGAGAAATTATTTCTGAAAAAGTGGGACACCTCAATCTTGGGGTTGAAGGGATGATGCAAATGGGAGCGGTTATTGGCTTTATTGCCGGGTTCACCTTTGGCAATCCCTATGTGGCGGTACTGTGTGCTGCCATTGCCGGTGCCGCAGGCGCTCTGATTTATGGCTTCCTGACCATCAGCTTAAAAGCCAATCAGGTCGTTACCGGACTTACCCTCAGTATTTTTGGGGTTGGTTTTGCAGCTTTCTTCGGGAAGAATTTTGTGGGAAAGAAAGTACCAGAAGCGATCACCACTTTTTTTGCACCGATCAAGCTGCCCTTATTAGGGGATATTCCATATATTGGACAGATCTTTTTTAACCAGAGTGTCTATGTCTATTTTTCATATATCCTGGTGATTGCCATTTATATTTATCTCTATAAAACCAAGTGGGGGCTGAACACCCGCATGATCGGGGAGAATCCGGTGGCGGCAGACGCCAGTGGGATTCCGGTAGATAAATATAAATATTTTAATATCGCTCTTTGTGGAGCGCTGTGTGGTTTGGGAGGCGCTTTCTTATCGCTGGTATATATTAGTATCTATCCGGTTAATGTGGTCAGCGGTCGCGGTTGGATAGCCGTGGCACTGGTTATCTTTGCGATGTGGAATCCCGGTAAAGCAATGTTGGGGGCTTACTTCTTTGGGGCGCTGGATATTGCCAGCTTCTGGCTCCAACAATATACCCTGCCCGTTTCGATTTATTTATTCACTGCCCTGCCGTACTTGGCAACTGTTTTCGTATTGATCTTTACATCGATGCGAAAAAGCAGTAATAAAAAAGAACCGGCCTGGCTGGGGAAAAACTATTTCAAGGAAGACCGCTAAACAAAATTGATTTCTAAAGACCGTCTTAAAAGGCGGTTCTTTTACAACTAAAACTGTCTCTGTTAGGAAGACAGGTGTCACCATTGCTCAAACCATAGTTGTGAGCAGGAAAGTGCTTTATGGTTTTAAAATAAAAAAACTATGATATAATAGAGGATAAGATTTTAAAGGAGCCGAGAGAATGAAGGAATTAATTTGCAAAACAGAGAATACACACCAGTACCCCATTATCATTGAAAAAGGTATCAAAGGGCGGTTATCCCAAATGAAAGCGCTTTTTTCCCAGTATCATAAGGTTGTTATTATTACCGATAAAAATGTTGCCAAAGAATATTTAAGTGAGGTGGAACGTCAGGTTCGCCTGGCCGGACCGAAAGTTTACAGCATTGTTATTCCTCCAGGCGAGCAAAGCAAGTGTCTGGAACAAACCGCCGAGATTTACAATGAGCTGGTTAAGTGCAACATTACCCGCAGTGATGCAATTCTGACATTGGGCGGTGGGGTTGTTGGTGATTTAGGTGGATTTTGTGCGGCAACCTATCTTAGAGGAATCGATTTAATTCAGGTGCCTACTTCGCTCCTGGCTCAGGTTGACAGCAGCGTTGGTGGAAAAGTTGGGATTGATCTGGACTACGGAAAGAACCTGGTCGGGGCATTTCACCAACCTAAGGCGGTTATTATTGATCCGCTTTTTCTGGAAACACTGGAAGATCATTATATGATTGATGGCATGGGCGAGGTGATCAAATATGGCTGCATTAGCAGTGCGCCGCTTTTCGTCAAACTGATGGGGTATGCCTATTATGAAGATCTGGTCGAAGACATGGAAGAAATCATTTCCAAGTGCTGTCAGATTAAACGTGATGTAGTTCAAACCGATGAACACGAACAGGGCTTAAGACGGATATTAAACTTTGGTCATACGGTGGGCCATGTGGTGGAAACTTATTTTAAATTTAAAAAATATTCTCATGGCGAAGCGGTCGCCATCGGGATGGCTCAGATCACGAAAAAAACAGTGGAAGAGGGAATCACTCAAAAAGACACCTATGACAATATCATTGAAATACTTGAAAATTACGGATTGCCCACCGAACTTCCCAAAATGCCACTGGATAAGGTACAGGAAATTCTGTTCACTGATAAAAAATTCGAAAATGACTCGCTCTATATTTGTGCGCTGGAAAAAATCGGTAAGGCACAGATTGTCAAAATTCAGAAACAACAAGCCATCGAGCTTTTTAGATAATTGAAATAGCTTAGTGCGATGAAAACTACCGTACTGACCAATTGTTAATCTGTTGTTTGCTGCAGGATCGGACAGGCTACGCCGTGTTCGCCCTGATGCAAACAACATGATATAACAATTGTCGGTACTAGACTTTTCTTTTATATTGAGGTTTCTGTATATTATAGTAAATAGAAAATAACGAGGAAGAAAATGAGAACGATAGAGATTACACCGAGGTTATTAACGGGCGGTTTGGAAATACCGCCGTCAAAAAGTGTCAGCCACCGGGCGATTATCTCGGCGGGATTGGCCAAGGGCGAAAGCGTGATTTCAAATGTGCTGATGTCCCAGGATATGATTGCCACCTGCAACGCCATGGTCGCCTTGGGGGCAAGCATTACTTATCAGGAAGAAGCGAATAAGCGCTATTCCTTAACAATAAAAGGGTGCAATCCCCTGGAGCTCAAGAGTGAAACAATTGACTGTAATGAATCGGGATCGACGCTCCGTTTTATTATCCCGATTGTGCTGCTACAGCCAAAGCGGGCGGTGATTACTGGAAAAGGCCGTTTGGTTACCCGGCCGATGAAGCCCTTTTACGAAATATTTCAAGAAAAATCAATTTATTATGAACATTTAACTCAAGAACAGGATCTGCCTTTGGCGCTGGAGGGGCGTTTAACTCCCGGAACCTATCGGATCGATGGCGGAGTCAGTTCCCAGTTTATTACCGGACTGCTGTTTGCATTACCACTGCTGACCGGGGATTCGGTCATTGAACTAACATCAACGTTAGAATCTAAACCATACATCGATATCACCCTGGACGTTTTAAACACCTTTGGAATTGAGATTGTCAATGAAAACGACCAGCGTTTTCTGATTAAAGGCAATCAGGCTTATTCACCTTGTCACTATCGAGTGGAGGGCGATTTTTCCCAGGGGGCTTTCTGGCTGGTCGCCGGAACCATTGGCGAAATGATGGACTGTCAGGATTTAAACTATAATTCCCAGCAAGGAGACAAGGTGATTGTCGATATCCTTAAAGAAATGGGTGGCGACATCGATGTTCAACTGGATAAGCTGGTTGTAAAAAAATCACAAACCCGGGGAACCATCATCGATGTCTCCCAATGTCCGGATCTGGTACCGATTTTAGGGGTCGTTGGCAGCTTGAGCAGCGGCACGACCACGATCATCAATGGCGAACGATTGCGATTTAAGGAATCGGATCGGCTGATGGCTACGGCGGATGTGCTCAATAAACTGGGCGGTAAGGTTTTAGAAACTTCCGATGGACTGGTGATTCACGGAATCGAGCGATTTACCGGGGGACATGTGCAAAGTCATAATGACCATCGGATTGCCATGGCAGTGGCCATTGCTTCGATCTGCGCCGATGGAAAGATTGTCTTAGATGGAGCCGAATCGGTCAATAAATCTTATCCTCATTTTTGGGAAGATTTCAAAGAAATGGGAGGTGAGTGGATTGGGCTCGACATGGGGGAATAAATTTAAAGTGTCAATTTTTGGTGAATCCCATGGCAATGGCATCGGTGCTGTTATCGATGGCCTGCCCTCGGGGATCGAGATTGATCTGGAACGGGTTCAGCACGAACTGAACCGTCGGGCAGCCCGGGGGAATCCGCTGGCAACCCCTCGAAAAGAAGGCGATCAGATTGAAATCCTCAGTGGGATTTTTAATGGTAAAACTACCGGTGCGCCTTTGGCGGGACTGATTCGCAATGAGAACACCCGCTCCGGGGATTATGCCAAAACAAAAGATCTGATGCGTCCCGGACATGCTGACTATGCCAGCAACGCCAGATATGGCGGCTTTCAGGATTACCGTGGCGGCGGCCACTTCTCCGGACGACTGACAGCACCACTGGTTTTTGCAGGAGCAATTGCTAAGGAGATCCTCAGCGAAATTCGACCAGAGATGCGTATTGGCAGCCGGATCGTTTCAATTGCAAATATTAAAGATGAACCGATCAAAGATTGGAAACGATATGAGACGTTATGTAATGGCTTTAAAAACCCGGCTTTTCCTCTGTATCATGCCAATCTAGAAGATCCGATGAAACAAGCGATAATTGCCGCTATGGAAGATGACGATTCAGTGGGCGGAATTGTGGAAGGCTTTATCACCGGGGCAAAACCGGGAATTGGTAATCCTTTTTTCGAATCGATTGAGAGTCAACTGTCAGCGTTGCTGTTCTCCATTCCCGCAGTCAAAGGGGTCACCTTTGGTGCCGGTTTTGATGTGGTTGAGCATCACGGCTCGGAAACCAACGATGCGTTAAGAATCACAAATGGCAAGATTGAAAGCCTGACCAATAATAATGGTGGGATTAACGGTGGCATTTCCAATGGCATGCCAATTGTTTTTCAAGTGGCTTTTAAACCGACCCCATCCATTGGGAAAGAACAGCAAACCATTAATTTGGCGCAAATGAAGGATGCGACCTTAAAAATAGAGGGGCGTCATGATCCCTGTATTGTTATTAGAGCCTTTCCGGTAGTAGAAGCGGTGACGGCGATTTGCATGGCAGATTTTTTACTTTGATTTTTCACATTACGGAGGTAGCTAATTGAAGTCATTAGATGAAATTAGAAATAAGATAGATGAGATTGATGCACAAATGCGAGTGCTTTTTGAACAGCGAATGGATTGTATAAAAGCGGTGGCTGAATATAAATTCAGTAATCATGGTAATATATTCGATCAAAGCCGGGAAGAAAAAATGCTGGAAAAAAATCTGATTCAATTGAAAAATAAGGAGTATACCAAAGAATATGAGCGCTTTTTACAGGAGATTCTAATCTCCAGTAAGGACTATCAGAAAGATTGGATCCAAAAACAAGAAATACTCGAAAGTGGTAAATAAAATGGATCTTGGAATGTTAGTTATTGTTGCTGTTATTGTCATTCCCGGATATTTTATGGTGAATTATTTAACTAAAGCTTTATATTCTCAAAGCAATATGATGGATGAAAGCGTAGAAGATAATCATCGTAAACAATCATTAGAAAGTGAAATAAATGAAGATGTCGGAGAATCAAAAGAAAATCACCAACTAAAAAACCCTCAACTTCACAATAGAGCAAAAAAGAAAATCGTTAAACTAAATAAAAAGAGCGATAGTCCGGTCATTATTAAATATCGTAAACAGGCAAAAAATAAGAGATAATTATAAAAAATATCAATAAAAGTGACAAATTAGTCCCATAAAACTGCTTTAATAAAGAAGAATGAGTTATTAAAAAAAATAATTCAAAATTCATGAAAAAATAGCTTTAATATTTGGGCGCAATTTTATATAATAGCTACAATTAATTTTTTATAGATGAGAATTATTTATGCATAAAGATGCATTCAAGAAAGTAGAAGGAAATATGAAAAAGTTTAATAAAGTACTAATTGCCAATCGAGGAGAAATTGCCATTCGAATTATTCGAGCCTGTCAAGAGCTGGGGATTCATACCGTGGCAATTTATGCACAAGAAGATAAACTATCCCTGTTTAGAACCAAGGCGGATGAGTCTTATCTGATTACCGGAACCACCGGTCCGGTCGAAGCCTATCTGGATATGGACAAGATTATTACACTGGCTAAGAAAAAAGAAGTTGATGCCATCCATCCCGGTTATGGTTTTCTTTCGGAAAACCCGCTTTTTGCAAAGCGATGTGAAGAGGAAGGAATTGTCTTTATTGGACCAACCCATGAAATGATGGAAAAAATGGGCGATAAGATCCAATCAAAAATTGTCGCCAAAAGTGTCAATGTGCCAACCATACCCGGAGTTGAAAAACCGATCACTTCGGATGCAGAAGCGATTGAGTTTGCCCAAAAGGCCGGTTATCCAATTATCTTAAAGGCAGCAGCCGGCGGCGGCGGTCGCGGCATGCGAATTGTTCGGGATGAAAAAGACTTACTGAAAGAATTCCATTCAGCAACCAGCGAAGCAACCAAGGCATTTGGTGACGGAACCATTTTTGTTGAAAAATATCTGGAAGAACCGAAACACATTGAAGTTCAGATTCTGGGGGATAATCATGGCAATGTGGTCCATCTCTTCGAACGGGACTGTTCCATCCAGCGACGTCACCAGAAAATTGTCGAATTTACCCCATCCTTAAGCATTAATGACGAACAGCGCCAGGCGATCTGCAGGGATGCTATTAAACTGGCCAAAGAAGTCAATTACCGTAACGCCGGAACGATTGAGTTTCTGGTCGATAAAAAGGGCGATCACTATTTTATCGAAATGAACCCTCGTATTCAGGTAGAGCACACCGTTACCGAACTGGTCACTGGCATTGATCTGGTTCAGTCCCAGATTTTAATTGCTCAGGGCTTGCGCTTAGATTCAGAAGAAATCGGGATTCCGAGTCAGGATGCCATCGAAACCCGGGGCGCATCAATTCAATGCCGAATCACCACCGAGGATCCTAAGAATCACTTTATGCCGGATACCGGCCGTTTAGATGTTTATCGAACCGGCAGCGGTTTTGGAATCCGACTGGATGGCGGTAATGGCTTTACCGGAGCGGAAATTACCCCTTATTACGACAGTCTTTTAGTCAAGAGTACCTCGTTCTCCAGAACCTTTGAAGATGCTCGCCGTAAAGCCGTACGGGGACTCAAAGAAATGAAGATTGAAGGCGTTCAGACGAATAAAGATTTTCTGATCAATGTCTTGCAGCACCCAACCTTTATCAATGGAAAATGTGATACCAAGTTTATTGACGATCATCCCGAATTATTTGAGATCGAAGATCAGAAAAGTGAAGCCTCCACGGTGCTTAAGTACTTTGGGAATATCATCGTTAATGAAACCTTCGGGAACAAACCGGATTTTGATGAACCATATATTCCCTCCATACCGGTGGATACTCATTTTGTCGGCACCAAACAAATACTGGATGAACGGGGACCAGACGGTCTGGTTAAATGGATCAAAGAACAGGATAAGTTGTTGCTTTGTGACACCACCTTCCGTGATGCCCATCAATCCATCGCTGCCACCCGGGTGCGAAGCCGGGATATGATTAAAATTGCCCGCGAAACGGCAGCGCTGGTACCGGATCTGTTTGCTCTGGAAATGTGGGGAGGCGCAACCTTCGATGTTTCTTATCGGTTCCTGAAAGAATCGCCATGGCGACGTCTGGATGAACTGCGAAAACGGGTACCCAACATTTTATTCCAGATGCTCCTGCGGGGTGCCAATGCAGTTGGTTACAAGAATTATCCAGATAATGTGATCCGTGCCTTTGTTCAGGAAGCTGCCAAAAGCGGAATTGACATCTTCCGTATTTTTGACTCTCTCAACTGGATGGATGGCATGAAGATTTCCATCGATGAGGTTTTAAAAACTGATAAGATTGCTGAAGTCAGCATCTGTTATACCGGAGATATTTTAGACACCTCCCGAACCAAATACAATCTGGATTACTATGTCCGAATGGCGCATGAAATTGAAAAAACCGGGGCCCATATTCTAGCCATTAAGGATATGTCGGGTTTATTGAAACCAGGGGCTGCCTATAAACTGATTGAAGCCTTAAAAGCTGAGGTCAGTATGCCGATCCACCTTCATACCCATGATACCACCGGAAATGGCGTTGCCACCGTACTGTTTGGTCAAATGGCCGGAGCCGATATTGCCGATGCGGCACTTAACGGCATCAGTGGTCTAACCTCCCAGCCAGCTCTTAATTCGATTGTGGCAGCATTGAAAAATACCCCCAGAGATACTGGTTTAAATGAAGACGAACTGCAAATTTTATCAGATTATTGGGGGACAACCCGACAGGTCTACAGCAAGTTTGAATCCGAACTGAAATCCGGTTCCACTGAGATTTATAAATTAGAAATACCGGGTGGACAATACTCCAACCTCCGGGCTCAGGTAGAGAGTTTTGGATTAGGTCATAAATTCAGAGAAGTAAAAGAAAAATATATGGAAGCTAACTTGATGCTGGGTGATATTGTCAAGGTAACCCCATCATCGAAAACTGTCGGTGATTTAGCAATCTTCATGGTTCAGAATGATCTGACTGTGGATAACATTAAAACAAAGGGCAAAGAATTATCCTACCCGGACTCCGTTGTAGATTTCTACAAGGGTATGATTGGTCAGCCGGAAGGCGGATTTGACCCGGAACTTCAGAAAATTGTTTTAAAAGGCGTTGAACCGATTACCGTTCGTCCGGGGGCGTTGTTGCCGGATGAAGATTTTGATAAAATAAAACGGGATTTTAAAGAAGAATTTGGCTGCGAACTGAGTGATCGGGAAGTATTAAGTGTTGCCCTGTATCCAAAGGTAATGAAAGAGTATGTCGAGTTCCTCCAGGAATATGGCGATTTCATGCGAATGGAAAGCCACGCTTTCTTCTATGGTTTAAAAGTTGGCGAAGTCATCGATGTGGAAGTATCTAAAGGGAAACGCTTTATCATCAAACTGGTTAATATTGGCTTGCCAAATGACGAGGGGATGTGTCCGGTGATGTTTGAAGTGGATGGTTTCCGACGAGAAATCTATGTTGAAGATAAACGCAGCCTTTCAGCAAAACAGAAAGTGACCATGCTAAAGGCGGATGCTAAAAATTCAAAACAAATCGGCTCTGGTATTCCCGGAACGGTTCTAAAAGTTCTAGTCAACGAAGGCGAAGCTGTTAAACAAAATCAGGCGCTGGTTATTGTTGAAGCCATGAAGATGGAAACTGAAATGGTGGCCAGCGAAGATGGCACCGTTAAACGAATTTACGTTTCTGAAGGGCAAAGCGTCCAATCCGGCGAATTAATCGTTGAAATGGAATAAGTATTTATCAAAAAATAATTAAAAAACAAATGAGAAAGAATTATTTATAAAAAAGAAGTGATCCTCCAAATCTGGAGGATCACTTCTTTTTAGTTGGTTTATATATTAAACAACGGTGAACGAGACAGGGAGGCTGACGGTTGTTTCTGGTAAGCAGCCTTCTTTGGTATTGGTGATTTCGACATAGTAATAGGTGGTTCCGGCCGGACCGGAAGCATCCACATCCAAGGTTTTGTTGGTGGCACCGGCAATGGCGGTGCCATCGGCATTGATCAGACTTTTACTTTCAAACCACTGGTAGGTCAACGTGCCGCCATCAGTGATACTGGCTTCCACTGAGAAGGCGGCTGGGATGGACTCAGTTTTGGGTGAACCGAGAGCCGCCTGAGCGGTATTGGTCGCCTGAGCTAAACTGGCTGCCAGAGCCACACCGGTAAGTTGTGAAATGCTGGTTGGTTGAGAAGTGATTGTTGGTTTTTCTGATAAACCCGTTGCTACAACCGGAGCGACTGAAGCAGTTTCATCAGGTGTAACATTTGGATCAACGGGATCGGCGATCGTAACGGGTTCGGCACTGGTAACAACAATACCGGCTAAAACCATAACTGGGACAGCATTTTCTGATGTAATTACACAATTGTAATAGACGGTGCCCGGTGTTGTTGAAACTGGTGGGTCGTAGATTGGTCCGGTAACCTCCGGCAAGGGGGTTTCAACATCGCCAATCCGTTGAGACCATTGATAGGTCAGGACCTTATCTTCGGTAACACTTGCCTCCACAAAAACTGGAGCAGGGTCATCATTTAAGTATATTCGTTGGGAAGACAGCGCAGAACTGGCAGTAATAACTGGCTGAGCTTGGACTGTCAGAAAAATGCTGGGTTGAATGTTGTTGAGATTTACGTATCCGGCTGGCATCACAAGCGTGCCAGTATAGGTCGTTTCACCAACCTTTTTTGTATCAACCGTATTCGGCGACCAGTTAACGGTACAAGGGAATATTTCACTGCCAAAGCCTTGGACAATAACTACAACCGGTAAGCTGTAGCTGCTATCATACGCAATGATTTCGGCGATGCTGTTATTCACTGCGTTAATCGTGTTAATCATCGTGACGGCAGATATATTTGTTTTAACGGTGACTTTACTGGTATCTGTTTTATTACCGTCCTGAGTTCGAGCGGTAATAGTAACCTCGCCATTGGAAACTGGGGTGACCACACCGTTGGTTACTGTTGCAACGCTGGGATTGGACGATTCCCATAAAACGGTTTGGTTTGTGGCATTCTCAGGGAAAACAACAGCGTTCAATTTTAAGGTATTACCCATAATCACATCCGCTTCGACTGGTGTCACCTGGATACCCGTTACGGCAATATTTGTGGGTGGACTAGGTGGTGTTGGTGTTGGTGTTGGTGTTGGGGTTGGGGTTGGATCAACCGGGTTAAGAGGTGGTGCATCATATTTTGAATTAATGATAGTACCGGAACTGGAATTCTCTGAAAACCAGCTAGAACTTGAACTGGAGCTACCGGTGGAATTAGCAGTTCGGCTGGTATTCGTTGAAATCGTCATTCCGCCATTGGGATCGGTGACGACTGGTTTGGTGGTAAGATAAACCACATCCGGAGTAATGGTACCAGTAATGTTTAAGATATCATTGGTGGTGGCACTGGTGACAGAGCCTTCACCCTTAATTTCGACTCGGGTCTCAGTGCCGAGGGATGCAATCACAGCATTGTTTCCAAGGGTGATACTGGTACCTTCGCCGGTACTGGTTAACAATAAGGAACCAACATTAGCATTAAGTGTTAACACAACCTTCGACTCAGCGACAATTTTATCGACAATCGCATTGGTCACCAGGGTTGAACCGCCAGCATTGGGGCCAAAACCAACCAATTTAGCCGGTGTATTCAGCACGATATCGCTGATACCACGGGACTGGATGTTTTCAATGGTACCATTCGCCTGGGTGGTAATCGAGGTCCGACTGGCTGTTTTTTCAACGTTCAGGTTTTTTACCTTACTCTGATTATCGACGACCACAGTAGCAGCTGACCGGATGGTGAGGTTTTCGACCGCAGCCTCGCCCAGTAAAACAAGTTTTACGTTCTGTTTTTCAAGGGTGATGTTCTGGTAAGAACCGCCATCCAGATAAATAGTGCCACCTCCTTTTACCAGCAATTCGCCTTGCACTGCGGAGTTTGTCAGACGGATATCACCATCGATAACGGCATCGGTAATTGAAACGTTACCGGTATAGGTCGCGTTTTCAATATTTACGCCGGAAACCGAAATTTCAGCATTTTGATACGTGGATGTTTCGGTGTATGTCCCCGCTACATTGTAGTTTTTCATTTCGCTTCCTTCTTGGCTACAGCCGCGAACAAACAAAATGGCGGTAAGGAGGATAAATAGGATAATAATAATGGAGATAATTGAGTTCTTTTTCATGACATTCCTTCCCTTTTTGTTTATTTAATTTTTAATAGTGATTATAATTGCTCAGATTTGTTCTAAGTGTAGTAATTCTAACATAATTTATGCTTTATGTAAATAGAATGTAACGAAATTGTAAAAGAAAATTCGAAATGTAAATAAAAAAGAAAAATAAACAACATAAATATTCTACAATGTATGTGAATAGTTACATTTGCAACAGATAAAATAATTTTTGTAAGGCTATGATAGTTCCGATACAGGTTTAGCTGCAAATACAACTTTTACAATTCAAATGTATTTATAATTGCACCCGGCAAATTATTGTGGTATGATCAATTAAAATTCAAAATATTGACAAATTATAGATGAAATAAAGTGTCTACTAATTAGAAATTTAAATATCAAATTAGGGAGCAAGTTATTTAATCCAAGTGAAAGAAAGGGTACTAAAATGAACATTGAAATCAAACAGGAAAACGAAATATTTGTGGTTGAACTCGAAGGCAGAATGGATACCAATACATCCCCGGATTTTCAAAAAGAAATGGAACCATATTACACTAAAAATGGCTTTAATATGCTTCTCGATTTTGATAAACTTGATTTTGTCAGTAGTGCCGGATTAAGGGTTTTACTGTTAATTCAAAAAAAATCTAAGGCGCTCAACGGAATTTTCGTGATTAAAAATGTAAAACCAGAGATTCAGGAAGTATTTGATATGACAGGATTCTCTGATATTTTAACTATCGAGTAAGGTGATGTAATGGAAGAAAATAGAAAGCAGGAAGAAATTTCATATTACATCTTGGGGGAACACGACGGAAGTAGCATTCCTGAAATACTAAAAGAAATGCCCAATGAAAAATTAATCAAAAGCTTCTATTTAATAGAAAATACTCCTGAAGACACACAAAAGCGTGTGCTTCAGGATATTTTAAAATGTGCTGAAAATAGTGACTTTGGGAAAAAAATGGGCTTTGCGAAGATTGATACCGCTGATGAGTATCGAAAAAAGGTACCAATCTCTGATTATACATATGTGGAAGCGGTTCTTGACAAGCTTAAATATGGGGATGTGGATATTTTATTTAATGGACCACCGGCCAGCTTTATTGCAACAAGTGGATCTACCGGAATTCCGAAACTCATTCCTGAAAGCAAAAACGGCGAACTGATCAAAGGACTGGTTTCCCAGATTCGTGCCATTCTGCTGTTGATGCTGGCTCCGGAAGTTATGGCACCGGGGAAAAAAGTTTTGGCCATTGCAAATCCTTCTGAATACGGAAAAACTGAAGGGGGCATTCCGATTGGTTCGGCCTCGGGTCAGGCGGCAAAAGATATGCCGAGCGAGATGCTAAAGAAAATGGTTTTGCCAGTTGAATTAATGCTAGCAAAAGACCTGAGTAATGAAGCAACTGACTATTTAACGATCCGTTATGCGCTGGAAGAAAAACACTTGGCGGGTGTGGTGTGTAGCAATATTGCCCACTTTAATATTTTACTGAAAAAAATGAATACCCTGGTTGAAGATTTGCTAGCTGATATTGAAGCAGGCCAAATCAATTCAAAAATTACACTTAACGAAGATCTGCGCGAAAAGCTTAACTCAAAATTAACGCCAAATCCTCAGCGTGCCGAAGAATTAAGAAATATTTTTATGGCGAACAAAACGCTTGGTGTTGCATCGATCTGGCCAGAATTTACGGTGGTTTCCTGTTGGATGTCGTCCAGTGCAGCGAAAATTGTGGCCGATATTAAAAAGAATTTACCCCCAACAGTGAAGTTTTTGGAGTGGGGTTATGGTGCCAGCGAAGGCAAGTTCAACATTCCCGATGTACCTCAAGATCCGGCTGGCCTGCTCGCTCTTTTTGGGTACTTTTTTGAATTTCTGCCGGTGGGATCAGAAAATAATGAGACGGTGCTTGCGCATGAACTAAAACAAGGCGAATACTATGAGTTGATTGTTACCTCGTATTCCGGGCTTTATCGCTATAATATGAAAGACATTATCCGAGTTTCTGGTTTCAATAACCAGGCGCCCCGGATTGTTTTTATCAGCAAAGCCTCTGAATATCTGGAGATCGACGAGCTAAAATTGATGATTTATCAAATTGATGCGTACATTAAGAAAGTATCTGACCAGAAAAATGAAGAAGTTCGCTTTTACCAGATTTTATTGGATCAAAAGCAGAAAACGTTAGTGTTTATCCTTGAACCCCACGCCAATCACTTTCCAGGCGATTTGTTTAGAGAAGGGTTGGAAAAAACATTACGAACTGAAAACAGCGCTTATGAAAAATTAAGAAGTTCAAATCAGCTAAACGCCCTGGAAGTCATCATTATGCCAGATGGATACCGGGATTCTCTGTTCACCCGATCAATCATGCCGGGTAAGAATGTTAATCAGACGAAGTTAAAAACAATCGTGAAGGAATACCCTGAAGAAGGCAGCATGGTTTATTGGGCAAAGGAAGGCGAATAATGATAAAAATATTACCCAAAATGTTGTATTCCCTGAATATTAAGAAGGGCTACAAAAAAATTGAGAAGTTTGATTATTTAACTGAAAATGCACCGGAAATTAACAAACAACTGATGTTGGACATGTTGAAGAAGAATGCTGAAACCGAATATGGAAAGAAATATCATTTTAGTGAAATTGCAACCATTGAGGACTATAAAAAGATGGTTCCTTTTTCAATTTACGATGATTATGCACCCTATATTGAACGGATGATCGCGGGAGAAACAGATCTGATCACCAAGGATCCGATTGTCCATTACGCACTTACCTCGGGAAGCGTTGATAATCCCAAGAAAATCCCCGTTTCTGAACAAACGGTAAAACTCTATCGGGAGTATGCCACCCAGTTCAGTTTTGCGATTATCGCCCGGGCATTAGGTAAAAAGTGGAAACGGGGCCGAGGGCTGAATCTGATGGAAGTTAAATTTGAGACGCTTCCGAATGGCTTATTTGCTGGTTCGATCTCAGGTCGAGGGGTTTACAGTATCAAAAACCTCTTGTTTTTAATGTTTACCTCGCCAAAAGAAATTGTTTTTCCCACCGAAATAATGGATACCAAGTATGCGCATCTGCGTTTTGCGCTGATGGATCGAAACCTTACATATATCGTTTCGGCCTTTATGACTGGGATTTCCGATTTGATGAAATATCTGGAAACCAACTGGGAAATCATTGTGGATGATATTGAGAAAGGAACGATCAATCCGGATATCAAAATACCTGACGATGTGAAGGCACAGTTGCAAAAACAGATTAAGCCCGACCCTAAACGGGCAGCAGAATTACGGGCTGAATTTAAAAAAGGGTTCGAAACACCGATCGTTCGAAGAATCTGGCCGGATTTCGCTTTTGTGCATGCTATTGGTAGTGGGGGATTTGCGGTTTATACAGATAAAATGCGTCATTATCTGGGAGATGTTCCCATTTATTTTAGCGTTTATGCAGCTTCAGAGTCGATCATGGCGATTTGCAACGAAATGGAATCCCAGGAGTTTGTTTTAATTCCAGACTCGGCCTTTTATGAGTTTATTCCGGTAGACCAGGAAGATTCAGAAGAAACGCTGACCATGGAACAATTAGAAACAGGAAAAGACTACGAGATTGTTTTGACCAATACTTCCGGTTTTTACCGGTATCGCATCAAAGATGTGGTTCGCGTCGTGGGCTGGTATAAAAACTGCCCTAAAATTCAATTTGTTTATCGGCTCAATCAAATGGTTAGTATTGCCGGGGAAAAGACCACCGAAGAATGTATTTCCTGGGCCGTTAAAGAATTTGCCAAAGATACTGAATGCGAGTTGGTTGATTACAGCGTGTATGCTGATGTTGCCGTATCACCGGGTCGTTATGTCATCATTATGGAAACCGAAAAACGAATGTCAAAGGAAAACCATGATAAATATCGGATTATCATTGAAGAAAAACTGGGAATCGCTAATCCATCCATTGGTTCCAAGGTGAAAAGCGGTATTTTAAGCCCATCCGAAATAACATTTGTCCAGGAAGAAACCTATGCGCTGTATCGTGATTTAATGATCATGCGAGGGATTTCCGGTAATCAGTTAAAGCCAGTCCGAGTTATCGACACGCTGATCAAAGAAAATTTCTTTTTTGCGCTAGTTGATAAGGAGTAGGTAATGGTTAGTTTACTGATAAGATATTTAAAAGATTATCGAATCCAGATGATTCTGGTATTTGTATTTGTGCTCAGCCAAGCAGCGGCCCAGCTTTATCTGCCCACGATGATGGGGGACATTATTGAAAATGGGGTGGCCCAGGGAGATACTGCTTATATTCTAAAAAGCGGCAGTTTAATGTTGCTGGTTTCTCTGGTTGCGGCGATTTGTATGGTGGCTTCCAGTTATTATTCGGCTTACGTGACGGCGTCTTTTACCAGCCGGATTCGGGCGGACGTGTTTGACAAGGTGAAGAGCTTTTCACAAACGGATTTCAATCGTTTTGGGGCAGCTACCCTGTTGACCCGATCAACAAACGATGCCACCCAGATGCAGATTGTGGTAATCAACGGATTACGATCGCTACTGCTGGTTCCCATTACGGGAGTCGGTGCCCTTGTAATGGCGTTTAGAGAAAATGTCACCCTGACGCTGTTACTGCTGGGATCTTTTCTGATTACGACGATTATCATCGGGTTGACTACTGCCAGAAGCATGCCCTTATTTAAGGTCATGCAGCAAAAAGTAGATCGGCTGAACCTGCTGATGAAAGAAAAACTGACCGGGGTGCGGGCGATCCGAGCTTTTAACCGTCAGGATTATGAAACCGAAAAATTTGGACAGGCCAATCAGGAAGGCATGAATGCGGCTGTTAAGGCCAATTACGCAGTGGCTTTTTTTGCGCCACTAATGCAATTAATGATGAACCTGACGATGGTAATCATTCTCTGGTTAGGTGCCGATGAAGTTCAGCAGCAAATCGTCAGTCTGGGCGGTTTGATGGTCTTTATCCAATACGTCTTGATGTTTATGTCTGCGCTTGGTCTGGTTTCGGCTTTATTAATGGCTTATCCTCAAGCGGCGGTTTCAGCAGCCCGGGTCAAAGAGGTATTGGATGCGGACTTCTCAATACAGGATCGAGAAAATCCGATTGCGCTTGAAAACATCAAGGGACGCATTGAATTTAAAGATGTGTCTTTTGGTTATACCGGTGCCGAAATCAATGTCTTGGATCGTTTGAATTTTGTGGCAGAACCGGGAAAAATCACCGCCATCGTCGGGGCTACCGGCTCCGGGAAAACGACCCTGGTGAACCTGATTATGCGGCTCTACGAGGTTAGTGACGGTGCCATTGTGATTGATGGCGTTGATATTCGGGATTGTACCCAGCATGATTTAAGAAGCATCATTGCCTATGCGCCTCAGGAATCGGTGTTATTCAGCGGAACCGTGCTGGAAAATATCCGGGTGGGCAAGGATCAAGCCACTGAAGCAGAAGTAACCGAAGCCCTATCCATTGCTCAGGCACTTGACTTTGTTAATGAGCGGGAGGGACAACTGGGCAGCACGATTTCTCAAGGCGGCAAAGATCTTTCGGGGGGACAGCGTCAGCGGCTCAGTATTGCCAGAGCAGCGGTCAAAAAAGCGCCGATCACGATCTTTGATGACTGTTTTTCAGCACTTGATTTTAAAACCGACTCACTGGTTCGCAAAGCCATTCGTGAAAAATTCGGGGATAAAACGGTGTTAATTATCGCCCAGCGAATCAGCACGATTAAACATGCTGATCGCATTCTGGTTTTAGATAATGGCGCCATCGTCGGCCAGGGCAAACATGAAGATCTGGTCCGCGATTGCCTGGTTTATCAGGAAATTCTGAAATCCCAATCCTATAACGATGGGAAGGAGGAATCACTGTGAAAGCTAAAAAAAGAAAATATAGTTTTGGCGCCATTGGTAAGCGGCTCAGTCATTATTTAAAGGATAAACGACATGTGATCTTTTTTGTCGCCGTTGCTTTGGTTGCCAGTACCATCTTTGCGATTTTTGCACCGGTTGTCACCAAAGATGTGACCGATAGCATTGCGAACAGTATTGCTCAAAATACGGATATTGACTTTGGTTATATCGGGCAGCAACTGATCATCCTAGCTGTTCTTTATGTCTTAAGTGCCGGGTTTGCCTATTACGCCACCATGCGAACCACCTATCTTTCCCAATTGGCGATTAAACGACTACGGACAGATATTCAGGAAAAACTGAATAAACTGACTCTGAATGTGTTGGATCAAAGTGAACGGGGAGATCTTCTTTCCCGGGTTACCAATGATGCCACTACCCTTTCAGGAGCACTGGAAAGTAATCTGACCCAGATCCTGGTTCAGGCAACCAGTATTATTGGTATTATTATCATGATGCTGGTGTTAAATGTGCAACTGAGTCTGATCTTCTTTGTTGCCATTCCGCTTTCTTATTTTGTAATGAAACTGATCACCAAAAAGACCCAGGTGCTTTTCAGAAGACAACAGAAGGAATTGGGCGCCTTGAATGGATTGATTGAAGAAGTCTATGATGGCCATTTAATTGTCAAGTCCTTTAATAATGAAGCAAAATCAGCGGAAAAATTTGATGATATCAATCAGCGGTTCTTTAAATCATATCTGAGCTCGCGGTTCTATTCAGGATTGAGCGCACCATTGATGAAGCTGATTAATAATATTGCCTATATTGGCATCTGTGTGGTGGGTGGTATTTTTGTTATTACCGGAACCCTGACCATCGGGGGGATTCAGGCATTTCTCATCTACGCCAATAATATTGCCAGCCCCACGGCCTTGATTTCCAATAATCTGAACTTCATCCAGTCCGGAGCAGCAGCGGCCGAACGGATCTTTGAATTTCTGGATCGGGAAGAGGAACTGCCAGACGCAGGCACCGAGGTGTTGGATGTTGCCAACGCCAAAGGCAGTATTGAATTTAATCATGTCGAGTTTGGTTATATTCCCGAACGAACCTTATTTCATGATGTATCTTTAACGGCCGAGCCGGGAGAAATTCTAGCGGTGGTTGGACCCAGTGGCGCTGGTAAGACAACCCTGGTTAACCTGCTGATGCGTTTTTATGAAATTAACCAGGGAAGTATTATGCTGGAAGGTCTGAATGTGAAAAACCTCACTAAGCCTAACTTGAGAAATGCTTTTGGGATGGTACTCCAGGATACCTGGCTGTTTGATGGTACCATCGAAGAAAATATTGCTTATGGCAAAAACGGGGCAACCCGGGAAGATGTCATCGCTGCCGCTAAAAAGGCTCAATGCGACGAATTTATCAGAAAACTGCCACTGGGTTATGAAACCCGGATTGGCGGTGATTTCACTACCCTGTCCGAAGGGGAATGCCAGCTGCTGGCCATTGCCCGAACCATTATTGCCGATCCCAAGGTATTAATTCTGGATGAGGCGACCTCGTCGGTGGATACCCGGACCGAAATACTGATTACCCAGGCCATGGAAGCGATGATGAAGGGACGAACGACCTTTATTATTGCCCATCGGCTGTTTACCATCAAAAATGCCGATAAGATTATTTTTATGATGGAAGGCGACATCAAAGAGGTTGGCAGTCACGCCGAACTCATGAAACTGGGCGGTTTATACGCTAATTTATATCTAAGTGCATCAGATAATTAATAGGCTACTGTGAGCTTCGCTGCCTGTTTACATCAAACAATTTCTACACTGTACGGCGTACAGTCTTGCGACTGTTCGCCTACACGTTACGAAATTCGCGAAAGCAATGAGCCAATCACAAGCTTGCTTGTAGTTGGCGACTGCTCGCGACCTCGAAGAAATTCGCAACGCGATTTCTTCTGGTTGTTTATGAAAACAGACGTCGAAGCAATAAACGTTTGTGATTATTTTAAAATTCAGGAGGTTAAAATGAAAGGTTGGTTATTAAGAAATCCCGGCAAAATGGAAGATCCTTCAATTGTGAAAATTATGAAGGTAGTGGAAGAGTTGAATGTGGATTTGACTGTCGTAGATCCGCTGCAAATACATGTGGTCTGTGACCATGACTTTGACGGAAAACTCTATGTGGGTGACGAAATCATGGAGGTTCCCGATTATGTGGTGGCGGCCTTCTTTACGGAAAAGAATTATCATACCTCAGCGGCACTAAGAATGCTGGAATCACTGGGCGTGCTTTGTATCAATTCATATGACGCAATCAAAAATGTGGATGACAAACTGCTGACCTTTCAATTGGTGGCCGAGTCTATTGAAGAGGTTTGCTTTCCGAAAACCCTGTTAGTCACCGAGTATACCGAAGCATCCTTTGTGAGCAAGATTTTTGATTATCCGGTGGTTATGAAGGTCATGCACGGCAGCAAAGGTAAGGGCGTTGTGCTGGTCAATAATGAAAAAGAACTGGATAACCTGATCAGTATGAGCACTGCCAGCGAAATCGGCGATGAAATTATTATTCAGGAATGCATTGCCGCATCGTCAGGACGGGATCTGCGGATGATTCTGGCCAATGGGAAATTTGTCAAATCATTTATCCGTCAAAATGAAAAGAGTTTTCGTTCCAATCTTGCCAAGGGTGGACATATTGTTGAATACACCCCGCCGGCACCAGTGATTGATGCAGCCGAAAAGGTAGCTCAGTTGTTGAAGATCAATATGGGTAGTGTCGATTTTCTCTTTGGTGAAAATGATACCTTCTATTTATGTGAAGCTAATGCTATGCCGGGAGTTGCCTTTGACATCAAGGTGATGTTTGCCGATTTAATGAAACAGGTCAAAAACAGACCGGAACCACTCTGGAAAAAACGTTTGAGAGAAGGTGGCAAAACATGCTAGGTTGGTTATTAGTCAATCACGAAACCCTTGAAGAACCATCGATCCAGACAATTATTGCGCTAATTGAAAAGATGGGCGTCAATATCAGAACTGTCGATGTTAGCGAGGTTCAGGTGATGTGCGATCCGAGTGAAAGCCAACACTGTTTTATCGGTGGCGAAGCGGTGGACGTTCCCGACTTTTCGCTGTCAGCTTTTTTCGGCGGGAATAACTATCATAGCAAGGCCGTTGTCAAAATGCTGGAATCACTGGATGTGCTGTGTGTTAACAGTTCCGAAAGCCTGAACAACACCGCCGACAAACTGTTGACCTTTCAAAAACTGGGAGCCGCCAATCAGGGCTTTTTATTCCCTAAAACGGTGCTGATGACCCCCAAAACTAAACCGTCTTTTATTGCCAGTGAACTGGGGCTGCCCTGTGTGGTCAAAGTAATGCATGGCAGCAAAGGAAAAGGGGTTGTTCAGATCAAAACCGAAAAAGAACTGGAAAACATCCTAGATATTTACGCCGCCATGAATTTTGATGATCATATTCTGATTCAGGAATGCATTGCTGCCTCAAAAGGCCGGGATATGCGGATTATGTTAAGCGGCGGAAAATTCTCAACCGCTTATATCCGTGACAATGGCGATAACTTTAAATCCAATCTTTCTCAGGGGGGCGATCTGCAGTTTATTACGCCACCGGCTGAGGTAGTGGAAATTGCCGAAAACGCTGCCGCGGTACTGGATATCTACTTTGGTAGCATTGATTTTCTGTTTGGCGAAAATGACACTTATTACATCTGTGAAGCTAACTCGATGACAGGACTGACCTATTCCAAGGATGCCCTCAGCAACAGCCAAAGCAACCCCTTGCTGCTGACTCTGAAGAACATTATGGAAGAGGCGCAGAAAAAGAAAGATAGAAGATAGTATTAAAAAGTATAAAAAACAGCTAAAAAGACATTTCATTTGTGAGATGTCTTTTTTTATTTAAACTTATATAAGATAAACTTGTATAAAATAAACTTGATCAAAAACGATGATTTATCAAAGAATTTTGAAATCCCTAACACATATCAATAAGAATGGCAGTAAAATGTGTGAGACGCATACATACCGTATTGTGTATCGGTTAAAACATATTTGGGGGGAAAAGCGAATCGAATAAAATGATTCGATAATTATAAAAAAAAGATGATTTCTTCAGAAAAATCAAATATTAAGCAAAGTTATTTGATTTTTTTTCAAAAATTCCATTAATTCTACAAAGTGAAGATCTGAATTTTTATATAATATTTTATTAAATTCCAGTATAATTTTATTGTTAATTGTTAAATAGGAAGGATGAATGCTTGAATGTTAGCAGGTATTGTATTGGCGGCTGGGCTTTCCAGTCGGATGGGAGAGGAGAAGCTATTGCTTCCCTTCGGGCAGGGCACTGTTTTGGAAGCCACGTTGTCGCGAATTCCCCAAGATGCTCTGGATTATCTGGTGGTGGTTACACGACTGGAAATTCGGGAGGCACTTGATTTACCCGCTAACGTCACGGTCATCCTCAATAGAACGCCCCAAAAGGGTCAGTCAGAATCGCTGCGACTGGGGATTGCTTATCTCCGGTCTCACTTTCCACATTGTCAGGGGGTACTGGTTTTTCTGGGAGATCATCCGCTGACTCAAACATGTTTGATCAACGAAGTGATTAGACGTTTAAACACCAGCCCAGAAGCGATAATAGTGCCGGAGCACCAGGGAGCATTGGGTCATCCGGTTGGTTTTGGGTCATCATGGTTTGCCGAGCTTGAGGATCAGAACGGTGATATCGGTGGAAGGCGGCTAATTACCAGCTATCCTGAAGCGGTGATCCGGATCCCGGGAGATGTGACCTGTGTCATGGACATGGATTCAAAAGCAGACTATTGGAGGTTATTGAACTATGCCGAAAAACAGCAATGAATCTAAAAATCTCGTTATTGTCCGCGGTGCGGGGGATATTGCCAGCGGTACGATTTACCGTCTCTTTCAAGCAGGATTTGCGGTGATGGCTTTAGAAGTGGATAAACCCACTGTCATCCGCAGAACAGCCGCTTATGCATCAGCTGTGACAGAAGGTGAGTCAACGCTGGAAGGATTGACAGCGCTTCGGTGTGATACGGAAGATAGTATCATAAAAACACTGGCGGCCGGAAAAATCCCGATCTGTGTCGATCCGGAAGCAAATTGGATCAAGCATCTTAAGCCCCTTGCGGTAGTTGATGCGATCCTGGCAAAAAAAAATTTGGGTACAACCCGGGCAATGGCGCCCTTTGTGATTGGTTTGGGACCGGGATTTACTGCTGGTATAGATGTGGATGTTGTCATAGAAACAAACCGAGGGCATGATCTGGGTCGGGTGATTTATTGTGGCGGAGCTGCCAAAAACACGGGTATTCCAGGAAGCATTGATGGATATACCCATGAGCGCGTGATCCGTGCACCGCTAGCAGGTATCATCAGGATTGTTCGGGATATTGGCACTTCAGTAGATTCTGGGGATTGTCTGGCCACCATTGGTGACAGAGAAGTCACCACAACAATCGCCGGCGTCGTTCGAGGAATAATCGCAGATGGTAGCCGGGTTTTTGAAGGGATGAAAATTGCCGATGTGGATCCCCGAGGTAAAGCTGACTATTGCTATACCATTTCCGATAAGGCCAGGAACTTAAGCGGCGGCGTTCTGGAGGCAATTCTTAATTATTTGTCAAAGAAATCAATTGGTATGTGAAATCTGAGAACTAAGAAAGGTTTGACAGGCAAGGGTTAATTAACTATAATAAGCCGGAGACAAAGAAGTCTGACTAGTATGTAGCTGATGCAAAAAAGTAATTTTTGTTAAACAAAAAAATTTGGTAAATAAGTACTAAATTTTATATTAATACAAACAAAGGTGTTTGAAGATAAAATTGTCTTCAAACACCTTTGTTTTATTTTGAAAGGATGTGTAAGCTAAACTGATTTAGAGAAACCCTGTTGTTATTAGAATATTCCCAAAGTTGCGATAATTCGGGTTGAATCGGATCATTAGAATAACCCGGTTGAGCTGAAAATTTTTAAGCCGTTCAGTTGAAGTTCATGTTCATGATATAGGCTTCCATGAAATCGGGACTGTCGGCCAGCTTGACTTGTTTTGTCCGGGCTTGAATGGATTTTGTTCGCTTGTTTTCATGTTGGTTTAGCAGACAAAGTTGCACACCATGTCCGGCACCGTTGCCGATTGAAATGATTTTTTCAGTTGGCATCGGCGGCAGCAGACCGATGGCCAAAGCATTGTTGATATCGATAAAATTACCGAAAGCTCCGGCCAGGACGAGCTCATCTATATCATCCAGGGTCAGATTACATTCCTTTAACAAGGTCATGCACCCGGAAAAGATGGAACTTTTGGCCAATTGAATTTGTCTGACATCTTTTTGAGAAATAAAAACCGGTACCTTCCCGCTGGAAAAGTAAAAGACAACATCGTCTGTTTCTAACAGAGCCAGCTGAGCTATCAATAAGCTGTTTGGATGTTTTTCATGGTATTCGTCAGGGGTCAGAAAATAGCCAGTTTCATCAATGATTCCCGCGGTTCTTAAAACTGCAACGGCATCAACAATAGCAGAACCGCATAGTCCAATGGGATCTATGTCGCCGATGACCTTAATGGAAATTACATCATTATCAAGAGTAATTTTTTCAATGGCACCTTCACAGGCACGCATCCCACATTCGATATTGGCGCCTTCAAGAGCCGGCCCGCAGGCAGTGGACGCGGTATAAAACTGCTGGGTATTCCCAACCGCTATTTCACCGTTGGTGCCAAGATCAATCATCAGGTATTTTTTTTCATCCTGAGGTAAGGTTAAAAGAACTGCTGTTGTATCAGCTCCAACAAAACCGCCTAAAAGCGGTAAAAATTCAATGATAGAAAAATCGGGAAGGTTAAGGCCACAGTGGACATTATGAGTAAGGATGCTGTTTTGGGTGATATTGGAAAAGGGAAAAACGCCCAGGGCAATAGGATTTAGCTTAAAAAACAGATGCTGCATGGTGCTATTGCCGCAGAGGATCAATTGATAGAGATGAGCACGCAAATGGGGGTGATTGAGATAGCATTTTTCAAGCAAGTTGTCGATGGTAGATAGGATACAGCGATTCAGCTCTGCTAAAGCGGAATCCTGTTCCTGACAAAAGAGTATCCGGGAGATAACATCAGCTCCGAAGTTGATCTGCTTGTTTAATGAGGACTCGGTCTGGATCAATTCTCCGTTGTTCAAGTCGTAGATATAGAGAACGACACTGGTGGTGCCAATGTCAATTGCTCCACCATATAGCCATTCACTGGTATCGCCGGGGTGGAAATCAATGATTTGCTCCTGGTGATAAACGGCAGTAAAGCCATCTTTGTCAGCGTCATTGATGATTTCGGAAAATTTTTGAAGCAGGGGGACGCTAGCGTTCAGCAGATGGTCATCATAGAGCTCAGGCGTCATTTCTGAAGGTAGAAAATGAGTCTTTGAAAGGGATGGATTAAAACTGATTTGCTGGGGCTTAAGGTGATCAGTAAGCAGAGAAGCCTGGTCAAGAAATTGCGCGCTTTCAAGATAGATTGTCAGATCTTCTGAGATTTCAAACTTGCAGGCTAGCTCATTTCGTTTCTGGCCATTCGATTCAATACTGACAGAACATTTGCCGCAGGTTCCCTTGCCGCCGCAAACAAGATCAAGGGGGAATCCCGCTTCAGTGCAGGCATTGGCAAGGGTGCCGCCATTAACACGGAGGGACTTGTTTTGATTAATAAATGAAATTTTATACATAATTTACCTCGTATTCGTTATAGAATTCAGTCAACAAGTCGATGAGGACAGTTCGTTGAATGACATGTTTTGCAATCGTGTTTTGTCGAATGCGATTCAATCTCAGAATCGGCACCAAAATAATACAACATTGATTTTTCAGGCTCGAGCATATAGTTTTCAGTCAGACTGGCGTTAATTGGAGTTTCGTTTTTCAGTCCCTGGAGGATGCTTTCCTGAAATTGCAGATCAATCTCGTCTTCACCGGGGGAATGTCGCTTGGTCAGTTTTAAACCTAAATGGTTTAGGGTGTTTTCAAGTTGCGTATTCATCTGATTTGATGCATTAAATAGTATTTCGTTTGAAATATGATTTAACAGAAATCCGTCCAGAAATTCATCCTTTTGAAGCAAATCCTCGATGAAACGGTCAATTCTATTTGAGCAGGAACAAAAACATAAAACTACGTGCTGGCAGCAATCGATATTTGGAAGATTAAGTTGAGTGCTATTTTTCAGGATGCAATAACAGGTGGTGATTTCCAGCTGTTCCTTGGCAAACTGAATGAGTTTGGGAAAAACTTGATGGGTATATTTGGTGGCATTTTCATTTTCTTTCAAATGCAGCTGACGAAAAATCCGATCTTTATCATAAATAAATTCTGTTTGAGTAAAGACAACCATATTGAACTCCAATCATTTTTTTACTGTTGGGCAGTGAATCGTTTCCGGTATTCTTTGGGGGTTTCCCCCAGTAGTTTTTTAAATACTTTAGTGAAATAGCTCTGATCTTCAAAACCGACCTGCAAGGCAATATCAGCGAGAGTCATGTCGTTATCCTCAAGGTATTCCAGACTCTTCTGAATTCGCTTGTCATTAAGGTAAGTGGTGAAATTGACGCCAACTTCTTGATTGAAAAGTTTTGACAGATAGGCTTTGCTCATATGGAGATGGGTCGCCAGGTCATTGAGGCTGATTTTTTCACAATAGGAATCGTTGATGAATACAAGAGCCTGTTTAATAATTTTTGATTGTACAAGAATCAGGGAACTGTATACATTGTCAATAAAGTGATTAATCAGGTAGACGATCCAATTGAAAAGTTCGGTGACACTTTGTACCTGACTCATGGCAAAGATTTTATTAAAATCCAGGCTGAAGATTTTTTGAATCGAAGCGCCACTATCAAGAGCCTGCTGGGAAAGAGTTCCAAATAATTCAAAGATCCGACCCTTGATATTATCAAAATTGCCACCTTCGATGATGAGAACTTCATCGTAGTACAAGGTCAGAATGTCATGTGCCTTCTCTTTGTTCCGTTCCTCTATGAAGTGGATTAATTTGTGCTCCAATGCCGTTAAGGTCGAGACATCTTCACGGGTGGCGATGGATCTGTTTTTATATTTTTTTATCTGATCACCGATGTAAAGCTGGCTCTGGTAACGGGCATTGAGATGCTCATAATCATGCCAATTCTTGAAAGTTCCAATCAGCTGATTGAACATCAAGGTGGACAGGCTCTGAATATGACTGGAATTATATATGATCAATTTGGAAATGGCAAGTGATATTTTGGGGAGCAACGTTTGTGAGTCGGGATAAAGTTCAAAGACTTTGTCTAAATAGATTTCATTGAAATTCCCCATCACTAGGGGACCGATAATTATGCTAGCAAAGTGTTTTTTATCGATAATGACTGGTATTGCAATATTAATAAAGTTGGCCGGACAGGTGAAGATATAGGGCTCGCCCAGGTTAGCGGAGAACTGAGCAGAAAAAGACAGCGTATCAATGCATTTTTTATTAAGTTTTCCGTCTGGATCGTTGAAAATTGAGCAAAACTTCAGCTCTGGTAAGAAGGTCAGCATCGTTTCACCAGAGGGTTTATATACTGTGACGGGGACGTTGGTACAGGCGCAAAAAGCGGATAAGGTTTCATTCAGTTTTTCAATGTGCTCTTCCATTCGACTCCTCTGTGTTTGAGAATTTAATTGGCCAATTGATGTTTAAAAGGGGGTGGTGAGTATAAGATATTTGCATAATAAAGATTTTTGAACAATGTTTTTGGTAAGTTTGCTATCTCATATTAAATTTACAGCAATATTTTACCAAAACGTCGGTTTTTGTCAAGAAAAATGTAAAATCAGGATTTAGATTCCATAGTTTTTAAAAACGTATTACAATTCTACAAAGACTTGTAGTGCATTTTCTATAGTTATTACGAGAATCTCAGTATAATCGGTGTTAATTGGTTTAACAGTCAGGAGGACACAATGTTGCCAACGAAAAAAATATTTCAAAAGATAATCGAAGGAGATGAGGTTTGTACGGTTGAGTTATGCCGTGAGTGTTTGTCAATGGGATATGACCCAATGGAGATTTTGGAAAAGAGTATGATTCCGGCCATGGACAAATGCGGGGTGTTATTAACAAACCGGAAAAGTTTTATTCCCCAGGTTTTAATGTCCACACGTGCTATGCAGGCTGGTATAGACGTCTTGAAACCTTATCTGAGTCAGCTTGAAAAAAAGATGGTGACTTCAGAAACCGTGGTTATTGGAACGGTCAAGGGCGATATTCATACCATTGGAAAAACCCTTGTTTCCATTATGCTTGAGAGTGTTGGTTTTACGGTGATTGATTTGGGCACGAATATCTCGGAAAAAGAGTTTATCGAGGCCATTACCAAACACCAGGCAAGATTTGTGATGATGTCCGCCATGCTTACCACAGCAATGATGAGTATGCGCAAGATTGTTAAAGAAATTAAAGATCATCAATTTGATTGGAAGGTCACGATTATTGTTGGCGGGGCACCGATTACTCAGGCATTTGCCAAAGAGATTGGAGCGGTATACGCTGACAATGCCATTGATGGTATGGATAAAATTTTGAAAATTCAAGATTGAGTATTCCAGAAAAAAATTAAAATGGCTTAACGGCCTTTTGATAAAAAAGAATCAGGAAAGATCCAAGAGGAGGAAAATATGTCAATATTAAATGAGATCAGCGAAGCTGTGATCGCAGGAAATGTAGAAGGTACCGTCGCTAAGGTAAAACTTGCTTTAGAAGAAAAGGTGAGCGCCTCAGAGATTCTGAATGAAGGACTGATGGTAGGGATTAACGAAATTGGAACCCGGTTTGGGGCAGGTAAAATATTTGTTCCAACGGTTCTGATGGCAGCTAAAGCAATGAATGAAGGGGTAGATGTCATCAAGCCCTTACTGGAATCTGAAGGCCCCACAACTGTTGGTAAAGCCATTGTCGGAACAGTCAAAGGCGACTTGCACGATATTGGTAAAAAACTGGTTGTGTTGATGATGCGCAGCGCCAACATCGATGTTGTCGATATGGGGGCAAACGTTACTGCCGAACAGTTTATTGAGGGGATCAAGGAACACAAACCGCAAATTATTGGTTTATCGGCACTGTTGACTACCACGATGAACGAACAGGGTCACGTCATCAAAGCTCTGGAAGAAGCCGGTGTGCGTGACCAGGTGAAAGTATTGATCGGCGGCGCTCCGGTTACTCAGGGGTGGGCTGACAAGATTGGTGCGGACGGCTTTGCCGCAGATGCCGCAGGCGCGGCTGTATGGTCAAAGGCATATGTTACAAGCTTATAAATTATAAACCGAAAGGAAACAGATATGTTAGGCAGAGTAAAATACGATGTGATGAATGATGAGGAATTATCATTCCTGAAAAACGAAATTGAGCGTTTATTGATTGAAAGAGGGATTCATCTGGATCATGATGAAATGCTCAGTGAATTGGCAGAACTTGGCTGTATCGTCGATATGGAAACCAGAGATCTCAAATTCACCAAAGAACTGATCGACAAGGCGATTGCAGCAGTTCCGGAAAAATTTACCCTGTACTCACCAGCCGGAACCAGAGATCTTGAATTCCCCAATCCAGAGGGAAAATTTTATGCCCGTACCAATACTGGCGCACCAAACTACCGTGATATTAATGGCGATACCCATTACACCACCTTGGAGGAAGTGGTTGAGTGGTATAAACTGACCAATGCAATGGAAAATATTGACTTTGTGACCCTGCCAAGCACCTCCGGGGAATATGTGCCGGGGGATGCCGTTGATGTGTACACCCTGGAAAAAGCGCTTAAACTGTCTGAAAAACATATCTGGGTACAGCCTTATGAAGCAGATAACGTTCAGTATCTGATCGATATGTCAGCTGCTGCAGCCGGTGGCCTCGAAGAATTGCAGAAAAAGCCGATTGTCAGCTTTATTGCCTGCAGTGTACCATGTTTAACTTACAAGTATATGGATGCAGAAATTCTCTACCGCTGTGCCAAAGCCGGTGTTCCCGTTCAACCGTGCTCATTGCCGACAGCTGGAGCCAACACCCCGGTCACGGCTCAGGGAACGGCGTTTATCGCCTGTGCAGAAATTCTGGCAATGATCATCATGCTGGAATTGCTCTGCCCGGGTTTGCCAGTCATTGCCACACCGTTATTGTTCTCTATGGACATGATGACCACCTATACCCTTCAGTCGAATACGGAAATCACCATCGCTCGATTGATTACCATGGAATTATTCGAAAACGGCTATAACATTCGGGCTCATTCTTACGGAACAGGAACCGACAGTCTGGATATGGATGCTCAGAACTTTATCGAAAGAACCAATCTGATCGATGCCATGGCGATGTCAGCAGCTTCTGTTTTAGGCGGCGCGGGTCAGTTGGAAACCGCTAAAACCATCAGTCCACTTCAGTTGATCATTGACAATGAAATCTTTGGCATCGCACAGCGGATCCGCCGAGGACTGGAGGTTAATGTTGAAACCATCAATGTGGAAGAAATATTTGCCTGCCTCGACAAAGATCCGTCATTCAGCTATCTGATGAGTCCACACACCGGTCGTCATTTTATGGAACCGCATCGACCGGATATGTTCAACCGTGATGGCGTTGTTCATTGGGAAGCTGAAGGCTGTAAAACCTTAACCGATAAAGCACTGGAAAAATATCATGAGATTATGGATGCTGAAAGCACTTATGAACTGGCAGCAGATAAAGCTGTAGCAGTTGAAGAAGTTCTGAAACGTGCCCATGAAGCGCTTGTAAAATAGTCGTTCAAATAAAATTAGCGACAAAAAGTAGATAACAAAAAACCAAACAGAAAGGGAAAACGAAAATGAGAGTCACAAAATCTGAAAAAATATGGCTGGTCGTTGTTACCGCGTTATACGCTTTGTATAACTTCCCCGGGTTACCAGCCTACAATGAGGCCGGGCCGATGTTGCTGCATGCAGCATTGACCATTATTCCCCTGTGGATTGCCGTTTATGTCGGGATGCACAAAGTTTACAAGGTTTATAAACTGCGAGATACGAATAATGATAGTAAAGGGGATGAAAAATGTTAAGTTCAACAACAATATGGGTCGCTTTTGCCGTCTACATGTGTTTTCTACTGGGTGTTGCATTTTATGTTACCCAAAAAGAAAAAAAGCAAAATGAAAGTGAAAGCTTATTAAAAACGAGTGTGGCATGGCCAATATTGGTTATGACATATATTGCCTCGCTGATGAGTACCTGGGTTTTCTTTGCCGGGCCGGGTGCTTACTACCGGGGTGGGATGGGGTACTGGCTCTCGGAAATGAGCTATATCGCATTGTTTCCGATCATTGCACACTTTACGATGAACAAGGTATGGCTGATTAATCAGGAAAAAGGTGGCGATTTTGTTACACCGGCTGATTTTTACTATGAACGGTTTAAAAGTCCGGTACTGCGGACGATTTTGGGGCTGATCTTCCTGGCTGCATCGTTTCCCTATATTTCATCGGTGCTTGTGGCAATTGCTAATGCCGCCAATTATGCAACTGGTGGTGCAATTAATTATCAAATGGCAGTAATTGTCGTCGGTTTGATCATGACCATCTTTGTCTGTGTTGGCGGAGTTAAATCAGCGGCAACAGCCGATACGGTTCAGGGATTATTATTCATCGGATTGTTATGGTTTATCGTTATCGCCTGCCTGATCGTTGGTTTTGGCGGATCGCTGAGTGCGGCGGTCGATACCTTATGGGCGAATTCGCCAGCCTTCTTCTCGTATCCTGGTCCCGATGGATGGGTCACCAATGCTTCGCGTTTTGGCTATCCGTTCGCCTGTGCCATCGGCTGGACAATCATGCTACCCCATGTATTTGTTCGAGCGGGGTATTTTGGTGACAATCTGAAATCGCAACGAAAACTTTCTTATATGACACCGATTCTTCAGGCCGTAGTATGGACAGGAACGATGTTAATAGGTTTGATCGGTCTGGCTTTAGTCAGTGACCTGGCAAAAGCAGATACCGAATTAATTATTCCGTATATGATTCATAATTTTGTGACCGCATTTAATCCAACGCTCGCCGTTTTTATGATGGTTGGTTTCTTCGTTGGTGCACTGGCAGTAGGTTTATCCACCGCCAATGCGTTCTTGACAGTTGCATCCGGAATTGTATCGTCGGATTTGATTAAAAATACCTTCCATATCAATGTTCCTAAGGAAAAAGAAAGCATGGTCAACCGAATCATCATTGCTGTATTGGGATTAGGTTCGTTGGTAATTGCGCTCAACCCACCAGAACTGATTTTCACCTTGATTATGTTCTCCATCGCAATTGTAATGCCCTTGTTTCCAGTTCTTGTTTTTGGACTTTATTGGAAAAAAGCGACAAAACAAGCGGCAATTGCCGCGACAATTATTGGAACAATTCTGGTAATCTTGACATATTCAGTATGGCATCTGGGAGATACCTGGTATGGCGCGATTGGCCTCTTCGGTGCAGCCATTACGATGGTTGTGGTCAGCCTGTTTACCCAACAGGATGAAGCGGACTCTAAAGAATTTTATCTTACATACGAACGGGCAAACAATCGTTTTTATGATGTACAAGAATAAAGCGATCGAACAATTGTAAGATTATTAAACATTTAACACCAGGATGTGGGCAGCTTCGGGTTTCCGAAGTGCCCATCTCCTGATAAACAATTTTTTTTCTTCAGTCAGATGCACTGTTTAAACAATTCGCTTTCAGCTGATGATCCAAATCAGCGCCACTTGATAACCCCCAATTTTCAATTTAATGGTTTAAATAAGTGGATCTGACTGAACAAAAAATATCTAAGAATTTAAATCAATTATTCAATTATATGGAGGAATAACTAATGGGAAAAGAACTTATTTTTAAAACAATGCGACATGAGCAAACAGAACGGGTGCCATGGGTTCCATTTGCCGGGATTCATTCGGGCAAACTTGCTGGTTATACTGCTGAAGAAATACTTAAAGATGGTCAAAAATTATACGAATCGCTGATGGAGGTTGCCAAAGTATACGGACCGGATGGAATGCCAATCATGTTTGATTTGCAATTGGAAGCAGAAATAATGGGCTGCAAGCTGCTCTGGGCAGAAGACAATCCACCAGCGGTTGATTCTCATCCGTTAGAAGGCGATGCCAAAGGGATTCCCTGTCGCTGTACCATTCCAGAAAAAACATCGGGTCGGATTCCAGTGATGCTGGAAGCGATGACCAAGCTTAAAGCTTCCGTGGGAGATGATATCGCCCTGTACGGTTTGATCTGCGGACCTTTTACGCTGGCTTCCCATTTGCGGGGCACCGACATTTTTCTGGATATGCTGATGGATGAAGACTATGTTCGCGAGCTGGTCAACTTCTGTGCTGAAGTGGCGATAAAGATGTGTGATTATTATATTGAAGCTGGTATGGACGTGATCGCTGTTGTCGATCCCCTGGTCAGCCAGATTGCACCAGAATCTTTTGAATCGATGCTATCTGATGCTTTTAAAGATGTGTTTGACTATGTCCGCAATAAAGACCGGTTCTCTTCCTTTTTTGTCTGCGGTAACGCCACCCCACAGCTGGATGTGATGTGCAAAACCTATCCGGACAGTATTGCTGTGGATGAAAATGTGGATTATAAAGCGGGTAAAGAAATTGCCGATCGTTATAATATCGCCATCAGCGGCAATATTCCGTTGACAACCGTGATGCTTCATGGTGAAACCAAAGACAATCTAAAATATGTGGTCGAATTACTGGACTCAATTGAGGATAAACGCAATATGATCGTCAGTCCCGGCTGCGATATGCCCTATGATGTGCCATTGGAAAACACGATTGCCTGTTCCCAGGCAGTTAAAAACACCGAACAGGCCAGAGAATTGATCAAAGGTTACGAGGGGCCGGATCTCAGCGACATCGTCATTGAGTTGCCAGACTACGATAAACTAGAAATACCCTTTATCGAGGTATTCACTCTGGACTCGGTTCAATGTGCGGCCTGTACCTATATGATGGCAGCAGCCAAAAAAGCGAAAGATTATTTCGGGGACAGAATCGAAATCATCGAATACAAATACACAGAGCGCGAAAATGTGGTTCGATGCCGGAAAATGGGCATAACCAATTTGCCAACCATGTGCATCAATGGTGTCATCAAACATATTTCCATCATTCCCGACAGTGAGGAATTGCGCAAAGAAATTGAAGCATTATTCGAATAAGATCACATGTAATTGTGACTTGGCGCAAGGTCGAAAGACAAAACTCTGTTTACTGACAGGTTTTTTAGGCGCCGGAAAGACGACGTTGCTCAAAGAGTTGATGTCGTCTTTTCATAACCGGAAAATTGGGGTCATTGTCAATGATTTTGGCAAGGTGAACATCGATTATCGGCTCGTTGAAGAAGAAGGCATGACGATGGCTGAAGTGTCAAACGGTTCGATCTTCTGTGCCTGTGTCAAAGATAAGTTTGTGGATAGTTTGATTGCCATGGCATCCTATGATCTGGAACTGTTGTTTATTGAAGCCTCGGGTTTGGCCGATCCGTCGAATATTCAAACGATTCTGGATGGCATCGGCCGAAAGACCAATGATCAATATGAATATCAGGCATCGATTTGTGTGATCGACGGCGAAACCTTTATCAAAATGTCCGGCATCCTGCCGGCCCTGAAACGTCAGGTCGAATATTCCAGTATTGTTCTTGTCAATAAGGCCGATTTGTTTGATCTGGAAACAAAGACTGAGCTGATCAGAAAAGTACATGAACTCAATGCCGGGGCGGAAGTGATTGTTACCACCTACTGTAAATTTAATGTAGAAAGATTATTTGAAACGACAGCGGTTCCGTCAAACCTGGATCAGGAAACGTCAAATACCCCAGAAACCAGACCGGTCACCATTGCCATGGAGGCCTCAGAACCCCTGGATTTAGAGAAACTCAAAGCATTCGTGAAAGAAACGATACCATCAACTTACCGATTAAAGGGATTTATTCACTCAAGTGATGGTGATTTTGAAATCAGCGCGGTGAACGAACGGATGGAAATCAAACTGGCCGAAAAAGCATTGACAAAAACCGAATTGATTGCAATTTCATCCGTCGGGATCAAACTTTACAATGTGATATTAAAAGCTTCAAAAACTCATCTTGATGAACAGTTAAAAATCAGCTGATCGTGATGCTGGGAAAAGAAGTAAAGGATAAGTTCAGGGAGGAAAAAATAGATGTTTGAAATAGCTGCAGATCAATGCAAAAAATGCAAAATGTGTGTAAAAGAATGTCCGGTAGGAGCAGTTGAGATAAAAAAAGTGGATGAACTTACCCTGATTGAAATCACAGATCGCTGTGTGGAATGTGGCATATGCCGCCGGGTCTGCAAATTTGAGGCGATCCTACCGGTTCCGGCAAAAGTTGCGATAGCCATCTGTAGTTCCTGTCCGATTCAATGCAAGGTTCCAATTGGCGCGACCGGAGCCTGTACCCGTTACCGGAACGTGGCTGGGAAACTGGTTCGCGACCGAGCCCTGGTGATTGCGCCCAAGGTGTTGCCGGAAGCCGAAGAGAAAATCCGCACGCCGATTATCACGGCCGTCGGTGCCGGTACCAATTACCCCTGCTCTAAACCGGCGCCCCACATTGTCAGCCAGTGCCGGGATGGGGTGGATGTCGTGACGGTGGTCACCGAAGCGCCGCTGAGTTACAGCGGCCTGATTGTCAAGCTGGATACCAACACCTATATTGGTGAAGAGGGGGATCCAGTCTATCGCGACAATAAAATTGTTGGCATGGTCAATACCGAAGAGTACGGATCAAAAATGATCGCCATCGGCGGGGCTAATAAGCTGACCAGCGAAGCCGGATTTGCCACCGCCCGAACCATTGTGGAACTGGCCAATGGCGAAGAAGTGGAACTGAAGGTTAACCGCAAGACCAGTCTCAAACTAACGGCGGGGAAGGCTCCGATCATCGATGGTGCCGCAGAAAGCATCATGCGAATCGGTTGTGGCAGTGCCACCGTGGGACTTTTTGCCAAATTGATGAAGGATGCAGTCGATGACTGTATCGTCATCGATCATCATGTCATCGGACTGTGCTCAGAGCATCTGGCTGGTGAAGCGGTGGGAATGACCTGGAGCGGCGTGATTCCCAATGCGGCTAAGAGTTCAAGAGGTCGCTATTTTGGTGAACACGGCCACGGCATCGGCGGAACCACTCTGGAGACACCACGGGATGCCATTAAAGGCTGTGACATGACCATTGCCAAACCAGGGATCAAGGTCATGGTGGTGAACACCACCGGCGAAATCTTTGCTCTGTTTACCCTGATTGATGATGGCCGCTTTAAAGAAATCCCCATGACTGAGGCAGCCTTAAGTGTTGCGTTGGCGATTCAAAACAATTGCCAACGTTCGATGACCTCGGTGCTCTATACCGGCGGAACTGGTGGTAGTGCCAGAGGCGGCGTCTGTACCCATCCGGTCAAAATCACTGAAGCGGTTCACGCTCAGAAAGCCGTCCTGACGATTGGCGGTGCGCCAGCCTTTGTGTATCCCGGCGGGGGGATCAACTTTATCGTGGATACCGAAAAGGTGGTCAACAAGGCCTTTACCTGGGTGCCGACCCCAGCCACCGTGGCACCGGTGGAGTATACCATGAGAAAATCCGACTATCAGGCCATGGGTGGACACATGGATCAGATCAAAGATGTGTCTGACTACCAAAAATGATTGATCAGCCTTTTCAGATCCTTAGTGATGGCCGCATTTTTGTCGATTACGGCCCGGTGACGATGGTGATGATGGCCAGCAAAAACGGCGTGATTCAAACCGAGCTATGTTCGGAAGCGGCGCTAATCATTCCAGAGTTGCTGGCCGAAATTTCAAGAGAACGCCCGTACCTGTCGCAGTATCCGGAAAGCATTGATAACAGCATCTTAACTGGTCTGCCCCTAAGAATGGTGAAGTCGGTGAAACAGATTAAAGAACCAACCTTGACCCCGATCGCAACCGTGGCCGGAACGCTTTCGGATGCCCTGGCAGATTGGCTTTATGATCATGATGTGGATAAAGCGATTGTCAATAACGGTGGCGATATCGCCATCCGGCTAGCAGCAAACGAGGCGGTTAAAATAGGCATTCTGCCTAATGTGGAGACTGGTAAAATGGAAAACATCGTCACGATCCGGGCGGAAGACGGCATTGGCGGGGTGTGTACCAGTGGTCTGGGGGGGCGCAGCTTTACCCGGGGCATTGCCAACGCCGTGACCGTTTTTTCAAAACGCTGCTGTATCGCTGATGCTTGTGCCACTCATATCGCCAATACGTCTTATATTAAATCAGCGGCAGTGATCACTGATCGGGCTGGAAATCTTCAACCTGACAGTGATATTGCCGATCTCGAAGTCGTCGTGCGGGTGGATCAATTAACCCCGGAAGAAGTGCTTAGAAGTTTAGATCAGATTAAAAAAGAGAGCTTACGTCAATACAAACTGGGTAATCTTCAAACTGTCTATGCCGATGTTGGCGGTGTTGCGATTCAATGGAAACATCATGAGTTATAAGATAGGAGCAAATAGAATGGATAAATCAATAAAAATCGGCTTCATTGGCCTGGGTGCCATGGGAAAACCGATGGCAGTCAATTTACTGAAAGCAGGCTATACGGTTTTCGCTTTTGATGTTAACCAAAGCAGTGTTGATGAGATAAAACCGTTGGGCGTAACAGCATGTGAAAATGGCGGTGCAGTGGCATTGGCGGCGGATGTGATCATCACATCGCTACCCAATGCCACCATCGTCGAAACCGTGATGGTGGGACCGGCCGGAATTTTTGGTCAATGTAAAAAAGGTACGATCATTATCGATATGAGCAGTGTTTCGCCATCAAGCACCCTGAAGATGGCAGCCATCGCCGAACCGCTTGGGATCAAATACGTCGATGCGCCAGTGAGCGGCGGCACCAAGGGAGCGGAAGCGGGAACCCTGACCATTATGGTCGGTGCCGATGAAGCTGTTTTTGAAAAAATCAAACCAATCTTGGCTGTCATCGGTGGTGACATCTACCATGTGGGATCAACCGGAACCGGGGATGCGGTTAAAATCGTCAATAACCTGATGCTGGGATGCAATATGGCGACTTTAGCCGAAGCCCTGATTTTGGGTGTCAAGTGCGGACTGAAAGTTGAAACCATGCAGGAAATTATCAGTAAAAGCTCAGGACGCAGTTATGTGATGGATGCCAAACTGGAAAAATTCATTATGAAAGATGATTTTGCAGGTGGGTTTGCTATGGATCTCCAGCATAAAGACTTGGGACTGGCTCTGGAAGCAGGCCGGGAAAACAATATTCCCTTGCCGATGACGGCACTGGCCACCCAGATTTTTGAAAGCGGACGGGCTGCGGGGCTAGGTCGGGAAGATATGTCGGCGATCATCAAAGTCTGGGAAAAGATCACCAATGTTAAGGTGACTGGAAAAGAATAATGAGAGCATTTGATTTTTTCGCACCGACAAGCATTGACGAAACGAAAGCGTTGTTATTTCAATATGGAGAATCAGCATCGATCCTGGCTGGTGGCACCGACATTGTCATTGAAATGAATGAAGGTCATACCAGGCCGGAGGTGGTGATTGATATCAAAAAACTCAAGGATCTGGAATATATCCGAATTGATGGAGATCAAATCCGGATTGGGGCATTGACGACATTCTCAATGATTACCAGCCATCCGTTGATTAAAGAGCGAGTCCGGGTTTTATATCAGGCCGCCAGCAAAGTCGGATCACCGCAGATCAGAAATCTGGGAACTATCGGCGGCAATCTTGCCACTTCATCGGTGGCTGGTGACGGAGTCAGTGCGATGATGACTTTGAACGCTGCAGTGGTGCTAGAAAGCATCGGCGGCAAGCGGACGATGCCGCTGGCCAAATTCCTTGATGGTAAAGGCGTCAGCAACCGGAATGCGCTGCTAGCTGATGAAATTTTGACGGAAGTGTTTTTTACGATGCCTGACGATCATACAGCTACGGCTTTTTACAAATTGGCCAAGCGAAAATCGCTGGCTATTTCGGTGATCGGTGCCGGGATGTTGGTGCAGGTGGATGGCGACGGTATTTGTATCAAGGCCTCGATGAGAGGCGGCTGTCTGGCACGGTATCCACTACATTTTAAGGAAGCAGAAGCACATCTGCTGGGCAAGAAAATCACCAGGAATTTACTGGAAGAAACCCTGCCGATGCTCCATGATGCAGTCTATGAAAGTGCTAAAAGCCGTCCGTGGTCGGTTTTTTATAAAAAAGAAAGTGTTCAAGGTGTTTACAGAAAACTGTTTGATCCCATTCTTGAGCAATTAAATGGTAACGCATATGAATAAAATTTTAATTTCTTTAAATTTGAACGGTGAAGATCGGTGTATTGAAGTCTATCCCAATCGTCGGGTGGTCGATTTATTACGAGAAGATTTTAAATTGACCAGCGTGAAGGAAGGCTGTTCCGAAGGGGAGTGTGGCGCCTGCACCGTGATCTTTAACGGTGATGTGGTAACCACCTGCTGTATGTTAGCTGGTCAGGCCGATCAGTCGAAAATTATTACTCTGGAGGGTCTGACCCAAGACGGTGAACTGGATGTACTGCAGCAGTGTTTTCTCGATGAAGGAGCGGTTCAGTGCGGCTATTGTACCCCGGGCATGATCTTAACCGCCAAGGCATTGCTGATGAAAAATCCAGCGCCAACGGAAACGGAAATAAAGGTGGCGATGTCTGGCAACCTCTGCCGCTGCACCGGCTATGAAAAAATTCATGCAGCGGTAAAAAGTGCCGTTGGAATTTATAAACGCAAGATGGAAATAGGGGGTGAAGCAATTGACTAAAGAATATGCAGTGATTGGAAAGAGCCCGGTCAAGGTCGATGCCCTGGAAAAAGTTCTGGGAACCACTAAATTTGCCGCGGATTATAGCCTTCCCGAGATGCTGTACGGAGGGGTGTTCCGAAGCACCGTTCCCCATGCCACCATCAAAAACCTCAATCTGGAAAAAGCTAAGGCCCTGGATGGGGTGGAGGCGGTGCTCGACTATCACGCCATTCCCGGGAAAAACCGTTTTGGTATTATTATAAAAGATGAACCCTGTCTCGTGGATGACAAGATCCGCCGGTATGGTGACGCTCTGGCGGTGGTTGCGGCAAGGAGTCCGGAGATTTTAAAAGAGGCACTGGCGCTGATTGAGGTTGACTACGAAGAGCTTGAAGCGGTTTTCACCTTTGAGCGGGCACTGGAAGTGGATGCTCCGATTATTCACGGCACCACCAATATTCATCAGGTCAAGCATCTGGAATGTGGCGATGTCGATGCGGCCTTTGAAAAATGTGACATCATTATTGAAAACACCTATTCGACTCACCGACTCAGCCATATGTTTATTGAACCGGATGCCGGGATTGCCTATTACGATGATGATGGGCTGATAACGGTCGTAGCCTCTACCCAGAATCCTCATTATGACCGCAATGAAGTGGCCAGCCTTTTAGCGCTGCCCTACAATCAGGTGCGGGTGATCCAGGCAGCTACCGGCGGCGGTTTTGGCGGCAAGCTTGATATTTCGGTGCAATGCCATTGTGCGTTATTGACTTTTCATACCAGAAAACCGGTGAAAATAGTGCGTTCCCGCAGTGAATCGACGATGGTTTCGTCGAAACGTCATCCGATGACCATTAAAGCGAAAACCGGCGCCACCCGTGATGGGATGCTGTTGGCTCTGGAAGTTCAGATGACTGGTGATACCGGAGCCTATGCTTCCTACGGCCCGGCGGTGATCACCCGAGCCATGGCTCATTGTACTGGGCCTTACAATATCCCCAATGTTCGGGCAGATGCCACCTTTGTTTATACCAATAATCCCATGGGTGGCGCCTTCCGCGGTTTCGGAGTGCCGCAGGTAGCGGTTTGTCACGAAGGCCAGATGAATCAACTGGCGCGCGAGTTGGGTATTGATCCCATTGAAATAAGAATTAAAAATGCGCATCAGATCGGCAGTCAGCTGCCCACTGGTCAGATCCTGGAAAACAGCGTAGGTTTCATCGAAACCCTGGAAAAAGCCCGGGCTAAAGCTGAGGAGGTGATGTAATTTGAAAAAAAGAGGTAGAGGTGTCGGAAGTATGTGGTACGGCATCGGTAACACCGGTCTTCCTAATCCGGCCGCTGCTTTCGTGGAAGTTTTGGGTGACGGAACGGCCAATTTGATGTTTGGCGCAGCGGATATCGGCCAGGGTAGTGGAACAACGATGGCACAGATTGCCGCTGAAGCGCTGGGAATTTCCTATGAAAAGGTACGGGTAACCTGGGGCGATACCCGGGTAACTCCGGATGGCGGTGCCACATCGGCGTCCCGACAGACCTTAATTACCGGCAACGCCGTTTTGAAAGCCTGCGAACAGGCCAAAGCAACACTAGCCGATGTGGCGGCGGCCTATCTGGGCTGCCCGCCGCGGGAGTTGGATTTTTCTCAAAATACAGTTACAAAATTTGGCGATGCGACGGTTACCATGACATATCAGACCCTGATGGCAGAAATGAAGACCGCTGGAAAAATGGCAGTGGGAGCCGGTTATTATAACCCGACCACCACCACCCTTGATCCTGGCGATATGTCGGGGATTCCATATGAAGTCTATTCCTATGCCACTACCATTTGTGAAGTGGAAGTGGATACCGAAACCGGCGAGGTCGATGTGTTGAAGGTGGTGTCGGCTCATGATGTGGGACAAACCATCAACCAGTCGATGGTTGAAGGACAGATCGAAGGCGGGACTGTAATGGGACAGGGTTTTGTATTGATGGAAGAAATTGAAGTCTCAGAAAAAGACGGTTCGATAAAAAATCCGATTTTCTCTAAATATATTATTCCCTCAAATCTGGATGTGCCAGAGATTTATCCGATTCTGGTGGAAAGTGAAGGCGGACCGGGTCCATTCGGTGCCAAAGGTGTGGGCGAGCCGGCTCTGATTCCGATTATTCCGGCGATTGTATCGGCCATCGAAGACGCCCTGGAGGTGCGGTTTACCAAACTGCCGGTTTTCCCCAAGGATATTGTCGCGGCAGTAAAAAAAAAAGAGGCAAACACCCAGAATGGCACCAACTAAAGCGGATTATCGGTCTGGCATTCTGAAAGATAAAAATTACGGAGGAAAAAGCAATGAGTAAAACGGTTATTAAAAATATCGGGAAGATTGTTACAGGTGACATTGACAACCCGGTTTTACAGGCAGATACGATTATTATTGAAGACAATTTAATTGCGGCAATCGGTGGAAGCGAATTATTGGCGGATCTGGAAGTGGCGACCATCATTGACGCCAACGGAGCTACCGTAACTCCGGGGTTGTTTGATACCCACGTTCATGTCAGTGGCGGCGATTTTGCGCCACGACAGAAAACTCTTGACTTCATCGGTAGTGCACTCCATGGCGGCGTCACCACGATGATCTCAGCCGGAGAAGCCCATTTTCCGGGACGGCCCAAAGATCCGGCCGGAGCCAAAGCCCTGGCGATTACCATCAGCAAGTCCTATTATAATGCCCCGCCTTCTGGGGTTAAAGTTCATGGCGGCGCAGTGATTCTGGAAAAGGGACTGACGGAAGCAGATTTTATTGAAATGAAAGCTCAGGGCGTTTGGCTTGTCGGTGAAGTGGGACTGGGAAGCATCAAGAAACCAGAAGATGCCGCACCGATGGTCGAGTGGGCTCATAAATACGGCTTTAAAGTTCAGATGCACACTGGTGGCACCTCAATTCCGGGCAGCTCCACGGTAACCGCAGACGATGTCATCAAGACTAAGCCGGATGTTGTCTCCCATATCAATGGCGGCCCCACATCCATTTCCCCCGCTGAAGCTGACCGCATCATGGATGAGACTGATTTTGCGATGGAGATTGTCCAGTGCGGCAATCCTAAAATGGCCGATTATGTCGCAAAACGAGCCAAAGAAAAGAACCAGCTGGGCCGTTTAATCTTTGGCAATGATGCCCCTTCGGGAACCGGGCTGATTCCCTTGGGGATACTGCGAAACCTGTGTCAGATTGCTTCGCTGGCAGATATCGCTCCGGAAATCACCGTCTGTATGGCTACCGGTAATTCAGCCAGGGTTTACGGGCTGAACACTGGTATGATAACGGTCGGAAAAGAAGCGGATCTGGTCATCATGGATGCGCCAATGGGATCAGTGGCTAAGGATGCGATGGGCGCCATTGCAGTTGGGGATATTCCCGGCATCAGCATGGTGCTGATTAACGGGAAAGTGGTTGTCAACGTTAGTCGCAACACACCACCAGCCAATCGACAAGCAAAAACACTGTAAAAATATTAAGGAGAATGAAAAATGGCACTTGAACCAAAGATCAGGAAAATTGTAACAACCATCGAAGAAGTTCGCTTTGAAGGATTTGAAGAGCTTGTTAAACCGATAACCACCGTTTCGGTAGCAGCCGTTATCAAAAATCCTTTTGCCGGAGGATATAAAGAAAATCTTGAAGAACTGAGTGAAGTCGGTGAATGGTTGGGGGATTATTTAAGTAAAATCGCCGCCGCACACCTGGACGGAAAAATTGAAACCTATGGCAAAGGTGCCATCATCGGGCTGGATGGCGAGCTTGAACATGGCGCTGCGATCCTCCATCCCAAATTAGGAAAACCGATGCGCGATGCCATCGGTGGCGGAAAGTCAATTATTCCTTCAGCTAAAAAAGCTGGCCCAGCTGGTACTGCACTGGATGTGCCATTGCATTTTGTTGACGCCGCCTTTGTCAGAACCCATTACGGCGCCATGGAAGTCCGTCTCCATGATGCCCCTAAATGTGATGAAATCGTCGTTGCATTAGTGTTTAGTAATGGCGGTCGACCCCATCCAAGAATCGGTGGACTGACGATTGCCGAAGCAAAATGTGAAGATGGTCTGCGCTAGGTTTTAGCGCAAGCAAGCTTGCTAAATCGCTTACGCCCCGGTATTTACTCGGGGTGTAAGGTTGGTTCGGGTGATGTCGAAAGCAGTAGAAAAAAACATCATGACCCGGAATGAAATAATAGAATTGAGGAAATTATGCAGGAAAAAACGAAACGCATTATCAAAGAGGATATTGAGTCCGTTCGCGCTTTCAGCGATTGTTTTGGGGTTGAAATGCCTGATCTGGATGAAAACGGCGAAGTTGTCGGACTACCGGCGCCTTATCCCCGGGAAGTTGCCGGTGTTACCCGCAGTGGCTACCGTATTTACGCGCTGTCCCAAAAAGCCAAAGAAAGAGGCTGGCCAATCCAAAACCCTATTTTAGGCCGAAACTCTGCAAAAGAAACCTATGAAGAAACCCAGAACATGTATGTCTATGCGGACAAATTTGACGAAACTCTTTTTCATTTTGTCCATGCCGAAGCAACCCGTCATATTGATCCTTTAAAAGGAAGAGAACTGATCAATCAGTCGCGCGGCAAAGGCGGGATTACCCCTAAAGGTGAACGGGAATTCATCGCTATGGGTGGTGGTGCCAAGCACCCAGTGCGGATCAATGCCACTGGGGATACCCCTCATTTGTCAATTATCAATGCCCTGATTGCCGGCTTTGACGGCACCGATATCGGCCCAGTGATTCATGTTCATTTTGGTGGTCGAGGTATTCACGACTACAAGACGAAGGTGGTCAACGGTTATAAAGCGATCCAGATTTGTGCCGAAAACAATATTTTTGTCCAATTGGATTCCCATAAGCATCTTAATAATATTGGTGGCACTGATGGTATGGCTCTGGCCATGTGCCTGCTCTCTGAAGGACTGGCCGTTCATGCTGAGCTACCATGGGAATTATCAGCGATTCAGATGAATGTGGCCGGGATTAATATTTATGCCGATCTGGCGGTGATGGCGGCATTTCGAGAAGCCTGCCAGAGCAAGTCGATCATTGTTGTTCCTGAAACGTTCCAGAATCCGCCGCAAAACCTGATTGCCGAAGCGGCTCATTTCTCACGAATGGCGGTTACCGCAAAATTGGGGGGAGCCGATTTTTACCGACCCAAGGCGGCTGAATCAGTCGGAATCCCCACCGGTGATTCGATGGGACAGGCGATTTGGGGGACAGAAGATGTATTTAAAAACATTTATAATCCCGATATCCAGTCACCAGTTATTGACGTCCGTAAAGCGGAAATTATCAATGAAGCACTGGCAGTTCTAGAAGCCGCATTAAAAGTGTCCGATCTGAGTCTAGAACAAATCAATGACGATTTCTGGCGGCAATGGTCCGATGAGGAACTGATCGAACTAATAGTAACGGCCGGTAAGAACGGTGTACTCGACAGCCAGCGGGCGGCCGGCTGGGATCTGAAACGCCATGTCGTCGTTAATCGCGATAAGGATGGGATCACCCGTTATGTCAAAGGTTACACCCCCTTGGGAGTGGATTCCACTCGTTGTGCTCAAAGCGAGCAAGATGTCAAAGTTTGTGTCGAAAAAGCACCAACCCGCACAGAAAAAATCGTTTTAGCTACCGTTGGTGCTGATGCCCACGTCAATGGCATCAATGTTATCAGGGAGGCTTTTCAGGAAGCCGGTTATGATGTTGTCTATTTAAGAGGCATGAATCTGCCGGAAAGTGTGGCCGAAGTGGCGGCTGAAGTCAATGCCGACGCCGTTGGTGTTAGCAACCTGCTCGGTTTGGGGATGGTACTATTCCCGCGGGTCAGCAAACGGCTGGAAGAACTGGGACTGAGAGATAAAATAGTGGTCTGTGCCGGCGGACGGATTGCCGAAAAAGAAGAAGAACACCGTTACTATGAAGACAAGATCAAAAATGAAGGCAGTGGCTTTATGAGCATCGATGGTTTCTTTGGACCAGACAGTTCACCAGAGGAATGTGTTCGATTGATCGGTGAGATGATCGATAATAAGAACAAATAGGTCAATAAGGGAAAAAAGTCAGAAACAGTACTAAAAAATAAGATAAAATAATCGATTTCAGAAAACTGTGTTTGCGATGGGAGTGTTCTAAACGGACCATCTACGGAGTGAATGGACTGGAATTTTTATAGATAATTAAGAGAAGTGAAGGAGTTAAATATGAGTGATCAATTTCGTATACCATGTGTCATTATGAGAGCAGGAACGAGTAAAGGGATTTTTCTGAAAGAAAATGATTTGCCCGCCGATCAGGCCAAGAGGGATCAAATTATCCTGAGGATTTTTGGAAGTCCGGATATCCGTCAGATTGATGGACTGGCAGGCGCTGATCCATTGACCAGCAAGCTGGCTATTATTGGCTCCCCGACCCATCCCGAAGCTGATGTGGATTACACTTTTGCCCAGGTTAGTATCGGTGATACCACCGTGGATTACAACGGAAACTGCGGTAATATTTCCTCTGGCGTGGGGCCATTCGCGATTGACGAATCTTTTGTCAAAGCCATTGAGCCAAAGACAAAGGTATGCATCCACAATACCAACACCGGCAAACTACTGTACGCCGAAGTCGAAGTTGAAGATGGCAAAGCAAAGGTCAGTGGCGACTTCAAAATCGATGGCGTACCGGGAACCAATGCCGCTGAGCTGATGGACTTTACTGGCACCGCCGGTGCCGCCACCGGTAAGGTATTGCCGACCGGAAATGTGGTGGATACCATTAAAACCAGTAAAGGCGAGCTTAAGGTTTCCATCGTTGATGTTGCTAATCCCTGTGTTTTCATCCACGCTGCAGATGTTAAAATGAAGGGAACCGAAACCCCGGCCGAGATCGATGGCGATCCCGAGCTGCTGGCTTATCTGGAAGAAATACGATCTCAGTGTTGTGTCATGATTGGAATGGCAAAAGATACTAAAGAAGCTACAGAAAAATCGCCGGCCTTTCCGATGATTGCTTTTGTCAGAGAACCGGCCGATTACATTGACTTTACCTCGGGCAATGCCATCAAGGCTGATGAAGTGGATCTTGTTTCACGGCTAATGTATATGCAAGTGTTACACAAAACCTACGCCGGCACGGCCACTGCTTGTACCGGTGCAGCAGCAAAAATCGACGGCACCATTGTTAATCAGGTGCTCAGAAAAACAGCATCCGATACTGTCAGAATCGGTCATCCAGCAGGGGTTATCCCGGTAGTTTCGGTGGTAAATGGCCAGACCATTGAAAAAGTGGCACTGATCCGTACGGCCAGACGAATCATGGAAGGCTATGTTTATATTGAAAAAGCAAAACTGAAATAGCAAGTGCTGGCCATGAAAGCAAATACGATCGTTTTTGATATTGGCAGCACCTATACAAAAGCAGTGGCCTATCATTTAGTAAAAGGCCGATTGACCTGGTTAGGATCAGGACAATCGGCAACAACGCTGGAAGACGTGGCAATCGGGGCTCGTCAAGCCGAAGAAATGGTCATCGCCCAGGGCATTGTCCTTGATCAGATGGTCAATCGCTATAGCTCCTGCAGTGCGGCCGGGGGGTTACGAATGGTTGCCATGGGTTATATGCCTAAGGTGACTGCTAAGGCCGCCAAAGAAGTGGCAATGACGGCTGGCGCACGGGTGATGGAGGTCATTTCAGTTGACGAACCACCGGAATATCGGGAAGAGGTTCTTCATGAAATCAGACCGGACATCATTTTGCTGGCCGGTGGCACCGATAACGGTGACGAAACCTCGGCCTTGGAGAATGCCAGAATTATCTGTAAGGTTAAAGGCAAAGCGATGGTCATTGTTGCCTGCAACCGCAACGCTCAGAAAAAAGTTGCAAAACTGCTGGATGAAGCTGGAATTTCAAATGTTCGGGTACCGAACATCATCCCCACAATTCATGAACTCAATACTAAACAAGCCCGGGAAGCCATTCACAGCCAGTTCATTAATCAAATTGTCAATGCCCGGGGGGTCAAGAATTTTTGCGGAACCTTAAATAATAAAGCGGTCATTCCCACCCCCGGAGCTATTTTCTGTGCCAGTGAATTATTGGCCAAGGGACTCTATGAAAAAAAAGGGATGGGCAGTCTGATGCTGATTGATATTGGCGGCGCCACCACCGATATCCACTCCGCCATTCCCGAGTTGGAAGAACTGAAATTGGAAGAACGGGGATTGGTGATCAATAATGAAAAACAATTCTCCTATCGAACCGTGGAAGGAAATCTGGGGATGCGGGTCAGTGTCAATGGGGTGCTTGAAGCCATTGGTGCGCAAACGCTGCGGAAGCTGATTGATCAATCGATTGAGGTATCAGAGGCAGAGATTATTGACTACATTGAAAAAGTGGAAGAAATGACCGATTATATTCCGCAGAATGAAAATGAAAAAAAGCTTGATCAGGCCATTGCGATTTGTGCCATTCATCTGGCCATCCGTCGACATGCTGGCATGTATGCCAAAGAAGATGATGCGGTGATGGGGGTGATGGCAGGAACGGCAATTGGCCGGGATTTGAGACATATAAAAAATATCGTTTGCGCCGGTGGCGTTTTTGTCAATGCTACCAATGAGGATAGAGAAACGATTGTTCAAGATGCTTTTGAAAACCCCGGTAATTCACTGCTGCCTATCGATAAGCCCAGGGTGGTCTTTGATGATCACTATCTGATGTTTTCGCTGGGCGTACTAAGCAAATGGTTTCCCGATGAAGTACTGGATTTCATGCTGAAATACTGGAATATTCAATAAAATATATGAAATTTAATCAGAAATAGGAGACGGAACGAATGAATCAAGCTGCAAAAATGAGAGAATTATTAAAAACAAAGAAAATGGTAGTGGCACCAGGAGCCCATGACGGGATGACGGCAAAGATAATTGGCCGGCTGGGGTTTGATGCGGTTTATATGACCGGATATGGACAATCGGCCAGTCATCTGGGGCAGCCTGATGTGGGACTGATGACCATGACTGAAATGGTGGCGCGGGCATCAAGCATCGTCGAAGCCGCCGGGGTACCGGTGATTGCCGATGCCGATACCGGTTTTGGTAATGCGGTTAATGTTATGCGTACCGTCCGGGAATATGAAAAAGCCGGGGTGGCGGTGATCCAGCTGGAAGATCAGGTGATGCCAAAGAAATGCGGTCATATGATCGGCCGTGAAATCATTGCCATGGATGAAATGGTGGGTAAGATTAAAGCGGCAGTGGATACCCGAATGAATCCGGATTTTATGATCATGGCACGAACCGATGCGCGCACCATCATGGGCATTGAAGAAGCCATCAAACGGGGACAGGCTTATAAAGAAGCCGGTGCGGACATTGTCTTTATCGAATCCCCTGAAAGCGTTGAAGAGATGAAAATGATCACGACTCAGATCGACGGCTATACCCTGGCAAACATGGTGGAGGGTGGAAGAACTCCCTTGTTAAAAAACCAGGAGCTGGAAGCGCTCGGATTTAATCTGACCATTTATCCCACCGCTTCAATTTACGTGGCCACAAAGGCGATGGTAGATTTATGGACGGCGCTGAAAAATGATGACACCACGGCCAATGTGATGGACAAGATGGTCACCTTTGCCGAGTTTAACGATTTAATCGGCCTGGATGCAATCCGGGAAATCGAAAGGAATTACGCAACCGGAAGAAAATAGAACAGGGGGATGATGATGCAAGAATTGAGACAAAAAATCGTTGCGATGCAGCCCCTGACGATTGGGGAAGTTGTGGCACTTGCAAGCGAATATCAGGCTCGGGTGGTTGATGTGGTGCTCCTGGAAAGTGAGATCCAGACGGGACTCGCAAGAGCAGAAATCTTGACAAAGGTTATCGAAGAGTACGACCATAATATTAGGGCTCTGGAAATCGGACTGGAAGATGGCGAGAGTATCCTTCTGGGTACGGTCGCTTCGCAACTGAATACAATTGAGGGGCCAAAATGTTTTGGTGATAAAATGCTGGATGATGCCTTGCTGTTTACATTGGCAGCTCAGGTGGGCAATCATTGCATCGGTCTTCGACCCTGCGCTGGAACCGGGGACTCCTGTCCCTACGCCGGCTTTATTAAAGCCATGCAGGTCAACGGATATGATGATCAGATAGTGGCAGAGATTGCGGCTCTGATTCTGAAAATCGGCAGTATTTTTCGGGTTGGTAAGGTCACTACCGGCTGCAATATGGAAGGCTTCGGTGCCGGATCGGCTTGTATTGCAGCGGCAACTGCTGTTTTAGAAGGAGGTACTCCAGAACAGATGGAAAAAGCGATGGTGCTGGCGATGTCGCCGACCATTGGCGTTCCCTGTACGCCCCGGGTACTGGTGCCAGCCTTGTGTACAACCCATGTCGGTGGCGCTATCCTGATGGGAATGTATGCTGGTAGACTTTGTACAAAAGTTGAAATGGCAGTCAATGTACCATTTGATGTGATGATTGCCATGGCCAGTCAGGTTCATGTGGAATCCGGTAAGCACCTTGTACCGACAGTGGTTGAATACATGGAACCCTTTTTCAAACGAAAGGATTCAGTTGAATCACTGGTGTCAGAAGAAGTCAAAGCGGAAGAAGTCAGACAGATGGAGGAAACCCTGGCAAAGGCCAACCGATTGGCAAAACAGATGGCCAGAGAGACCAAGTCGATCTTAAATACCTATGGGGATGCCGTGGTTGGGGGAAGCAGCCAGGCAGTAGGTTCGCCCACCAATGCCGCCCGAATTGTCAATAAACTGATTAAGGGAACGATTAAAAAAGTCACCATCGAGCTGTATCCCGAGTTGTTTAAACGACGTTCCATCAATGTACCGGGGATCTTAATGGGTGCGGTATTCGGCGCGGCCACCTCAGACTATGCGATGTATAATCAGGCTATTGATAAGGTCAAGGAACTGGGGATTGAGGTTGAGATCATCGAGGGTACTGAGCATGCGATCCAGAAAATCACCATCGAAACCGATGCGATGACTGCTTCGGTGGATACCCTAAATCGCGGCGGCGGCCGGCTGGTGCTGCGGGAAGCCGTGCCTTCAACCGCCGAAGCGATTAAAATCGCTGGCGAACTGGGTATTCAGTTGGTCGAGTAAAGACAAAATTATCGGATTTGCTTTAGGATTATATAACAAAAATAATATTAATACCTGATGGTAAGTCGGATGGAATTAAGGCGGGCTCAATCGGGCTGGCTTACTTTGGCGAAATAAAAAGCACTTCTAAAGATATATCGACTTGAGTACCCTAAAATCTTTTTTAAAGTGCTTTTCGGCAATGAAGAGTCGCATGCCTTAATTGGGCACGTTCAGTTCGGTGAGGGGGTTTGGAGACTCAATCCTATAACACTGCTAAAGAAATTACTTTACGAAGGAGAGAAGTCGAGACAGAGTCTACTCGACGATTTGTAATGGCCGGAAATGTTGTAGAGTTAGCAAATAATATGATGAGAATTTCGGCAATCATTTTTATTCTGGGAATTGTTTTGACCCGAGTTAGTGAAAAAATTTATATCCCTGATGTCGTTTTGTACATTGCGGCAGGAATTATTGCGGGCCCAGCAGTTTTGAATATCATTGATTTCAGTGAATATGCAGTAGTCAATCAGGTCATTCTGGCATTTGGAGCTGCGTATATTCTATTTGATGGTGGCAGAGAAATATCTTTTAAGGTTTTGAACGAAGTAAAGGTAAGTATTGGGCTGCTGTCAACGGTAGGGGTACTTATTTCGGCGGCTGTAACAGGTTTCTTTGCCTGGCAGATATTGCACATCGATTTTATCTATGCATTGCTGCTGGGGGCGGTAATCGCATCAACAGATCCGTCTGTTTTGGTTCCACTATTTAAAAACATGAATATCAGTCCTAAATTGAAGCAGACGATCATATCAGAATCTGCATTTAATGATGCGGCTGGAGCGATCATTACTTTTGCCATCTTGGGAATAGCGGCCGGTGGCAGTTTTTCGGGTGGCGGAAGTATGCTAGATCTCTTAAAGACGGCCGGTGGAGGTGTGATTGTCGGTTACATTGGAAACTTGCTAGTTTGTGAAGGCAAATTCGGTGTCTGTCGAGGATTTACCGCCGAAATGGCAATCGCTTCAGTTTTAGGTGCTTATATTATTTCAGATGCGATTGGTGTCAGTGGATTTATGGCAGCATTTACTGTTGGTATGATCTGTGGAAATAAGAGCATGTTTAATCTAAAAGCAGTGGAAGAACATCATGAATCACATGAAAAATTTAAGGACATAACTATTTCTTTAATCAGGATGCTGATTTTCACGTTACTGGGAGTACAGATGAATTTTGAGATCATCGCCCAATACTGGGGTGCCTCTTTGCTGGTTATTCTAGCCTTTGTATTCCTGGCCAGACCAATTTCGGTGCTACTCACGGTTCCATTTGACCGAAAAGCGAAGTGGAATATCAAAGAAATTGCATATTTATGCTGGACAAGAGAAACCGGGGTGATTCCGGCAGCATTAGCTGGAATGCTGATAACCATGAGTATTCCAAATGCTGAACTGATCTCAGCGGTAACATCAATGGCAATCATTATTACATTAACATTTCAGGCGAGTACCGCAAAATATTTAGCTAGTGTCCTAAAGCTTGAAATAATACCTGATTAATTGGCAAAGAAAATGTTTTAAAACGATGTAAGGAGTAAAGAATGGGAAAAACAATTGCTGAAAAAATATTTGATGCGCATCGGGTCGATGAACCATTTCCGGATGCCCATGTACTGCGACTGGATCGGGTTTTTTGTCATGAAATCACCACCCCGATTGCCATCACAGATTTGATGGAACGGGGGATGGATCGGGTCTTTGATCCCACTAAAATCAAGGCGGTAATCGATCATGTCACCCCGGCCAAGGATTCAAAAACGGCGGAGCAGGAGAAAATTTTAAGAGATTGGTCAAGACGTCACGGTATCAAAGACTTTTTTGATGTCGGCAGAAATGGTGTCTGTCATGCCATTTTTCCGGAAAAAGGCTTTGTCCGACCGGGTTTTACTATCATCATGGGGGATTCCCACACCTGTACCCACGGCGCCTTCGGGGCTTTTGCCGCAGGTACCGGAACAACGGATCTGGAAGTCGGGATTTTAAAAGGGGTCTGCGCTTTTCATTTTCCGAAAACCATTAAAATGATAATAACAGGAGAACTAAAGCCGGGAGTTTATGCCAAGGATTTAATTCTCTTCATTATCAAAGAGTTAACTGTTAATGGTGCAACCAACATGGTCATTGAATTTACCGGCCCGGTGGTGGATACCATGTCAATGGAATCTCGGATGACTCTATGCAACATGGCCATTGAAGCCGGCGGCACCTGTGGGATCTGCTATCCCGACATGACCACCGTTGATTATTTATGGGATCATATCAAAGACGAATTCGCCAGTAAAGAGGAAGCCCTCAGCGAATATTCCAAGTGGATTTCCGATGCCGATGCTGATTATGAACAGATCTGCGAATTTGATATATCAGATCTGGAACCGATGATGACCTTCGGCTATAAACCGGATCAGGTTAAGACTGTTAATGAAATGAGCGGGACAAAAGTAGATCAGATCTATATCGGCAGCTGTACTAATGGCCGGATAGAAGACCTGCGAATCGCCGCTAGTATTTTAAAAGGTAAAAAAATCAGTGATGATGTCCGCGCCATCGTGAGCCCGGCATCACCGGATGTTTATGCCAAGGCATTAAAAGAAGGACTGATTGAGATTTTTCATGATGCCGGTTTTTGTGTGACCAATCCCACCTGCGGTGCCTGTCTGGGGATGAGTAATGGGGTCTTGGCTGATGGCGAAGTCTGCGCATCCACTACCAATCGTAATTTCAATGGCCGGATGGGCAAGGGTGGGACGGTTCATTTAATGAGTCCGGCCACTGCGGCTGCCACCGCGATTGCCGGAACCATCACGAATTCTAATTTATTTAAAACATCAGCAGGTGAGAAAAAATGAAGACATTTAATGGAAAAGTATTATTTTTAGACCGTAGTGACATCAATACCGACGAAATCATCCCGGCGAAATACCTGACCGAAATTACCAAAGAGGCGCTCAAGCCTTTTCTGCTGGAAGATTTATTTCTGGAAGGATTTAGCACCAGCGATCTTTTGAACAAATCGATAATTGTTACACGTGAGAATTTTGGCTGCGGCTCATCCCGGGAGCATGCACCCTGGGCTTTGGAAGTCAACGCAATCAATGTGGTTATTGCTGAAAGCTTTGCCCGCATCTTTAGACAGAACATGTACAATTGCGGGATGTTTGCCATTGAGTTGCCAAAAGAAACCATCAACAACCTCTTTGAAGTTTATACAAACAAGGAAGTGTCCATGAGCATCAATGTGGATAATTCTACCATCTTGATTGAGGCGGATGAGAAATCCGAAACCATTGCGTTTAAGATTGGGGAGTTTGATAAAACCTTAGTCAAAGAGGGCGGTTGGGTTGGTTATGCTGATAAACATTATTAACAAACTGGACACAAAATAAACATGAAAAGATCATCAGAAATAACTGGAGGCAAATTTACTTAACAATGCCAGAACATCCAGCTCCAAACCGAACGGTGTGTCCAAAGCGATGTGCTATATTCTAAGACCTTGTTGTTAATAATCGAAGATGGGGTGGAAGGAAATAGCGCATCCTAGAAAATATAATTAAATTGAACCATATCAAAGAAAAGATTAGCACGATCATAATATACATTGAGATTTTTGTTGAAATATAGTATTTAATACGATAAACTTATCATTAGAAAACTCCTGTTCTCTGATAACGGTTAGTGATCTAAAAAGATTATTTACAGTAGTGTGAACAATAGGGAAGAAAAAATATCTGAAAACAGCAAAAAAACAATCAGCAGAGCTTAATGCGATCTGATTGTTTTTTTTGGAAGATATGGGAGCGGTCGGATACAGAAATATCATATTGATAAGGAGCTCTGATTAATGAAAACAACAAAGTATTTCAGTCTTGCGTGTTTAAAAATTGCCAATTCTATTCTGGGAGCCTATACATCCATTCAGGATGGCTCAAAAGAGATGACTATTGAGTCCAACGTGTTAATGTCAGACGAGCTGGATAACCCACCGGTAAATGATAAAATTCAAACCATTTTATTAAAATTTAGTGATGAGCTGGATCCGACGAGCATCGCTGATGCGGTGAAGCTGTATCGCATTGATAGTGCCGGGAATTCGGTGGAGGAAGTTTGTGCGGTAAAAATCGATCTCAACGATCCTAAAACCATCCGCATCAACAATAAGGATATCACCCGGTTTGCCCAGGGGGAAGCCTATCAGCTGGTGATAAAAAGCAGCCTGGGTTCAAAGACTAAGGCATCACTGGGTTGTGACTATGTGGGCTATTTTGCCACCAATATTGATTTTGATTTATCCGGAAACCCGGAGTTAAACGAGGGACGAACGCAGATTATTATCGCCAGTGATTTTCATTTGGGCGTGGATTCGTCTTTTGCCGAACTGGAAAAAAACAAACAGGCGCTGGTGGATTTTTTAACTCAGGTAAAGGCAGCTCCCAACGTGAAAGAGTTGGTCATCGGCGGCGACTTGCTGGATGAATGGTTTTTACCCATGGATTATCAGATGCCGGATGAAAAAGCAGCCTTCTTTAATCAGGTGGCAGCCAATAACCAGGCCATTGTGGACGGCTTTAATGCCATCATCAAGGCCGGGGAAATTAAGGTAACTTATGTACCCGGGAATCATGACCTACTGCTCACCGAGGCAGATGTGGCTCGGATTTTTCCGGGCATCAGTCAGGCCAGAGCGGAGCTGCAGGGTCTGGGCACCTATGTCACCGGTCCCAATTCAGAAATTGTCATTGAGCATGGCCACAAATATAATTTTTTCTGTACCCCTGATCCGATTTCGAACAGAGCGATCACAAACGATGATACAAATATCTTGCCACCGGGTTATTTCTTTACCCGAATCGCCACGACCTGTGTGATTGAAGGACATCCCCAATCGGATAATATTTTTCCGGAGATGATTCCCAATAAAGAAGACCCCAGTCAATTTAATGCCTATTTATATTACGAAACCTGGAAAGCCATTTTGTCGGTATTACCGGTCAAAGAAAGCTTTGATGACAAAGTTTTGAAAACCAATCTTGATGGTTTTACGGAGAATTATTCAATAAATGACTGTATTCCCCAACAAGATAAAGAAACAGGTTTCATTGATGCGACCTTATACCATAATATTCAGGATACCTGGGACGAGCGCCAGAACATCAATGGCGTAACGGTTAAAATCCCCGTCAGTGAAGCCATAACCCGGGCGGCAGTGCCAGCTTTTACCGATTATCAGGCTAAAACGCAGTTTTTTGATTTGGACGCTTCGAAACGGATTGTTGTTTTTGGACATACCCATGTGGCGGATGTTATTCCTATGACCAATCTTGACAATCATAAAACCATTTATGCCAACAGCGGAACCTGGATTGACAATGCCCAGGGTTATCTGACCCGAACCTTTGTTGTGATCACCCCGCCCAAAGCCGGTTCGGCCATTGAAACCGTCAATCTGTATCAGTATTCACCGGATCAGACCATTACCCAGTGGACTGACGGTCAGGCGATTCGCATTTAAAGAACACGCATTTAAAAACATAATTATTTAAAGCTCCCATAGTCACGCTTTGCGCGAATCTATGGGAGCTTTAAGCTTGTACCGCTATTATTGTTTAAAAGATATAAGGGAGAAAAAGATGCCGATGATCCATACCTTTGAACCAGTATATGATCAGAAATCAAAAATATTGATCTTGGGGACATTCCCGTCAGTAAAATCAAGAGAAAGCTGTTTTTACTATCAGCATCCTCAAAACAGATTCTGGAAAGTCATCAGTGCTTTGGTGGGCTGGCCAACCCCTGATACCATTGAAGCAGAGAAAACCCTGCTGTTAGAAAACCATATCGCTGTTTGGGATGTGATTTATTCCTGTGATATTAATGGCTCAAGCGATAGTTCGATTAAAAATGTGGTGCCGAACGATCTTCGGGCGCTATTAAACACTAGTGCTATCGAAACCATTTATGCAAATGGTGGCAAGGCTTTTGAATTATATAACCGATACTGCTTTGAGACAACTGACAAAGCGATCATCAAGCTACCATCTACCAGTCCCGCTAATGCCAACTATTCATTGGAAAAACTGGCGGCATGTTGGGGTGAAGCGATTAGTTTATAACTTAGTTGATAGATCAAATCGTCGTTTTATTCCTCAAACAACTTAATTTGGTTACGCCCGTTTTCCTTGGCCTGATACAAAGCCTGATCTGCTTTTAAAATATAGCTTTCGAGACTGTCAGCCAAATTGTCTTTATTTTTCAGATCGGTTTCGCCTGTTGCGTGAACAACATAACCGATACTGACAGTCACAACTCCAAAAGAAGAGGCTTCATGTTTTATTTGCATGGCTTCAATAGATACTCGGATGCCTTCAACCAGGGTTGTAACGTCGTTAAGATCGTCCAGTTTGATGAGGGTGACAAATTCTTCGCCACCGTAACGTGCGGTCAGTCCCTCATATGGATAGTGGGACAGGCAGTGAGCAACCTGAATCAAACATTGGTCTCCCTGCAAATGGCCGTAGGTGTCATTGTAGTTCTTAAAATAATCAATATCGACCATTAGCAGTGCAAAAGATATATTGGGATTACTTAAATAATAACTTTCCAATTTTCGGCGGTTGGGAATCCGGGTCAGACCATCCAGATCAATGAGATATTCCAGCTCTTTTTTATGATCAAGGATTGTTTGGGTGTTGGAAAGCTGTTTTAATTTTGAGACTAATATTGTCTGGGCAACGACAACGGCAAAAGCCGCGCTGGCAATCACATTGACGATATTTCCCTGAACCATCAGGATGGAACTGGGGGTAAAAATAATGGAAATGACAAGAATCAAAAAACTGGGGGCGATAATAAAGCTCATTTCCAGAAATGAAAGGTATAAAAAACTGCCAATCAGCAATACATTGATAAGATAAAGAAAGGTCGAGCCCTGCTCAACGGATAAAACGGCTGTGATCAGACTAGCAAAAAGCAGGCAGAGCCCGGTGGCACCATAGAAAAAAATAAAGTGTTTTCTTTTGATAGCATCGGGAAAATGAGGACTGCCAATCCCTAAGATATAAATAACGCTGGCTAGAATCCAAGCAATTCGCAATCCGGCCTCAATAGTGGTCAGTCCCCCAAAGCCATCTTCTAAGTAATAAAGAACAAGCAAAAGCAGATTAACCGCTGAACCGATTATCCCAATAATCTTCAAGCGTTTGATATTATCGCACAATAAAGTTTTTCGCAAAATTGCGGCTTGCGCTTTATCATAAGCGGCATAGGGATTGAGTGATTGAATAACCGAATGGAATGTTTTCATAGGACTCCTTCATTTGAGCAACATCTTTTTTAGGTTTATTTTAGCAGAAAATTTAAAGAAAAAGAAAGTAAATGTGTGCTTGTTAAGATTATTTTCTAATCTTAACAAGGAAGACGATTAATTCAAAATAAACTATGAGAATTTTGAAAGTTTAGCTAAAGATTAAGATAGGGTTCTGAAATTCAATCAAAAAAAAGAGAACCTCAACGGCTCTCTTATGCGTTTTTAATTGGTGGAGATGAGGGGACTCGAACCCCTGGCCTTCTGACTGCCAGTAAGGCAAGTGGTAATCGACCAATGCTTATAGACTTCATATTTCCCATTATAAAGCCATTATATGAACTTATCTTTTAATGAACCATCATAAAAAATAACGAAAAATCAGCAAAAAATCATAATGTGTCCCCAAATTGTCCCCAAGGTAGGGGTTCGAAAAGATGATTGTAAAGCCGTTTTAATGATATAATAAAACAAAAACGGGAGAAACATCATGTCGAATGAAGAATTGGTTATGGCTTTTCGTAATGGGGACAAATCAGCACTGGATCAAATCATTGAAAATAACCAGGGCCTTATCCATCATTTTGTTAATCAATACTATAATCTCACTGAAATATCGTATCTTGAACGTGATGATCTTGTTCAATTGGGGAATATTGGCTTGATTGAAGCTGCTAAAGGGTTTGATCCTGATTATGATGTCAAATTCTCCACTTATGCCGGTGTGGCCATTAAAGGGCACATCTCCAGAGGCTTGAGGTTCTCCTCTCCCTGGGAGAAGAGGAGCGACCGGGAAAGTGACCTATGTCATGTAATCAGCGCTCATGAGTTGATCCCTGGAGCTGATGAAACAACCTACATTGATTTAATAGAAGATCCATCTGCCTTAAATGCCTTTCATCTGGTCAATGAGGAGGTTGACCGGTTGATTTTACGTGAAGACCTCTTCCGTATGCTGGACCGTGTTTTCAATCCTGAAGATAAAGAAAAGAATGCCCTAATTTTAAATTATGGTTTAAATGGACAAGAATACACTTTGAAAGAAATAGCCTGCTTATATGACGTTTCACCGGAGAGGGCCCGGCAATGGACGGCTAAGGGATTGCGAAAAATCAGGTCATCCGTTACTGGTAAGGAATTGATGTCCAAATACAGGGATGAGTATGTTCGCAACACTCTTCTCCCTAAGCTTCTGAATTACGCCCAAAGGAATCATTGCCTTTATACTCAAACTTTGGGAGATCTGGAAGGGCTGGGATCAATTGATTATTTCCTTGATATGCTCATGCGGTAATTTAATTTGCCGGTAACTTGCCAGCGTTATATTTTGACCTGGTGCTTTTTCCTGATGAACTGATTTGGTGCGTCAGTTATCCCATCCCCAAATAGAAAAACCGCCCTTCACTAAAACGGCGGTTTCTAGGTTTTTCTGGTTATTCAAATAAGGGGTCGGTAAAATACAGACCCCCTCTTACCCCAAATTTCCGGATTTTTGTTCCTGCCTAGTTAGACATCGTGACCGTCACGAGGTGGCAAAAGATTTTTATGCCCCCTACTATAGATCTTGCTTAACCCCGTCAAGATAGGCCCATATCGTTTTCTGTTTTCGTTTCATAGTTATTCTTCCTTTTCTCATTAACTTTAGGTTTTTTCAATAGGATTAGATCTCCCTCTTTCTGCTGGTTTTCCCTGATTTCTTGAATATTGGCATAGACTGCTGCGCTCTTAAACCCTTCAAATGTAAGATATTCAACGTAATACTTATCTATTCCGTACACATTCCACCAATGCCCTCCTTTATCTACCATTCTGGCGTATGTTACCGCCTTTTTACCAAATAGTTTCTGAGCTATTTCAATTAAAACACCATCATTATTGCCTATTAAAAAAGCCTCTTTTCCAAACAATTCTTTCACCTGTGCACTATTAAGCATATTCTTTCCCCTTATCTAGTTTTGCTTGTGTATGGTTAATTTTGCTTTCTGCTGCGTGATCCGGATCCTGTCAAGCTTTGCTCTGGTTTCTTTACCAGCCAGTTCCTTTTCAATGCATATTCTTTTAATTTCTTCCGCATTGGCATAGGTGTCCGCCTTCCTGAATCCTTTGTAAAGAAGATACCAGGCAATATAACCAACCACCTTCAATTTTATAGCCACAATAAAGGATTTTTCCTTCTTTTTCATCCATTCCAGCGTCAACCGCTTCAATACCAAATAATTCAATAGCTCTGTAAATGGGTACGCCTTCCCACTCTAAAAACGCAACGGCTTCTTTTTCGAATAATTCTTTTATTTGTGCGCTATTAAGCATTTTTCCTCCCGTTCGGAAGAGGTACAGCCTCTCCCTAAGCAATCTGTGCTTGTATCCTCAAACCATAATATAAACCATTACCACCAACAATTTGTTTTAATGCCCCTTTTAAAGCCGTTCCGAAGTCCATGACCTTTGATAACCATTCAGCAACCGAAGAAGCCAGATAGCCTACACAGTAAGAATTGCCGTGGATCATGACCACCACTTCAATGGTATCCTCTTCAAAATATCCGGTAGCGTTTCTTTCAAGACTGATCGTGATTTCTGATGGGTCATATTGCTTCATATGGTCAATGGCGGTCTGTCTCTTGCCCTGGGTGACACCCTTGACAACAAGGGCTTTTCCCTTGGCCAAAAGCCAGGCTCTTTTAAAAGCCTGGCTTTTGGTTAATCCGGTGGCGGTTAATTTGTTGGCTGTTCTTAAGATTTCTGAACGATTATACATTTTGGTTTCTCCTCTCAATTGATTAATTCTATGCCTTTAGTATACAGTATTCGCTTAACACTGTCAAGCGAATCGTTAATTATATGCTGAATATTATAAAGTATTTAATTGACGTTATTTAGTTAATAGTTTATAATCAAATTATAGGAGGTGCCAAAATGACTATTGAACAAAAAATAAAAATGGCCTTGGGATATAAAGCTATAAGTCAAGCTGCATTAGCTAGACTTATTGGAATGACTCCATCGAATTTTAATCAAAAACTAAAACGTGATACATTTACTACTGAAGAATTAAATGCTATTGCTGAAGCTCTTGGTGGGGAGTATACATTTTTCTTTGAGTTCCCAGATGGGACTAAGATTTAATAAGAGGAGAACGTAATGTTTCTAGAAGAACGACTTGAAGCCATCGAACGTAAGCAGGCAGAAATAATTACCCAGAATGCCGAAATTATCTTTCTGCTTAAAAAAGCAAGAGAACCTATGGATTCCTATCTCTCAGCAAAAGATTTTGCTAAAAAAGCAGACATCAGTTACGCTGCAGCAAGAAGATTAATCAACAAATGTATTTTGCCAGATCCTATTTGTATAAGAGTCAACGGCAGGGACAAAATTAACTGGAAATTGTATTGTGAATGGCTTGCCATTCCTGGAAATACGAAGAAATTAGAAAAGATCTGACTAGATCAACGGAACGTTTTGTTAATCTCAACAAATCATCCGTGAAGAGGATCTGCCTCGACTATTTAAATTATCTTAGCCAAATGAAAGAATGGAGACTTTCAACATGTGTATAAATTTTGAAGACGCTATATTGCCATTTGGAAATGGAAATGACGATGGTTCGCCCAATTTAGAAGCCTGGCGATATTTTAAAAAGATGTATCCTTCTATGCCCAGCTCAGAGCGTCTTTACAATCAGTTGCGCCATATTTACACCCATTATCCTTATGATCTGGAAGAATTCTATTCGTTTTTAAAAGATTCTCTTGATAATGAAACCAATGCGGAGCGACAAAAGAGAATTGATGGTAATCGCAAGGCCTTACACGATTATCTGGACGATGGCGATTTTCTCAAATTGTTCCGGGGTGTAAATGACTATAGTCTACCCATCGAATGCGCTCTAAGTTATACTCTGGATAAAAAAGTAGCTGAATTTTTTTCCAATCGGAGGCTTTCAGGAAATGCAGAGCTGATAGAGACTGCATTTCATATTAATGACATTATTCTTTACACAAATTGCAGGAATGAAAAAGAGGTCATTGTGGTTCCTGAGTGCCTGGATTGCTTAGACTGGTATTTCGGTTAATCAAGAAGCTACACCGGGAAATGAGGCCCAGAGTCACGGCAATGAGCTATTAGAAGAGGTAGTTTTTAAAACCTCTTCTTTTTTCATGCAAATTATTGGCCAAAGCGCCCCGCATTTTAACTCCCTCTTGAATCTGGTGTTCTTTATTCCTGCTATAAATAAAACCGCTTAAATCTGCTTATCTGGCTTAATTTTCTAAAGTCTCCCACTTAATAATTGACAAACAATAACTTGCGAGTTATTATAATATAAACAGGGGGTGTGAGGTTTGCACAAAATACTTTTTTATAAAGACCCAAAAGGCAATGAGCCAGTATTGGATTTTATCAGAGAATTAAGCCGTAAAAACGACAAGGACAGCCGTGTTAATCTCAATAAGATCAATGATTACATTCAAATGCTCAGTAAATACGGTACAAAGATCGGTGAGCCATACATCAAGCATTTAGAGGGCGAAATCTGGGAGATCAGGCCCTTAAGAAATAGAATCTTTTTCGTCGCTTGGGTAGATGGTAGTTATGTATTGCTACACCAATTTATAAAGAAATCACAAAAGACCCCTAAGCGAGAAATTGAACAAGCCAAACGAGAATTGGCATTCTTAAAAGAAAGTGGTGAAGATAATGAATAATAAAGCAATTGGTAGTAGCTGGGCCGATGTCAGAAAAGAAATTTTCACACCTGAAGAAATTTTAGAATCTGATTTAAGGGTTGCACTCATGGGTGAAATCATTAAGGCACGCCATGAAAAAGGGATCAGCCAGAAAAAACTTGAAGAATTAAGCGGTGTCAAGCAGCCGGTAATTGCCAGGATGGAAAAAGGCACATCTGACCCCAAATTAACAACTATGATTAAAATCCTTGAATCTCTGGGGATGACTTTAGCGGTTGTGCCCATACAAGAAAAACGCATGCACCTTAAACCGCCATTTAAAATCAACATTCCCGAAAATGATGATAATCGCCCTATAAGCAGAAGTTAACCAATGAGCCGGTACATCGAAATTAATGGCGTAGTTGAACTCCTCGATAATGTGAATCATGACCAGTTCTGGGATGAATTCATTGATTTTCTTGAAAGTAAGGGTTATTATTTCGGCGGTGGTACCAAAGAAATTGACGAAGAGGGTAGCCCAATAAAGTAAAATGCGAACATAAGCCTGGGCCAGCGCCTAGGCTTTTTGGTGTCCAAATGTCCGGCTTCAGGTCATCCAGGCTTATTATGCACAGTATGCCGTTTTCAGGTGTGACAATCGGTCGCATCCGGTATTTAAGGTAACAATAGCCTGAAAGGTCAATGATCTGACCTCTTCAGATGTCAACGATATTGATATCCGGTTTCTCTCCCCAAAATTGAGAAACGAAATAGGGGTATTATCCCACATCTGGCCCCGGCACCAGATCCCCGGCCAGTTTGGCCAGTTCTTTGCGGGTTTCAGCGTGCGTTTGTTCCGCATATTTCTGCGTAACAGAATCTTTAGGTTTTCTGATTTGCTTCTCTTTCGCCCTCACCTTAATTTCATCCTCCAATCTCAGGGCCAATATCCCGGCCCCGGACAGGGTATCCCCAACTTGCGGATACATCTCCCCAAAATTGGGGACAACTTCAGGTCCGGTATAATCCATACCAGACCACCAGCCTCGAATGTATGCCCAAGTTGTAATGCCTGTAAAGAGTATCCGTAAATTGAGGTATATCGTGTTTTGCTACCAACAGGACTTTGCCAGTGGCAAGCCCCAAACTGGGTATGGGTTATATGGCGTTTTACCACCCACCAAAACCCATGTTTGGATCCTGACCAATTTTGGGCACACCCGGTATAACGAAAAAAACCGCTGTACTGTTCCGCTGCGGAAAATTCCGCCACCAGATTAACCCCCGAATTTTCATGGGTTAAATTCACTCCTCAATTTTGAGGACTGGCAAGATCGGCTGAATTTTCGACCGATGTTTTTTCACGCTGTCAAAGCTGAAAATTCATCGTTGATATTTACTCCACAGAATTCTCACTGGTTACCAGATCTGCGCAATTTTTCGCCGGTGTTTTTTCCACAATATTCATTTTCCAAGAAGAGGCCTAAATTGCTAAAAAAAATATTTCCGGCATTCGCTCTATTGGAAGAAGTTACCCTATCCAACGAAAATGTTTTCTAAAGCTTTTCTTTTAAGGAGGGGGATTGGCTCGGCTAAGCGTTATTTTAATCTTTTCATCTTCTTCATTCCCTTTGATCCTTTTTTGGGTTGCTTGTCGTTACCGGTGTTTAACACAAATGACTATCCCGTTAACCACGTCATACTGTAGCTCTGAATAGTCTTACTTATTCTTTACGAGGTGTACAATGGTTCCTTCTTAGCGTATTCCATAGCGTTTAACCTGGTCATAATCGGAATCTGGATTATGTTCATTAACTCATGAGAGATTCATCCAGCTCTCTTGAAAGTGCATGTAATCGCTTATTTTCATGTAATTATTATTCAAAAAGTCAAAAATAAAGTGTGTGCGTAAATGGGGAACCCTATGCAATGTGCAGCTGATTACTAAATCGCACACCCCCGGGGGCTTGATATATCGCTTGAACCTACTCCTGTTGTTTTCACTTGTGCCGTGTGCAACTTATTCCCTTGCCATAACCTTGCCCTATTTGCAGCTTATTAATGCCTGGTGTTTTATAGCTTCCAAGTGGCATAAGATCAAAAATGAATCTTTGGTTATGGGTTAATACTCCATTAACTCTATTTAAACAGGCGCTAGAAGCCGTGTCCATTGCTCCCAATCCGATTATAATATTTCTCATAAAAAATATCGCAAGAAGAGGATCCCTAATGATTCTTCAACCCTATCGAATGACGGCTCGTATTTTTGAACCCGTTTTTTTTATGACCGGGGGTGTGGCCCATGGTGCGCACCGGCTCCCGGCTCTTCCGGATCACTGGCCAACGCCACCAACAGCATGAGCCACCCCCCTCACATGTGGGAACGGTTTTCTGATGATTCTTGAATCCTATTGAATGACCTCTTCTTACCGATGTTTTCTTTATTCCAGTGGTATGCTTAACCTCTTCTGGTTCGCCAATATATCAGATTAAAACACCTTGATCTAACCTTATGCTTTTTGAACGCTTTTCATCATTGAACATACGTTCAAATTAAACGGTAATTATCCTGTCATGCTGCGCCATTATCGGTGCCATTATGACCACGATCGGTTCAACCCAGTAACTTGTTAATGAAATACTGTCGCCCTTTAACTGTAACCATTGGTTTAAGATAGGTTTCGCTTGAACCATCTTTTCTAAAGTATGGTATCAACGCTGTTTCGAGTAAACCCATTTCAAGGCTGCGCTGGCTGGGTAGGCTAGTTTCCTTTCCTCTTCGTTTGGTCAAATATCCCTTCGAGCGCATCCATTCAAAGAGTCTTTTCTCCCCGGTGTCAACACCATTCTGTTTTAATATTACAGCCAATTCTTTGATTGAAATTGACGTTTCGTTTGCCATGATGGCATCCGCTAAAAGAACTTTTGGTTTTTGATCATTTAGCAATGAGTCCTTTGCTTCAATAACCTTTTGAGCATGTAGAACAGCCAGCGCCAAAAGCTCCTCTCCTTGGGGTTGATTTATCCTTTTGATTTCATATTCCATCTGATTAAACGCCTCAATATATTTAAGTCTCCAGACGTCTGCTTTTGAACCAGTAAACCCCATGGCTATAAAACTAAATCCATCTCGTGTCAAATGATATTCTTTGTAGTGATTACCTTTGTGATTGAAATAGCTTTCAATGAATAGTTCTGATATTTTAACCCCCGGATTTTCGTGGGTTAGATTCTTGATCTTATTATCAATTGCATCCACTACATGGTAATGTTCCTTACCAAATCTTTCTGCTATCTCCCGGCTGCTTACAAATAACAAACCATCTTTGTTTTCAATATTGATTAAATCATTCATTTCTTTTTCCTCTCTGGTTTCATGGACGGATTTTCGGCTTTGAAAATCGATTTGCTCTTTTGGGAGGTAATGACCTTTTCTTTGACCACCCTGATCATTCTGTATACCTGGTACGGCCACCCGGTGAAATCGTGGAAGCCCTCCCGGATGCTGTCAGTCTCAATGATGTATCCTTTGACCGGCTCCGGCACCTTACGCCATTCTTTTGCTTTAATGATTTCTTTTTTAATTTCCGGCTTCTTTAGGTTTTTACTGGCATTCCATCGCTTCTTTGAAGGGCTCCCGGGTTCTCTAAAGGTTTTTCTTGTCTCTTTAATCAAATAAGCTGCCAGTTTGCCATATTGACCGGTATTATCAATACTATCGAGGTATGTAAATCTAACACGGCCGTTTGTCCATAATCTGTCAAAGTCCTTCGCAGTCACGGGCCCGATCGTGTTTGCAATCATATGGTGGTGAATGGATTTTCTTTTATATTCCGTGACCAGGATATACCTGAGCTCCTCATTATTTTTCCGGTACTCTGCCCGGATCTTCCGGATAAACTTTTCAAGCTCAATCTTTGCCTCTTCTGGTACCAGCCTTTTTTCTTTTGCATAGGTAAGAACAATATGCAAATCACCCTGGCCATAATTTGTATTAATGAGCCTTCTCAATTTAGTTTCTGCGTTACGCTCATTGATTACTTGCATCTGCTCCGGCGTTGGCTTCTGGTTTTCACCTCTGGCGATTCCTTTTTTATTGAAACGAGTCGTGAACCGTTTGGTTATTTCTATGGTTCTCCCAGCTCTACATGTTTCTTTGATGTATGGCATTTTGATAACTCCTCATTATGAAAGATATTGTCGGCAAATTAATAACCTTATCAAGTCTAAAAGCTGATTACTCAGCCGTTTTTTTCTTGTTATCCATCATATAAAAAGGTATAATTAGACAACAGGTTATTTAAAGAACGCTATAGCATCCAAGCTTTAGCAGCGGTCTTTTCTTATTCAGTTATTTGTGATAAAAACACAACACTCTTTTAAAACTCTCCCAACCGGTATTGCAGTGCCAGGGAGAGTTTTTTCAGGTCTTCCTTTCGTCGAAATTTCGACGAAACTATAATCCGAGCTTTCTGCCGATGGAGTCCTGAATTGGGACTCCATCGCTTATATCAGAAGTACCGTTTTGGTACTTCTGCTTTGTCATAAAATTAATGAGAAGAGGCCAGGAGTTTACTCTTTTCACAGCTAAACTACTGGATCCTTCCCATTTGATTGTATTTCGCTGTTAAAATACCACGATTGGTGTACATCCGAAAATTGCGTATTACTTAACCAGCCCGATACTTTTCTTGTAAGCGTCCATTCTTTCCAGGGTTATAACCTTTTCTTTTTCGCCTGGCACCTCTTCTGGTGCCTCTTCCGGAAATGGATCACTCAAATAAGTGATAAGCTGATCCAAATTGATTAATTTTTTCCGCCCGGCCTTTACACATTTGATCTTACCTTGATCTACAAGGCGTCTGATGGCGCATTCTGTGAGTGAGGTGTTCTGATCCAGGGCTTTTAATTCTGCTGCGCTTTGAGGGATCGTTCGCATTCTTGGGGTTTTCATGTTATACCGCCTCTTTATTTGTAAGTTTTTTAATTGCATTTAGTACTCTTTGTTTTTCTTCTTGGGGTAACTCGTTTCTAAGCTTCCGACACAGTGTAGACTCAGCGATTCCAATAGCAGCTGCGACTTCATATTGAAATAGTCTTGCTTCTTTTATTGAATCTTTAATTTCTTTGTTTTTCATCTTTTTTTCCTCCATTATTTGTCAATTGTTGTTGCTTCTAATTAAGTCAACTGGTATAATCATCATAATGAACGCAACAATAACTGAAATTCTTAACGTGATTATATAACGCAAGAAAATTATTTTCAACAAAAATAATCTTAAAATGAACGAAATATCTAAAATATATATTATAGTGAACGGAAGGAGTTGTCACATGCATAGTTTTTATAATAATGAATATTTTCGAGGTGTGCCTATATGTGTATCAATGTAACAAAAGAGTTTGCTGTAAAGTTACAATCACTGATTATTGAAAGTGGAAAATCTATCAAGCAGTTAGCTGTAGATATAGGTGTGCCTTCGGGATCTTTAAGCAAATATCAAAATAATGCTGCTGAGCCTGGGATAAATAGCCTCTATAAAATCGCTGACTATTTTCATGTTTCCGCTGATTATCTGCTTGGAATCACAGACCAAAGAACCTCTAATATAGATGATAAGGCCATCCATGAGACCATAGGGTTAAGTGATAAAGCAATTGAAAAATTGAAAGGTTATAAAAAATACCTTCCCGGCGTACTGATTCCAGTATTAAGTGAATTAATCGAATGTGAAGCAGAGCCTGATGCTCTTTCATTAAGGGAAAAATATAGTGCCATTACCACAATTACCGATGAAGAACGCCAAGGTATTCTTGATCACTACGAAGACGAAGCAAGTCACTTTCCTTATCCCGAAAACGAAGATGATCCATTTGTTTATGTACCTGAGTTTTGGGAAGGTCCTCTTTTATTAATCGCTGAATACTTTGAAAGTGTGGTTGATGAAGAAGGTTCACTACGAATTAAATTGAATAATAGTTTTGTCCATAAAGTCGATGCCCAAGAAATTATTGATACCGTCATACTTGATCAAATCAAAAATGTTCTGATTTACACCAGATGCGCACGTGAACGTTCTAAAGTAAATGCTGAAATCCGTTATGAAAAATATGCCAATACTCTTGAAGAAGTAAAACTATTAAAAATGCTTGAAAAGAGTAATTTTTATGAAGTATTTGGCAAGGTTGAAAATCTAACAAAAGAAAAATTCTTAAAGGTGTTTGCTGAGAAAATCACCGAAAATAGCACCTCTGAAAATTCAAAAATAGCGATAACTGGCAGTGATTTAAAACTTGATAAAATAATAGAAGAGGCTATAAAAGAAGAGGAAGTCTAACCCATGGGCAACATAGAAAAAAGAGGCAATGCCTTCCGGATCGTTGTTTCTGGCGGTTTCGATGTTAATGGCAAAAGAATCAAACACACCATGAACTATAAACCCCCTGAGGGATTAAGCCCCACCAAATTAAAGAAGGATCTGGACAGGGTCGCCCTTGAGTTTGAAGAAAAATGTAATCTGGGCTATGTTATGGATAGCAATATTAAACTCATTGATTTTATTGAGATCTGGTTTAAAAACTACGTGGGCAATAAGAACCTCTCCCCGGTAACGGTCAGAGGCTATCAGAATGAATCGATTAAAATAATTGAAGCTCTGGGAAATGTCAAAATAGGCCAGATCACACCAAAGCATATACAGGATTTTTATGCAAAGATCAAAGGCAGCACCGGGGTAAGAGGTGGGGATAAATTCACGGTCACGCCGGAATATCTGGCAATCGTGGCCAATATGAAGCAAAAGGATATTTCAGATAAGGCCGGGATCAATGACGATGCCCTGCGAAGATTAAAAAAAGGCGGGAATACTACCTATGAAATAGCCTATAAGGTGGCTGCAGCTATTGGAAAAGATTTTGATATCCTCTTCTTGTCTACCAACCCACAAAGGGAAGTCTCAAATGAAACAGTGCTACATTACCACAAATTATTGAATAACATCATGAATACAGCCGTTAAATGGGGTGTTATAGCATTCAATCCCATTGAAAAACGGGTAGAGCTACCAAAGTCTGACAGGAAAGAGCCGGCCTATATGGATGATAAGGAAGCCCTGGCATTTCTTGAGCTACTGGAAGAGGAACCCATAAAGTATAAACTGGCTTTAAACCTGTTGATATTTAGTGGTCTGCGTCGTGGTGAAATTGGAGGGTTGAAATGGGCGGATATTGATTTTGAAGATAAGATCATAACTGTTAAGAGGGCTTTAAAATATGTAGCTGGTGAAGGATTGTTTGAAGGGGATCCCAAAACATTTAAATCCAGAAGAAGCATTAAGCTGCCTGATTTCATCTTTGATCTATTTAAAGCCTATAGAGTGTGGCAGCTGGAAGAAAGGATCAAAGTCGGGGATCTGTGGAGCGATAACGATTATATCTTTACCAGGTGGAATGGGGAACCAATGAGTTTAGACACGATCGGCGGTTATTTGAAGAAATTCACAGACAAGCATGAACTCAAACAGGTGCATCTGCATTCACTCCGGCATACAAATGCCTCTATACTAATAGCAAGCGGTGTGGATCTCAAAACAGTATCTTCACGGCTGGGTCATTCAAATTTATCCACAACCGGCAATATTTATGCCCATGTGATTAATTCAGCCGATGCAAAAGCCAGTGACACCCTGGATCATATTCTAGTCACTAAAGCACGTAAAGCTCAGTAACTTTTGTTATTGGGCTTTAATTATTTTAAGAACTGTCCCCAAATTGTCCCCAAGGTGGGGGTTTTTTGACCCGATTCTACACCCGGACATAAAAAAAAGAGAACCTCAACGGCTCTCTTATGCAATTCTAATTGGTGGAGATGAGGGGACTCGAACCCCTGGCCTTCTGACTGCCAGTCAGACGCGATCCCAACTTCGCCACACCCCCAGATAGTACTGCTTTCAGGACACTTTTACAGTATAATTGACGGGTCTTTTTTTTGCAAGTCTTTTTTTAAAAACATTCCTAAAAATCATTATTAAATTACTTTTAAGAAATAAATAGATGGAAAAACACTGGTTCAAGGGGATAATTCGTAAAAAAAACGGTTTGTTGTTTGCAACCTATAAAATACGGAATTGCAAAAATATACGGAGTCAAGAAAATATCTGGTTTGCAACAAATACCAATAAATAAAAAAATACAAAGCAATATAATACTGATGCAAAGCAAAATATTCTAAAATGGTAAAAAAAATGCCAAAAAATTCCTGTTTGTGTTATAATATTACTCAATGGAAATCGATGTAAATGAAATTATGGGATTATTGTCTAAAGGGGTTGTTTTATGAGAGTCTTACTAAAGATTACTGACATTATTGACGTAGAGGTGCTGCAAAGAATCCAGGATTCTTTTTCAGATGCCACCGGACTTGCTGCGGTTACTGTTGATTACAAGGGCAATCCGATTACAGAATACAGTAATTTTTCGGAATACTGTAATTGTGTCAGAAAAGACAGCAACAATCGGGATTGCTGTTATCAATCAGATGCCCATGGGGGCATTGAGTCAGCACGTTCTGGGAAACCATCGATTTACATTTGCCATGGAGGATTAGTAGATCTTGCAGTTCCAATTATGGTAAAAGGTAATTATCTGGGGGCAATTATGGCTGGTCAGGTAAAAATTGATGAAGAAGAAATGAAACGCCTGCCTTTTGGAACAAGTCATGAATTGACAGATTTTTCAAAAAATCCTGAAATTACTGATTTATATGACAAAACACTAAAAACAACTCTCACTCAGGTAAGAGCGGCAGCGGATCTGCTTTATACAATTGCCAATTATCTTGTCGAAAAACAGATGATCCACATCATTCAGGAGGAATTGCATAATAAAAATCTTGAGTTGATGGAAGAGGTTAAGCTGCGGAGTGAGGTTGAGGCCTCCCTGAAAGAGGCGGACTTGAAAGCGCTACAGGCTCAGATTAATCCGCATTTTCTGTTTAATGTATTAAATACGATTGGCCGTTTGGCTCTTTTAGAAGGTGCTGACAAAACCCAGGAAATGATTTATGCGTTTTCGGATATGATGCGTTATACCTTGAAAAAAGAAAAAAATAATGTAGTAACCTTAAAAGAAGAGATGGAACATGTTCAGAATTATTTATCCATCCAAAAAATGCGGCTGGGCAATCGGTTGAATTATTCAGTGGAAGTAGATGAGTTGGCAGAAGATATTCTGTGTCCATTTATGACCATCCAGCCTTTTGTGGAAAATGCCATTATCCATGCCATTGAACCCAATGCAAAAGGTGGTCAAGTGAGAATAACGGCGGATATTTTAAAAGAAGTTGCCATATTGAAAATTGTCGATGACGGCAAAGGTATTCCAAATGACCGGATCCATAAAATTTTGGATGGAACCTACGAAGCGGATGGACGGGAAAAAAATACCGGAATCGGAATCAATAACGCGAACAAGCGGCTTATGTATTACTATGGCGTTGATTATGGGGTTGAGATAAAAAGTGAGCTTGAAAACGGCACTGAAATTACCATTAAAATACCCCGTAAATCTCTAGCTGGGAGGGGATTATAATCATGTATAAACTGTTTATTGTAGAAGACGAACATTTAGAGATTGAAGCGATTAAACTCATTTTGAGTCAGCATGGCGAAAATATTGAAGTTATCGGTGAAGCATCATCAGGTTTGGTGGCGATTGAAGAAATCCGTCGATTGAATCCAGATATTATTCTTTTGGATATTAATATTCCTGAGATTAATGGGATTGATGTATTAAAAATGATCAAAAAAGAAGATCATGAAAAAAAGGTCATTTTGATTACGGCGTTTAACGAATTTGATTTTGCTCATCAAGCCATCAAGGCTCGGGTGGATGATTTTCTGCTGAAGCCGATTAGACCACAACAACTGATGGATTCGATTAATCAGAGTATCGCTTCATTAAAAAATAATGCCAAAGAACGATTTGATGAAAAAATGAATGAAGTGATTTTTGCGATCATCCAGAAAAAGTACAGTGATGCCAGAACGGCCCTGATCAGTTATCTGGATATGATTTATGATTACCACACCTACGATATCATGTCAGTTCAAGCAGAAATAAAACATTTTATGGAAGAACTTAACATTGTTACCCAGGATATGTGTGGTTATGAACTGAATAGTCCGCTATGTTCCCACAATAACATGCAGTTTGTCAACGGCTATAAAAATCGCTATGATTTAAAAATAGAAATCATGAAAACCATCGACAAGGTCTTTGATCGGATGCTTGATAATAAGGAAACCCGCAAGAATAACATCGAAGATATTTTAAACTATATTGATCGCAACTGTTATAAGGACATTTCCCTTGATCAGGTCGGCGAATACGCTAATATGAGTTCTTACTATTTAAGTAAGATCTTTAAAAAGGAAACGGGTGTAAACTTTGTCACTTATCTGACCGAGCGAAAAATTGAAATCGCCAAGGATATGCTGGCCAATACCGATGTGCCGATTATCAATATTGCGTTGGATCTTTCTTATCATGAACCAAACTATTTCAGTAAGGTGTTTAAAAAGAGTACCGGCATGACCCCGACGGAGTATCGAAAAGAACGTCGTGGTATTGCGATGGAAGAGGAAGAACATTTAGCGAACAACCACGCGAAAGATGAAAAATACTTAGATAAACATCGGGAAGTATCCTGATACAAAAACTTAATAAATGAGTAAAAAAATGGGACAGGTAAACTTTAGAGTTGACCTGTTCTTTTTATGTGTCTAAATAAAATGGGTCGACTTTTAAGTGCAGGCATTAGACAAAATATTCCACTATGTTTTTGTATACAGGCACAAAAAACAGCGGTATTAAAAGGTTTTCAAGCTGATTTTAAGAAACGTACAATAATTTTATAAGAACAGCACAAGTAATTATCATAGCCTTTGAATTAAAATATAGGTAGTTCAGTAACAAAATCTTGTAATTAAGGAGGATAGAGCTTATGACAAACGAAGCTTTAGGCATGATTGAAACCAAAGGTCTAGTTGCCGCTATTGAAGCAGCAGATGCTATGGTAAAATCAGCAAATGTATCATTAATGGGCTACGAAAAAATCGGTTCTGGTTTAGTAACTGTAATGGTTCGTGGTGATGTTGGAGCAGTTAAGGCTGCAGTTGATGCAGGTGCTGCAGCAGCTGACAAAGTTGGACAAGTTGTTTCAGTACACGTAATCCCAAGACCACACGGTGATGTGGAGAAAATTTTACCAAGTCTATAATATTTAATAATTACGGAGGTGTAAATTAATGAAAGATGATTTAATGAACAAGTTGATGGAAGAAGTTATGAAAAAAATGAGTGAAGTTGAAGAAACTGGCTCAGTTGCCGCTGCAACAGGTGTATGCGGATTGACCGAATTTGTAGGAACAGCTGTTGGTAACACAATTGGTTTTGTTATTGCAAACGTGGACAGAACTTTACATGAAGCTATGAAAATTGATCCTAAATACAGATCTATCGGTATTCTTTCCGCTAGAACTGGTGCTGGTCCTCAGATTTTCGCTGCTGATGAAGCTGTAAAAGCTACTAATTGCGAAGTTGTTTCTTGTGAACTTGCAAGAGATACTGAAGGTGGCGCAGGTCATGGTTCTTTAATTATCTTTGGAGCTGAAGATGTATCTGACGCTAAACGAGCTGTTGAAGTTGCCCTTAACGACTTAAACAGAACCTTCGGAGATGTATATGCAAATGCTTCAGGTCATTTAGAATTCCAATATACTGCACGTGCAAGCTTTGCTTGTAACATGACTTTAGGCGCTCCAATCGGAAAAGCCTTTGCAATCATTGTTGGTGCTCCAGCTGGTATCGGCGTATTAATGTCAGATGCTGCTTTAAAAGCTGCGAATGTAGAATTAGTTGGATATGCTTCACCAGATAATGGTGGAACAAAATACTCGAATGAATCAATGATCTTCATTTCTGGAGACGCTGGTGCTGTTCGTCAAGCCGTATACGCTGCTAGAGAAGTTGGTAAACAAGCTTTAGAAGCTCTTGGCGGTCCTTGCCCACCTGTAACAACTCCTTATATTTAAGTAGCTGTTGTTAGTTTTCTAAGAAAGAAGGAGGAATAATGACTATGAAGTCAAAAAGATTTGAAGCTTTAGCAGCTCGTCCAGTCAAAAAGGATGGTTTCGTTAAAGAATGGCCAGAAGTAGGTCTAATTGCAATGAACAGCCCTGGGGACCCAGTTCCTAGTTTAATCGTTGAAAATGGTGTAGTTGTAGAACTGGATGGAAAAAAACGAGCTGAATTCGATATGCTTGATACTTTCATCGCTAACTATGCAATTCGTTTAGAAAAAGCCCAAGAATATATGGCAATGGATTCGATCAAAATTGCCAATATGCTTGTTGATATTAATGTACCAAGAGATATCGTTGTCGATATTACGACATCAATCACTCCTGCTAAAATTACCGAAGTACTTGGTCATATGACAGTATTAGAAATGATGATGGCTCAAAGTAAAATGCGAGCTCGTTTAATGCCTTCTAACCAATGTCACGTTACCAACGTAAAAGATAACATGGTTCAAATCGCTGCTGATGCTGCAGAAGCTGCTATCCGTGGATTTGATGAAATGGAAACAACCGTAGGTATTGGTCGTTATGCACCATTTAACGCACTTGCGATCATGGTCGGCGCAAATGTTGGTCGTCCAGGTATCTTAACACAATGTGCGGTTGAAGAAGCTACCGAACTTGACCTTGGTATGAAAGGTTACACCGCGTATGCTGAAACTATTTCTGTATATGGTACAGAACCAGTTTTCATGGATGGTGATGATACGCCATACTCTAAAGCTTTCTTAGCATCAAGCTACGCTTCTCGTGGTTTGAAAATGCGTTTTACATCTGGTTCTGGATCAGAAGTACAAATGGGTTATGCAGAAGGCAAATCAATGCTTTATCTTGAAGCTCGATGCTTATACATCACTAAGGGCGCCGGCGTACAAGGAAGCCAGAATGGTTCAGTTTCTTGTATCGGTGTTCCAGCTGGTGTACCAGGTGGTATCCGAGAAGTATTGGCTGAAAACTTATTAGCAGCATGCCTCGATTTAGAGTGTGCTTCTTCTAATGACCAAACCTTTACTCACTCTGACTTACGACGAGTTGCTCGTTCATTAATGCAAATGGTACCAGGAACTGATTATATCTGTTCTGGTTACTCTGCTACACCTAACTATGATAATATGTTTGCAGGCTCTAACTGGGATGCAGATGATTATGACGATTGGAATGTAATCCAACGTGACTTAAAAATCGATGCCGGTTTACAACCTGCTGATGAAGATACAGTTGTTGCTGCTCGTGCTAAAGGCGCTCGCGCAATGCAAATCTTATTCAGAGAATTAGGCTTAACCGAAATCACTGATGCTGAAGTTGAAGCTGCAACTTATGCACGTGGATCTCAAGATATGCCTGACCGTGATGTCGTAGCTGACTTAAAATCTGTTGAAGATTTAATGGGTCGCGGCGCAACAGCGGTTGACTTTATTAAAGCTTTAGACCGAGGCGGCATGAGAGATGTTGCTGAATCGATCTTTAACATTCAGTTACAGAAATGTGCTGGTGACTACTTACACACTGCTTCTAAATTAAGCTCTACATGGGAATGTATTTCAGCAGTTAACTATCCAAATACTTATCATGGAGTAAAAACTGGTTATGTAATCAGTGATGAAAGATGGGCACAAATCCAAGATATTCCATGGGCTGTTGACCCAGCAAGCATATAGGAAGGGGTGTAAAAAAATGGCTATAAACGAACAAATGTTAAAAAGCATTATCGAAGATGTTTTAAAAGAAATGACTGGCGCTACTTCAGCTGCTGCACCAGCTGCTACTGCTGCTGGCTCAGTTAAACTGACTCCAATCGGAGAAGCAAAACAAGGAATGGCTAGTGATGAAGTAGTTATTGGTTTAGCTCCTGCTTTTGCAGAATCTCAAACGGTAACAATCGTTGGTCTTCCACACGATAAAGTTCTTAAAGAAATTATCGCTGGTATTGAAGAAGAAGGCTTAAAAGCCCGAGTTATCAAAATTTACAGAAGTTCTGACGTTGCTGTATGCGGTCATACTGCTGCTAAACTTTCTGGATCCGGAATCGGTATTGGTATCCAGTCAAAAGGTACTTCTTTAATTCACCAAAAAGATTTACCACAGTTAAGTAACTTAGAATTATTTTCTCAAGCACCATTGATCGATTTAGAAACATATCGTATGATTGGGAAAAATGCTGCTAAATATGCTAAAGGCGAAAGCCCAGCACCCGTTCCAGTAAGAAACGACCAAATGGCTCGTCCAGCTTACCAGGCAAAAGCAGCCTTATTACATATTAAAGAAACTGAACATGTTGAAGCCGGTAAAAAAGCCGTCGAACAACAAGTTTCGTTTGTATAAGTGGAGGTGACCAGAATGACACAAGAACAAATGTTGGAACAAATCGTTAAACAAGTTATGAGTTCTATGAGTACCGCTGCAGCTCCAGCTCCAGCAGCTTGCGGAACCGTTTCGAAAGCTGATTATCCAATCGGAGATAAAAGACCAGAACTGATCTTCTCTGCTACCGGAAAAGCTTACAAAGAATTAACCTTAGATAAATTATTAGCTGGCCAATTAACACCAGAAGATTTACGTATCAGACCAGAAACCCTTGAACTTCAAGCTCAAGTTGCTGAATCTGTAAAACGTGATGCATTTGCCAGAAACCTAAGAAGAGCAGCTGAACTAATTGCTGTTCCAGATGCTCGTTTATTAGAAATCTACAATGCCCTTCGTCCATACAAATCGACTAAAGACGAATTATTGGCGATTGCTTCTGAACTTAAAAATCAATACAATGCTCCAATTTCAGCTTCCTTAGTAGCTGAAGCTGCTGACGTATACTACAACCGAAAAAGATCAAAAGAATTCTTATAGAATTAGCAGAATAGGAAGTGTTGGGAGGACTAACATATGATTATTGCAGGAATAGATATTGGAAATGCAAGTACTGAAACAGCGCTTGCCCGATATGTGGACGGAAAACCTGAATTTTTGTGCAGCGGTATTGTTGATACCACTGGGATGAAGGGAACACGTCAAAATATTCATGGAGTTTTCGCCTCTCTCAAACAAGCCCTAGAAAAAGCTGGTTTAACCGTAGAAAATGTTGATTTAATCCGGATCAATGAAGCTGCTCCTGTTATTGGGGATGTAGCGATGGAAACAATTACGGAAACAATTATTACGGAATCAACCATGATCGGTCACAATCCCTCTACACCAGGGGGATTGGGGATCGGTGTGGGTGTGACCGTAGACATAAGAGAAGTTAATAATTGTGATAAAGGCGAATCAGTAATCGTCGTTATTCCAAGAGAAGTGGATTTTGAAGATTCTTCTCGTATTATTAACCATGCTGTTAATAACGGCATATTTATTAATGGTGCCATTGTCCAACGTGATGATGGCGTTTTAATTAATAACCGTCTTATGAAAAAAATTCCAATTGTTGATGAAGTTTCGCTGATTGAAAAGGTGCCAAGAAACATGCGTGCAGCCATTGAGGTTGCCGCACCAGGTGCGGTAGTTGAACAACTATCAAACCCATACGGAATTGCAACTGTATTTGATTTAACATCCGATGAGACAAAACAGGTTGTTCCTGTTTCACGAGCCCTCATTGGAAATCGTTCAGCTGTTGTTATTAAAACGCCGGCAGGGGATGTCAAAGAAAGAAAAATCCCGGCTGGCCAGATCATTATCCAGGGAACAAACAAAAAAGCCCAGGTTAACGTCGATGATGGCGCTGAAAAAATCATGGAAGCAATACGTTCCGTAGCTCCTGTTGAAGATATTAAAGGGGAAGCTGGCACTAATGCCGGTGGAATGCTTGAGAAGGTTAGACAGGTAATGTCGAGCTTAACTGATCAGTTACCAAGTGCAATTAAAATTCAAGATTTATTAGCAGTTGATACTTTTGTGCCACAAACTGTCAAAGGTGGGGTTGCAGAAGAATTTTCCATGGAAAATGCCGTTGGTATTGCCGCCATGGTTAAAGCCGATAAATTACAAATGAATATGATTGCGCACGAATTGGAAGCTGAACTGGGTGTAAAAGTTGAAGTTGGCGGAGTTGAAGCCGATATGGCCATCCGTGGCGCATTAACAACACCGGGAAGCAATATGCCTTTAGCAATTATCGATATGGGTGCAGGATCGACAGATGCAGCAATTATTAACAGGGCAGGTGAAATCAAGTCCATCCATTTAGCAGGTGCCGGAAATATGGTTACACTGCTCATCGCATCGGAACTAGGATATGACAACATGGGTTTAGCGGAAGACATCAAAAAATATCCGTTGGCAAAGGTTGAAAGTTTATTCCATATTCGTCATGAAGATGGAACCGTTCAATTTTTTGACAAACCACTTGATCCCAGAACTTTTGCACGGGTTGTCATTTTGACACCAAATGGAATGATACCCATGCCGGGTAACTTTTCACTAGAACGTATTCGAGCAGTACGTCGAGAAGCAAAAACAAAAGTATTTGTTGTAAATGCCATTCGTTCATTAGAACGGGTTAGTCCCACCGGAAATGTTCGGGATATCGAATTTGTTACATTAGTAGGAGGATCAGCACTTGATTTTGAGATTCCGCAATTGGTAACAGATGCCTTATCTAAGTACAGTATCGTTTCAGGACGGGCGAATATTAGAGGTGTTGAGGGTCCACGTAATGCAGTAGCCACCGGTCTCGTACTTGCTTACGAAGAAGGTGAATAATATGCATATGAATTTCGATGCCCCAAAACCAGAAATTAAAGTTGTCCATGGTAAAAATATGACGTATCAAAAGGTCGTTGACGAAGTATTACATGGAATCGAAGAAGAAGGTATCCCTTTTTCCGTCGAGGAACTGGAAGAATCCAACCCGGTGGAGCTTGCTTTTAGAGGAGCGGAATTATCCCATTTAGGTGTTGGCATCGGAATCACCGAGAACGAAGTGGTTCTTCATTTTATTAAATTAAAAGAGGATCAACCCATTTTCAGAATTCCATCTTATAGTGATGAGGCAACGCTACGAGCAATCGGAAGCAATGCCGCTCGCCTGGTAAAAAGAATGCCATTTAAAAATCTTGATAATACTGAACTGTCGTAAGGAGGGGTTAATTTGAATAGAGGAGAGGCCATCGGCCTAATAGAAGCTATTGGGTTGGCCACAGCTATCGAAGCTGCCGATGCGGCGGTCAAGTCAGCAAATGTAAGACTGATTGGCTATGAAGCCTGTAAAGGCGATGGCATGTCCACCATTAAAGTGGCGGGAGATGTTGGCGCGGTCAAGGCTGCTGTTGAAGCTGCTACGGCGGCTTGTGCTAAAGGTCGAGGCGTTTGGGGAACTAAAGTGATTGCCCGACCCAGTGAAGGAATTGAAAAATTAATTTACAACAGTCAAACAGTGGGCTATACACCACCGGTTGTGCCAAAAGCTGAAGTTGACATTGAAGAAAAAAATGAAGAACCAGCAGAAGAAATAGGTGACGAGATTACTGAAGAGTAATCAAAAAAATTCTGTTAGTACATTCAGACAGAAATGATCTTTTGAAGAAAAGGTGTAAGCATGAACGAAGACGAAAAAAAAGTAATTGAGCAAATCGTAATTAATACGGTTAAAAAATTAATTAGCGAAAAAGATAGCCCGAATCGGGTTGTTTTGGGTATTTCCAATAAACACATCCATCTTTCTCAAGAAGATATTGAAACACTTTTTGGAAAAGGGCATGAGTTGACAAATATTAAAGATCTAAAGCAGCCAGGACAATATGCGGCAAAGGAAACGGTTAAAGTAGTTGGACCCAAAGGTTGCTTTGACAAGGTTCGAATTTTAGGACCAGCCAGACCGGAAAGTCAAATCGAAATATCCTTAACAGATGCCAGAACACTGGGCATTAAAGCCCCAGTTTGTGAATCAGGGAAACTTGAAGGCACACCAGGAATTACGCTTGAAGGACCATGCGGTTCTGTTACACTGAGTCATGGGGTGATTGTCGCACTTCGACACATCCATATGCCAACAGATGTAGCTGAAAAACTTGGGATTAAAGATAAAGACTGGGTTAGTGTTGAAACAAGCGGTATTCGTAAAACAATCTTCTGTAATGTATTGGCCCGGGTATCGGATAAATTTGACTATGAAATGCATCTGGATACCGATGAAGCAAATGCAGCAGGACTTAACAACGATGATTATTTAAAAATAATCCCAAACAGGTGAAATGATGGATTGGAAATCTGGTAACGACGCAATATTGGAATTTGCAGAATTAATTCGAGGAAAAAAGGCCAATGCTTACACTGGTGAGTTGAAAGTTGGCGTGGATCTTGGTACTGCAAATATTGTCATCGCAGTGGTTGATGAGAATAATCGTCCCATTGCTGGAGCTACTCAAGGTGCGTCAGTGGTGCGCGATGGAATTGTCGTAGACTATCTCGGAGCAAGCCAAATCGTGCGAAAACTCAAAGGTGAGGTTGAAGGTATATTAGGCGTTGATTTAACATACGCTAAAGCAGCTACAGCCATTCCTCCCGGTATCTTGGCAGGGAATACAAAGATTATCTCCAACGTGGTGGATTCAGCTGACTTTGTTGTTACAAATGTTGTTGATGAACCGACTGCAGCAGCGACCGTTTTGGGTATTCAAAATGGAGCCGTTGTAGATGTTGGTGGTGGAACCACCGGAATCAGTATTCTTAAAGATGGTGAAGTTATTTTCACAGCCGATGAAGCGACCGGAGGGACCCATATGAGCCTGGTACTGGCAGGTTTTCATCATATAAGCTTTGAAGAAGCAGAGGAACTTAAAAAGAACGAATCGCAAAAGAAGATATTTCCAATTATCAAACCCGTTGTGCAGAAGATGGCGTCAATCGTTAATCGATTTGTGGTCGGGTACGATGTTGATGTTATTTATGTGGTTGGCGGGGCGTGTGTCTTTGATGATTTTGAAAAAATATTTGAAGATGAAACAGGCATCAAAACCATTAAACCAGTAGAACCATTATTGGTAACACCCTTAGGGATCGCCTTTAATTGTCAAAGGTAAGAAATGTGGTGATAGAATTTGGACATGGAGAAAATGCTCGAAAACGGTTTATTGGATGGTCTCATTCAAAAAATTGTCGACGAGGTTGTCAGGCGAATAAAAAATCAACCTAAAAAAGCAGTTGTTTTCTTTACGGGAGCTACGATTGGTTTTAAAGAGTCGATGGATTCACTGTTGAAATTACAAAAAGATGGTTGGCAATTAAAAGTTGTTCTTTCTGATGATGGCATGATGGTGTTAAATCCGGCGGCTATTCAAAAAGAATTGAATCTTGATGTGATTTATCACAGTGGTAACATTAAAAGCCAAAAAGAGCTTTACTCATCGGCAGACATGTTTGTGATTGCAACCATGAGTGTGAATACTGCAGCTAAATTGGCTGTGGGGATTACAGATACGGTTTTGTTATCACTTATCAATCATGGCTTTATGGCCGGTACGCCGGTTGTTGCAGCAAAAAATGCGTGTGATCCGGATGATCCCCAGAGAGCAACCCTTGGTATGGGAAAATCATCGCCAAAGTATCGAGAAATGTTGAATAACAATGTTGAAACACTTCGAGAATTTGGAATGAAAGTTGTCAATGGCAAAGACTTATATGCAACTTGTGTTGGTGGAACCCCCACAGATACTAAAGAATTAATCGCTGAAACAACAGATCTTCCCAGCAAAAAAGAGCCAGTGGCGAATAATGGCTTGTCCGGAAATAATGGCGAATGCGTATTGGATAAAAAAGTTATCTCACGCACCGACATTTTAAAGATTCGGGGAGCAAAAACAGTTAAAATACCTGCTGGATCAATTGTTACGGAGTATGCTGTTGAAGCCATAAAGGAATTTGGGCTTCAGGTTATTAGGATTTAAAAGGGTGGTGAATTTATGCAGTTAGCAAAAGTAGTCGGAAACGTAGTATCAACCCAAAAAGATCCTAATCTTGTGGGATGTAAACTGCTGATTATTAAAAAAATTGATGAATACGGTGAATTTGAAAAATATTCAAGTTCTTCCACAGCAATTGCCGTGGACTCGGTGGGCGCAGGGATTGGTGAAACAGTTATTGTTACATCCGGCAGTAATGCCCGGTATGTTTATGGCGATAAGATGGCACCAATTGATATGACCATTGTCGGTATCATTGATGAAATTCAGATCGTTTAGTGAGGTGAAGAGATGCCAAATGTGTATACCCGAGGAGGGGACAAAGGCGAGACTGGACTTTTTGGATCCAGTCGTACGCCGAAGGATAATATCCGTGTTGATGCATATGGGACTATGGACGAAGCAAATTCGGCCATTGGTTTAGCATATTCACTTTGCGAAGATCAAGAAATTAAAGAAATATTGCACTATTTACAAAAACGAATTTTCGTATTGGGAGCGGAACTTGCCAGTGATGAAAAAGGCAAGTCAATGTTAGCAGACAGAATATCGCAAGCTGATGTGGATTACATGGAATGTACCATGGAACAGTATCTGGCGATCATTGGTCCTCAGAAAGCGTTTATTATCCCAGGTGCAAATCCTGCATCGGCCGCACTTCATGTCGCTCGAACAGTTGTGAGACGGGGCGAACGATTGATTGTAAAATACAATCGTGAAAATGAAGACAGTCGACCAGAATTAGTCAAGTTCGTCAATCGATTGTCGGATACGCTTTTTGTCTTGGCACGTACCGTTGAGTTTAATGGTGTAGTAAAAGAAATCATAGACCGGGTTAAAGAAAAACTGCGCTTATTAGATCAGACCGAAGAGGGTGCTGTTATTGAAAAAGATCAGAACAAAGAATATTCTTTACTCACTCTAGCAAAAAAAATGGCTGCCGCAGCCAGAGTTAAAGCAGAAGAAATCAATGTACCCATTGTTTTTTCGGTGGTTGATTCAGGTGGAAATTTAGCTTACTTTGAACGCATGGAAGATGCCTTGATGGTCAGTATTGATATTTCAGTGAATAAGGCTTATACAGCCAATGCACTGAAGATGTCCACAGATAAAGTCGCGAATGTAGTAAAAGAGGATGGCTCGCTTTATGGCCTGCAATGGACCAATAATGGTCGCATGGTCGTCTTTGGCGGTGGTTATCCCTTAAAGCATAATGGCGAAGTGATCGGTGGAATTGGCGTCAGTGGCGGAAGTGTTGACGAAGACATGATTATTGCGATGAGTGCTTTGGCTGTTTTGTAAAATACTAATTAATCAGGAGGAAGAAAAAATGACGACTACTGGAAAATTATTAGATATGGCAAAAAAAATGGCAGAAGCGGCTGCTGCAAAAGCAATCGAAATTGATGTACCAATGGTAATTGTGGTATGCGATGCCAGCGGTAACACCGTACTATTTAACCGGATGGAAGATTCTTTATTGGCAAGTATGGATATTGCGACCAATAAAGCGTATACTGCAGTTGCTCTCAAAATGGGCACCGATCAAGCAGCTGATCTTGCCAAAGAATCAGGACAACTTTTTGGAATCGCCTCGTGTGATAAAGGAAGAATGGTTGTGTTTGGTGGTGGCTTCCCTATTTACGAAGGGGATAAAATCATCGGCGGTATCGGAGTAAGCGGCGGAAGTGTTGCTGAAGACATGACTGTTGCTCAAGCTGGACTTGACGCACTAAAATAAGACAAAAAAATTAACACGATCCAGGAGGTACCTCGTATGAATATAGATACCACAGGTATAGAATATATTGTAAAAAAAGTAATGGCAGAAATTGACTGTGCAGAAGAAGGCGGAAAGCCTCTTAAAGATGGTGAGTTAGGTGTTTTTGCTGATATGGAAAATGCCATTGATGCCGCCTTTATCGCTCAAAAATCTTTTATGAGAGAAACCTTATCTTTCAGAAGCAAACTAATTGCTGCCATGAGAGCAGAAATGTTAAAGAAAGAAAATATGGAAATGATTTGCCAAATGGCTGTTGAAGAAACAGGCATGGGCAATTATGAACATAAACTTTTAAAACATGAGTTGGCAACCACTAAAACACCAGGGATTGAAGATCTTGTTGCTGATGCATTTACCGGTGATGATGGTTTAACTTTGATTGAACAATCACCATTTGGTGTGATCGGTGCTGTATCACCTTCAACTAATCCAAGTGAAACAGTTATTTGTAATGGTATCGGCATGTTGGCTGGAGGAAATACGGTTGTCTTTGCTCCCCACCCAAGCGCCAAAAAAACCAGTGCATTAACAGTAAAATTGTTAAACAAAGCAATTTTAGAAGCGGGTGGACCTGAAAACCTGATTGTTACTACTGCTGAACCAACCATTGACAGCGCAAATGTATTATTTGCCAGTCCGAAAGTCACCATGCTCTGTGCAACTGGTGGTCCTGGGGTTGTTAAAACAGTACTGCAAAGTGGTAAAAAAGCCATCGGCGCCGGCGCTGGTAATCCACCGGCACTGGTTGATGAAACTGCTGATATTGAAAAAGCCGGGAAAGACATTATCGATGGATGTTGTTTCGATAATAACTTACCTTGTATTGCAGAAAAAGAAGTTGTTGTTGTTGAACAAGTTGCCGATTATCTGATCTTCAATATGAAGAAGAATGGTGCTTACGAGCTGAAAGACGCCAAGAAAATTGCAGAATTAGAAGAACTTGTTATTCCCGGTGGTCGTCTAAGCCGCGACTATGTGGGTAGAAGTGCAAAAGTAATTCTAAAAGGAATTGGTATTGAAGTCGATGATTCGGTTCGTGTTGTCATCATGGAAACCAGCAAAGATCATATCTTTGCAGTTGAAGAATTGATGATGCCGATCCTTCCGATTATTCGTGTTAAAGATATTACCGAAGGTATTGACTTAGCAGTTAGCTTAGAACATGGCAATCGTCATACCGCGATTATGCATTCAACAAATATTAACAACTTAACTGAAATGGCAAAAAGAGTGCAAACCACTATTTTTGTTAAAAATGGTCCTTCCTATGCTGGTATTGGTGTTGGCGGGGAAGGGTATACAACCTTTACCATTGCCGGCCCAACCGGTGAAGGCCTAACATCTGCTAAGACATTTACTCGTAAAAGAAGATGTGTATTAGTAGGAGGATTTACGATTAAATAATAGAGGTGTTGTTCATGAGCGCAAATTTAGTAGAATTGGTACAAAACGCTGGCATCGTAGGTGCCGGCGGGGCAGGGTTTCCAACCCAGGTCAAGTTAAATTGCACCGTTGACACCGTCGTTGTCAATGGCGCAGAATGCGAACCATTATTGCGCGTTGATCAACAATTAATGGCTCTGGAGACTGTTAAAATGCTAACAGCTCTTCAGGCTGTTATGGATCAAACACAAGCAAAGGAAGGCATTATCGGCCTAAAAAAGAAATATACACCTGCAATTGAAGCATTAAACAAAGAATTACCTAAATTTCCTAAGATTAGAATGCACTTGTTAAAGAATTTTTATCCTGCCGGAGACGAACAGGTTCTTGTTTATGAGACGACTGGACGGATTGTACCGGAAGGCGGAATTCCATTAAACGTGAATACATTAGTCATAAATGTGGAGACACTTGTGAACATTTATGATATAATGGTAGACAATAAACCGGTTATGGATACATATTTGACACTAACAGGTGAGGTTAAGAATAAGCTTACCACGAAGGTACCTTTGGGTATCACAGTGCGTGAAGCATTGGAATTAGCTGGCGGACCAACCATTGACGATTTTGTCGTAATTAACGGCGGTCCGATGATGGGAAAGATCGTCGATCCTGAGTCGACGATTACGAAAACAACAAAAGGACTGATCGTTTTAGCAAAAGATCACCCGTTGATAATTTCTAAAACGAAATCTATCAAGGAAACCATGAAAATGGCTGGAATGGCTTGTATGCAATGTAACTATTGTACTGAGCTATGTCCAAGATACGCATTAGGGCATAATTTACAACCCCATAAATTGATGCGGATTGCCGCTTATGGTTCAACCTGCGACACGACCACTCAAGCTACAAACGCTTTTCTATGCTGTGAATGTGGCTTATGTCAATATGCATGTGTAATGGACCTACAACCTTGGAAGTTCAATACCATGCTGAAGCGAGAACTTGGAAGCAGAGGTTTGAAAAACCCTCATCACGAAGCTCCAACATCTGCAATACCCTTCAGAGAAGGCAAGCAGTTTAATGTTTACCGTTTGGTATCACGATTGGGACTGACGAAGTATGATCTTCCGGCTCCAATGGTTGAAACGGATAAAACGTTTACTAAAGTCAACCTATTATTGTCACAACATATAGGTGCTCCTGCAGTGGCAGTTGTAAACGTTGGGGATTATGTCGAACGAGGTCAACTGGTTGGGGATATCCCTGATGGAAAACTGAGCTCAAAAGTTTTTGCGAGTATTAGCGGTAGGATTTTAGCCGCGGATAGTGAAAAAATCACTATCGAGTCCTAAATCATATTTTAAGGGGGATAATTATGGACTTTACAATGTTAATCGCCGCATTCGGCGGTGGCGTATTAGCCACATTTATGGGCGGGATCACAGCCTTTGTTTTCACCGGTTTAACCGTTTTAGCGGCAATCATGGGTGGTGCAAATGGTGCTCCAGCAGTTGGTATTATTAGTTTCGGCTCCTGGTTTGGACCACATATTGCCTTCGCTGGTGCTGTTGCCGGTGCTGCGTTTGCAATGACAAGAAATCATATTGAAAATGGACAAGATATCGTTACTCCACTTGTAAAATTCGGCGATCCGATGGTATTGATCGTTGGTGGTATCTTCGGTATGGTTGGTTTCCTAATCCAATACATTGTTGGACCATTAGTAGGACCAATTATTTTTAACGGCATTCTTGGTGATGGAGCAGCTGGTTGGACCGATACCGTTGCTTGTACAGTAATGCTTTCTGGTATTATCACTCGTTTAGTCTTCGGCAAAACTGGACTTACAGGAAAAACACCGGCTGGTGAAAAAAGAGAATGGATCTCTACTGGTAGTCGGTTAGGTTTTGTACTTACCTATGGTGCTTCTATTGGTATCCTTATCGGTGGTGTTGCAGCTACTTTAGGAACATTGGGTCTTGTTGGCGGAAGCGAAGAAGCTGCTTACCTGTTCACAATGGTACCAATAATTGGTTTTGCAATCGCTGCTTTCTCTTTGATCTTGATCATGTGTGGTTGTGCATTTGAAGGATGGCATCACATTGTTTTACCTTCAGGATCTACAGCTGTATTAATGTTCAGTGCTACCTTAAATCCATTTGCCGCCATCATCGGTGGTATGATTACAGGTATGTTCACAGCGTTTGTAGGCGAATGGGCCGCAAAAACACTTAATAGTCATTGCGATACCCATATAGACCCTCCTGCAGTAACAATCTTTATTACTCAGTTTATCAACTTTACAATTTTAGGCGGATTAATTTTAGTTTAATCTCAAACTGGAGCAATTGGTAAAAAAATTAAATCATTCACAGTATAGAAAGAAGTGGTATTTTGAAAAAAGCAGTTGGTTTTATGGAATTTAAGAGCATTCCAGTTGGTATAGAATCCACTGATGAAATGCTGAAATCCGGAAATGTTGAGCTGCTGATGGCATCACCCTTATGTCCAGGAAAATACGTTAGTATTATTGCTGGAGATGTGGGTGCCGTCGAAGCATCAATAAAGAATGGGGCACATGTGGGTGGTATCCATATGTTAGAGTCACACGTTATACCAAATATTCACCCTGATGTTTTACCGGCCATGTTAGGTGCAGGCGAAATTGGCGATGTGAAATCTCTTGGTATTGTTGAAACGATTAATGCAATCTCTTCAATTTTGATCGGAGATATTTGTGCGAAAGCATCAAACGTAGAACTCCTTGAAATTCGAATTGCTAGAGGCTTGGGTGGTAAAGGCTTTGTATTAATCACTGGAGAAATATCTTCTGTTAAAATGGCTATTCAAACAGCTCAAAACGAGATGGCAGAATCGAACCTCATTACGAGTTATTCGGTTATAGCTTCTCCACATAAGGATATTCAAAAGATCCTATTTTAACCCAAGATTAAAAATTAAAATGTATAAAAGACAAATGGCTTCGGTCATTTGTTTTTTATACATAAGATTTCTATTTTTTATAAATGCTCCAAGGCCATTTATAAAAAATAGAACAGTACAACGTCATTAAAAAGGAGATTGTCATGGCTCGTAAAAGTAAACCTAAATCACAATTAATAAAAGACACGACTATTCAAAATACTTTGGATACAGCGAATTCAAGTGAAGTGGGGAATGAAGAAGTGGGAAAACTGGATGATTTTATTAAAAAGGTTGGTAGAGTGATCACGGGTAAAGATGAAAGTGCCGAAGATTTGAGCGACAACAATCACCAGGAAACGAGCAAAGCTGAAAATAAAGAACTGGAAGCGGAAACGAAGGCAGAAGCAGATGCGAAAGCCAAAAAAGAAGTAGAAGCCAAAGCGAAGGCAGAAGCTGATGCGAAAGCAAAAAAAGAAGCGGAAGCCAAAGCGAAGGCAGAAGCAGATGCGAAAGCCAAAAAAGAAGCGGAAGCCAAAGCGAAGGCAGAAGCAGATGCGAAAGCAAAAAAAGAAGCGGAAGCCAAAGCGAAGGCAGAAGCTGATGCGAAAGCTAAAAAAGAAGCGGAAATCAAAGTTAAAGCGGAAGCTGAAGCGAAAGCAAAAAAAGAAGCGGAAGCCAAAGCGAAGGCAGAAGCAGATGCGAAAGCAAAAAAAGAAGCGGAAGCCAAAGCGAAGGCAGAAGCAGATGCGAAAGCAAAAAAAGAAGCAGAAGCCAAAGCGAAGGCAGAAGCAGACGCGAAAGCCAAAAAAGAAGCAGAAGTCAAAGCGAAGGCAGAAGCAGACGCGAAAGCCAAAAAAGAAGCAGAAGTCAAAGCGAAGACAGAAGCAGATGCGAAAGCCAAAAAAGAAGCGGAAGCCAAAGCGAAGGCAGAAGCTGAGGCGAAAGCAAAAAAAGAAGCGGAAGCCAAAGCAAAGGCAGAAGCGAAAGCGAAAGCGAAGAAAGAGGCAGAAGCGAAAGCCAAGGAAGAAGCCACAGCGAGAGCCGCAGCAGAAGTCAAGGCAAAAGAAGAGGCGGAAGCTAAAATAAAAACTGAGCTGGCGGCGGCAGAACGAAAAGAAAAAGAACTTATGTTAAAAGTAACTGAGGCAAAAGCTGAAGCTGATAAAAAAGCGAAAGCTGTAGCCCAAAAATCTAAATTGTTACTGGATAAAGTTCATTTAAAAGTACAAAATGATGCAGAAATATTAGCAAAAAGAAAAGAAGTAGCAGAGAAATCTAAAATATTAGTCGATAAAGTTAATAAAAAAATTCAGGACGATGCAGAAGCTGTAGTAAAAGCAGCGGAGGATCATCGAGTAATTGAAGAAGCAAGCAAAGAAGCAGAAGCGAAAAAAAGAGCTGAAATTGAGGCTAAGAAAAAGGCCGAAATGGCAGCCAAGTTAAAAGCTGAACAAGAAGAAACAAAGAAAATAGAAACTGCACGAAAGCAAGAAGCAGATAACAAAGAAAAAAACAAACTGGAAGTAGAAGATCATCTCAGAAAAGAAATCAAAAGAAAGGCTAAGGAGCTGGAAGAAATTACTTCAAAAGCAATTGAACGAGCAATTGCCAGAGAAAACAAAGTTCGAGCAGAATTAGCTGAAAAACGGCAGAAAGCCATAACCGCAAAAGAGCAGGCGAAGAAAGCAAAAAAAGAAAAAGAGTTGCCATTTCATCTGTTATAAAAATCAAGAAGTTCCTTTATCCGGGAACTTCTTTTTTAATAGATGGATTTTAGAAAGAACATCAGATCGAATAATTGTTTCAACTATACAATTTATTAAGATTGTAATATAATTAAATTTAATAAAGTACAAGATAAAGAGGGAACAATGTCATATTTAGCACTCTATCGCAAGTATCGCCCCCAAACCTTTGATGAGGTTGTTGGTCAGGATAGTATTACCAGAATTTTAAAGAATCAGATTAAATATAATCGAGTCGGTCATGCCTATCTTTTTTCAGGGATTAGAGGAACAGGAAAAACTTCATTGGCAAAAATATTTGCCAAAGCCATTAATTGCCCAAATGGAATTGATGGTAATCCATGCAATCAGTGTGATGTTTGTCTTAAAATTGACCAATCGGGAATCATGGACATCATCGAAATTGATGGTGCGTCGAATCGCGGGGTTGATGAAATACGTGAAATTCGCGAACGGATAAAGTATCCTCCAACAGTCGGAAAATACAAGGTATATATTATTGATGAAGTTCATATGCTGACCAAGGAAGCATTTAATGCGTTGCTTAAAACACTTGAAGAACCGCCTGAGCATGCAGTGTTTATCCTAGCAACAACAGAACCGAACAAATGTCCGGTGACGATTTTATCTCGTTGCCAACGTTATGAGATTCGTCCGATTCTGAAAGCGTTAATTATTGAGCAAATGAAAAAAATCTGCAACGATATACAGGTTGATATGTCAGAAGATAGCCTTGATTTCATTGCATCCCGAGGTGAAAATTCGATGAGAGACGCCCTTAGTCTCCTGGATCAAATTATCGATCTAAAGGATGAAACTGGACATGTATCTTTTGATGATTTGCTAGCTTTTACAGGCATGGTCAATAAACGGAGTATTAACAATTTAGTTGAAAAAATCATCGCCGGAGACAGTGCGGGCGTTATTACCGGCTTGCGAGAGTTAGTCAGTAATGGAAAAGACAGTAGTTTGTTGATGGATCAGTTAATCGAGTATCTGCGGGGTATCCTCATCACCAAAACAACTAAGGAAATGGCTAAAGAAATCTTGCTTTGTTCATCAGAAGATTTTTTAGCATATCAAGAATTGGGGAGGCAACTTACATATGAACAATTATATTCAATGATCAGCCAGCTAATTGATGAAAAGAATAAATTGAAATATAGTAGCCTCCAGGGGATTATCGTTGAAATGGCTTTGCTTAAACTTTGTCTGGGAGAGCAAGCGGTTATTCCAAGTATGGGAATAAAAACAGTTGCTCAAAAAAATGAAATTAAAAAGCCCATTCCCACTCCCATTGTTGAGCAGGATAAGATCATCAAAGAGAATCAAAATACCATTATTCATGATGAACCTGGGAAAAATGAGATTGAGGCGATTTCAATAAATAATGATTTTGATCGTGAAGAACGATTCCAGCCAGTGAATGAAGTATTTGAGGAACCTTTCGCAATTTATGAACCAAAGGATGTGCCAGGAGAAAATTCAGATAGAAAGCAGTCATTAATAACTGAGCAAAAAGCAAATACAAATGGCAACTCAAAGCATGATGAAATGAGATTTTTCAAACTACTGTGTGACGAAATCAGCAAAACGAACTCAGGACAAGCTATGTTTTTAAAGCGTGGCGAACCGTCTTTAGTGGATGATGGACATCTGTCGATTTTTTATTCGATGGAGAATATTAATTTTTTTCATTTTATTAACAAACCAGAATTAGTAAAGAATTTCGAAACCATCCTGAATCAAAAAACCGGGCAAATCATTACCATCTCAATAAAGCTTGAGGAAGAGAACTTTGCCGAGCTAAACATGATTGAAAAGACCCTGCGAATTGTAAATGATGATACGGTTAAAATTATCAAAAGCGATGATGATGTTGAAAAATAGCGGAAAAATAGGTTAAAAAAGATAGTGATATCTTAATCATTAGTGTTATAATAACTAGGTTATTAAGAATAGTAAACCACAGGAGGAAACAATGGCAAAGCGAAAAATGCCGACCGGAATGGGCGGTGGTAACATGAATAATATGATGAAACAAGTGCAGAAAATGCAACAAGATATGGCGAATTTACAGGCCGAACTGGAAGAAAGAGAAGTTGAAGCCACTGCTGGCGGCGGTGCAGTTAAAGTAGTTGCAACCGGGAAAAAGACCATTTTATCAATAAAAATTGATCCGGAAGTTATTGACGAAGACGATATCGAAATGCTTGAAGATCTGGTTTTAGCTGCGGTCAATGAAGCAATCGCTAAAGCAGAAGAAATGGTCAATTCAGAAATGGGAAAAATCACCGGTGGTATGAATATTCCGGGTTTAATGTAGGTTTTTTATGGGATATTACCCCAAAACACTGGAACGACTGGTCTTAGAATTGGGAAAGCTGCCTGGAATTGGCGAAAAATCAGCGCAACGGCTTGCTTTTCACATTATCAATCTTTCTGATGAAGAAATCTCCAGTCTTTCTGAAGCATTAATCTCAGCGAAATCAAAAATAGTTTTGTGTAAAACCTGTTTCAATATCACTGATAAAGAAACCTGTGATATTTGTGAGAACCCCAAGCGGGATCAGGAAACGATCTGTGTTGTTCAAAGCAGCCGGGATATTTTTGCTATCGAAAAAACCCGCGAATATCATGGGCTTTATCATGTTTTGCATGGCGCTATTTCCCCATTAGACGGGATTGGACCACAGGATATTAAGGCCAGAGAATTATTGCTGCGGATCGGCGAAAATGACATAAAAGAGGTTATCATGGCTACAAATGCCACTGTCGAAGGCGAGGCAACAGCTATGTATTTGGGGAACCTAATCAGTCCATTAGGCGTTAAGGTTACCCGACTGGCTAAAGGCATACCAATCGGTGCGGATCTTGAATATACAGATGAAATCACATTAATTAAAGCCTTTGAAGGAAGAAGTAAGATTTAAAACCTATGTAGATAATTGAGAAAATGCCATTAGCTTTGTGCTCAGTTTCACTCGAAACAATTTTACACTGTACGTCGGACAGGCTAACGCCTGTTTGACTACACGTTACAAAATTGTTTTGCGAAGGTAACGAGCCAATCACAAGCTCGCTTGTAGTTGGCGACTGCCCGCGAACCAGAAGAAATTCGCTTAGCGATTTCTTCTGGTTGTCGAAACTGATACGCAAAGCAATAATTGTTCGTTGTTTATGCGTCTAATAGTTATCTAAAAACCTTTAAAAAGGAGAATTGAACGATGTTTATAAAAGAAGGAATTAGTGCGTCTCCGGGAATTGCGATTGCAAAAGCGTTTGTTTATGAAAAAATTGCAGTTGAGGTAAATAAGAATAAGACAGATGATACCCAAGCGGAAATAGAAAAATTTCATGTGGCATTAAAATTAAGCCACCAACAACTGGAGAGCATTCGCTTGAAAGCCATCGATGAGCTTGGTGAAGAAGAGGGGGCTATTTTTGAAGCCCACGCCATGGTTCTCGATGATCCTGAATTTGTGGAGGGTGTCGAGACAGAAATTAATGAGAATCAGTTAAGTGCTGATTTTGCCGTTAACGTTGTAACGGATCGTTTTTATGCAATTTTTGATCAGATGGATGATCCCTATTTCAGTGCCCGAGCGGCTGATATTAAAGATGTGGGAACCAGAGTTCAAAACAATATTTTAGGAATCGTTCAGGCGGACCTATCAAGTCTGAACGAAGACGTGATTATTATTGCCGACGATCTTACCCCGTCGGATACGGCACAGATGGATAAAAAACGCGTAATGGGCTTTGCAACCAATATCGGAAGCAGAACATCACACACGGCAATTATGGCACGTAGTCTTGAGATACCAGCAGTTCTGGGATTGTGCGATATCACTGATACGGTAAAAACTGGGGATCTGATGGTGGTAGACGGACTAACAGGTAAGGTGTGCATTAACCCTACTAATGAACAATTGGCAAGTTATGAAAACGAAAAACAGAAATATCAGGATTATCTGAAAGAACTGGAAGAACTTAAAGACTTAGATGCGATTACTTTAGATGGCAGAAAAATCGAATTAGTTGGGAATATCGGCGAACCCAACGATGTTGCTGGTGTGCTTAAAAACGGCGGGGTTGGTGTTGGACTCTATCGAACTGAATTTTTATACATGAATAGTGATGTGATGCCCAGTGAAGAAAAGCAATTTGCTGCTTATCGTTCAGTTCTGGAAGCTTTTCCCAATGGACCAGTGGTTATTCGAACCTTGGATATTGGTGGCGATAAGAAACTTCCTTATTTACCGATGGATAATGAATTGAATCCATTTTTAGGTTTGCGAGCGATTCGGCTGTGTTTTAAAGAAGTTGGCTTATTTAAAACGCAGCTCAGGGCAATTCTGAGAGCAAGTATTTACGGTCATGCGCACATTATGTTTCCGATGATCTCATCAATTACCGAAGTGAGACAGGCAAAAGCCATCCTCTTTGATTGTATGAAAGAACTGGATGCAGAACAAGTGGCATATGATAAAGCTGTAAAGGTCGGTGTGATGATTGAAATTCCATCGGCTGCCATTACCGCAGATATTATTTGTAAAGAAGTGGATTTCTTCAGTATTGGTACCAATGATCTCTGCCAGTATACCCTTGCAGTTGACAGAATGAATCAAGAGGTTTCATATTTGTATGATCCCTTTAATCCGGCGATTTTGCGCCTGATCAAACAGGTAACGGCAACATCTGATAAAAAAGAGAACTTTTTTACCGGAATGTGTGGTGAAATGGCAGGTGATCCAGCGGCGGCAGTGTTGCTTCTGGGATTAGGCTTATATGAATTTAGTATGAGTGCCCTGGCAATTCCTCAGATAAAGAAAATTATTCGAAGTGTCCGCTATGAAGATGCCAAAGTCATCGCTGAAACGGCACTGAATTTGGAAACCGGTGAAGAAATAATGGACTTCATCCAAGACGCTATGAAAAAATTAAATATAAATATTTAGAAAGATAATCATTAGGAGGAAATACAATGATAAAAAAAGAAGTTACAGTTTTAAATGCAACCGGTCTGCATGCTCGTCCGGCATCGATGTTTGTTCAAACTGCCGGTAAATTCAAGTCTAAAATATTTGTCATCAAAGACGGAAATTCCATTAATGCTAAAAGTATTATGGGTATTATGGCCGGAGGAATCTCGCAGGGTACTACTATTGAAATTCAAGCTGAAGGCGAAGATGAAATGGAAGCGGTCGATGCGTTGGTTCAATTAATTAATGATAAATTTGGAGAATAGTTTCATAGAAATAAAAAATAAAATAAATAACTGTTAATTAAGGGCTTTTTGAGGTAAAATGTAGTAAATATCACAATGAAAGTGGAGGAATTTAAAATGAGCAGTAACAAATTATATTTTGTTGGCGGACTTTTTCTAGGAACCATCATCGGCGGTACACTCGGTGTGTTATTGGCACCGGCAGCAGGCGACGAAACACGAAAAAAACTGGCTGAAGGCACAGAAGAAGCCCTTGGCAATGCTTATGATCAAGCCGTAGAATATGGCGAAAATCTAAAAGAACAATTCCAGGACATGCAGGAACAATTTACTGAAAGAGTTAATGAGTATAAAAATCAAATTGAAAGTAAAATTCAGGAAATCCAAGAGGAAGTTGAACAGGATATTGCTGATTTAAATGAAGAACTGGAAGCCCTTGAAAGGGAAGAATCAGAAGTAGTTAAAGAGGAAACTGAAGCTACCGAAGCTGTCGAAAAAGAAGAAAAGTAAGAGTTAGGAAGCTGATAAATGATAACATTAAATTTTAGCTTGTGGGAATTAGCACTGTTATTAGTTGGCGTTGCTTTTGTAATCGGAACGGTTTATTTAATTAAACTGTTTAAAAGTCTGGCAGCAACATTTGACACAACCACAAAGCTCATGGAGGAAAACCGTTTGGCACTTCGCAGTATCATGGAAAATGCCGATGATATAACCAAATCGACTGCCCACATTGTGGATAAATCCAGTTTGATGGTTGATGAGGTTGAGGTGGCTTTAAATACCATCAAGCAAGATGTCATTGATCCCGTGGTAAAAGCGGCATCCGTATTAAAAAGAGGTTTAGGCGTTTTTCAAACCAGAAATAGAAAAGACAAGGTATAGGCCGTGGATTACAGCCCTAGGCCCAATGACGGTGATCACCTCATTGGGTCTACTTTTAAATTTCCGCGAAGGCAACGAGCCAAACGCAGGCAAGCTTGGAAAGGCGGAGGCCTTTACAAGAAGGACTGCATTTGGCGACTGCCCGCGAAAGGTATGACGCGCACAGAGTAAGCGTTGTACTGTTTCCATGAAAGCAACGAGTAAGATAAAGGTAAGCATGTAATCGATGACCATCCGGAAATGTGTTGTTTCCGGTAGATTAATTGTGAAATGGAGATTGTATGAGCAGTAAAAACATAAATGAAATTGAAAAAACAAACATGGTATGTATAAAAGGCGAAATCGACATTTACTCTATTGAAAAATTCAGAGAAACAATTGAAAACCAAATAAAAACACAGGTACCGGAGATTATTTTGGACTGTTCCGAGTTATCCTATATGGACAGTACAGGCATGGGCGTTTTAATTGAATTGCGAAATAAGACAAAAGAAATGGGACAAAAGATTGTTATGATGAATCCGCGCCCTAACATCAAAAAATTACTGACGCTCACAGGTGTTGATAAAATAATCGAAGTTATCGACAGTCCTGTTAACTAAACAATGAGAAAGGGAAGAAGAATGGATAGTATAAAACTGACACTGCCAACAAAACCAGAATACGTCAGCTTGGCACGTCTTACAATTGCGTCAGTAGCTAACAATATGGGTTTTTCCATAGGTGATGTAGAAGATCTGAAGGTTGCAGTGTCCGAGGCATGCACAAATGCCTTGAATCATAGTAAAAATCCAGATACAACCTACGATTTAACTTATGTTGTGGAAAATCATAAATTAGTTTTTACGGTGACTGATCGCGGGGTTGGCTTTGAACCAGAATCAGTAGCAATGCCAGATCTCAACGGAAAACAATTAGGTGGCTTTGGTTTATTCATCATCAAATCACTAATGGATAGGGTGGAAATTATTAGTGAGAGGGGATCCGGAACCTCAATTACCATGGTTAAGAACCTATCGACGACCCATGAAGTATGAGCGGAAAATTAGTAAAGAAGATGTCAAAAAGTTATTTGCCGAGTACGAAGAAACCAGGGATCGTGAATTACGGGATCAAATAATTGAAAACTATCTTTATATACCAAAAATTCTCTCACGAAAATATGGACATAAAAGCGGGGATAATGAAGATATCTTTCAAGTCGCCTGTTTGGGTTTAATGTATGCGGTGGAACGATTTGATGTCAGTCGGGGGTATGAGTTTGACACCTTTGCCACACCGACAATTATTGGAGAAATAAAGCGTTATTACAGAGATCGTGAATGGTTGATACGTATTCCCAGGAAGGTTCAGGATCTCAATCGGGAGATTAACCAAACCCGGACAACTCTGGAACATAAACTGATGCGTTCACCAACCATATCAGAAATTGCCTGTTATCTTGAAATATCAGAAGAAAGCATCATCAAAGCCATGGAAAGCAGCAATGCCTATTATCCGAAATCATTATCAATGGAATATGAGAGCAATCAGGATGGACAGGAAGTCAGTTTGATGGATCTATTGGGAAACCTGGATAACAACATGGAAAATGTCGAAAACATTGATCTTTTAAAGCAAAAGATTCAAGCTCTTAATCCGGTCGAACGGATCATTGTGGAGCAGCGGTTTTTTAGAGGAAAAACACAAAAAGAAGTGGCGGAGTATATTAATAAATCGCAGATGACCGTGTCTCGCATTGAAAAGAAAGTGATGAAAAAGATAAAAGAGGATCTATAAATGAATCTTTTTGTGGATTATTTTTTAGAAATATTATAAAATAGCGTTATACCAAAAAAACAAATTAAATCATTGGCAAAAATAAGCGAGGGGGAAACAGCATGAAAACGTATCCAACTAAAAACATCCGTAACATTCTTATACTAGGTCACGGAGGAAGCGGGAAAACAACCTTGACTGAAGCATTGGCATTTAATGCAGGTGCCGTTGATCGTATGGGAAGAATTGACGAGGGAAATACCCTATCGGACTTTGATCCAGAAGAAAAAAGACGAAAGTTTTCAATTTCTTCATCTATTATTCCTTTAGAATTTGGTGGACATAAGATCAATCTTATTGATGTGCCAGGTTATTTTGATTTTATTGGTGACGCCTACGCGGCGCTTCGCGTAGCGGACGCAGTTGTTATTGTTCTTGATGCATTGGCTGGGGTTCAGGTTGGAACAGAAAAAGCCATTGAACTTTTGGAAAAGGCAAACATTCCGGCAATCATCGTTGTCAACAAAATGGACCGAGAGAATGCCACCTTTGCAAAGGTCATGGACGAGTTAAAAGAAACATTCGGAAATAAAGTGGTGCCTTTTGAATTACCAATGGGTGAAGGCGAAGCGATGAATGGTGTTGTTAACATCGTTGATATGACTGGTAGCCAGCGAAAAGATAACCGCTGTTTTGATGTGCCCATCACCGATGAAATGAAAGCAGAACTGGAACCCTATCGGGATATGATTATGGAGTCGGTGGCTCAAACCAGTGAAAGCCTGATGGAGAAATATTTTGAAGGTGAAGAACTAACCCAGAATGAAATTCATACCGGCATTCGTCAGGGGATTGATAATGGTGAATTAATACCGGTATTATGCACTTCAGCAATATTAAACATTGGGGTAGAAACCCTTGAAAATATGATCATTGAATATTTGCCATCACCTGGCAGGGGAAAATTTGAAGTCGGGAAAGACCCCCGGGATAAAAAAGAAATCGAACGTAAATGCAGCAATAAAGAACCTTTCTCCGCGCTGGTATTTAAAACCATTGCCGACCCCTATGTTGGTAAACTTTCGATTTTTAAAGTCATGTCAGGGATCTTGGATCATTCGGTAGAAGTGTATAATGCGACTCAAGAAGTAAAAGAAAAAGCGAATCATATTTATGTTTTAAGAGGAAATAAACAGATTGAGGTTGAAAAATTGGAAGCTGGTGATATCGGAGCGTTTTCCAAGTTAAACGACACCGTCACCGGGGATACCTTAACCAGCATCAAATCACCGATTGTTTATGATAAAATTGAATTGCCAAAACCAATTATATCCATGGCCATTGAGCCGAAAACCAAGGCTGATATTGATAAACTGGCCACTGGACTGCACCGCTTGGTGGAAGAAGATCCAACCATGACAGTCAGTCGTAATAAGGAAACCAAGCAAACCTTAGTATCCGGTTTGGGAGAAATGCATCTGGAAATTATTTCTCAGAAACTGAAACAGAAATTTGGTGTTGATGTTAATCTCGTTGACATGAAGGTTCCATATCGTGAAACGATCAAGAAAAAAGCCACTGCCGAAGGAAAACACAAAAAGCAATCCGGTGGGAGCGGCCAATTTGGTCATGTTTGGATTGATTTCGAACCGGGAATTGATCAGAACGCGCCTTTCCAGTTTGTGGACAAGGTTGTTGGTGGGGCAGTACCTCGAAACTTTATCCCGGCCGTTGAAAAGGGTCTTGAATTATGTATGCTAGAAGGCGTTCTGGCCGGATTTCCGGTAACCGGCGTTAAAGCAACGCTTTATGATGGTTCCTATCATGCTGTAGATTCAGATGAAATGTCCTTTAAAATGGCAGCTACTGCTGCGTACCGAAAGGGAATGAAGGAAGCCGCACCAGTTATCCTGGAGCCCATCTATCATATTGATATCACCGTACCGGAAGAGTACATGGGCGATATCATGGGCGATTTAAATAAAAAGCGTGGCCGGATCATGGGAATGGACTCAGCATCGGGTGGAAAACAGCGGATCTTGGCTGAAGCACCACTGGCGGAAATGTTTAAATATGCCACTGAGTTGCGCTCGATGACCCAGGCTCGAGGTGAATTCTCAATGGAATTTGTCCGATATGAAGAAGCGCCAATGATAATTGCGGAAAAAGTGATAGCTGCTGCCCAGAAAGAAAAAGAATAAATGAGCAAAACTTGAATTTTAAGCGGGAAGAAATTCTCGCTTTTCTTTTGTCCAAATCTATAAGAAAGGCAGTCGCCAATCACAAGTTTGCTTGTAGTTGACGACTGCCCACGAACCATGATAAAGCAAAGCGGAATCATGGTTGTTTAAAAACCGAAGAGTATGTTATAATAGTTCGATTAGGATACGAAGGAGCTAGCAATGGAATTATTAGAAGAAAAGATTAGACAAGAGGGTCGTGTCAAAGGCCAGGGAATCCTGAAGGTGGATTCATTTTTAAATCATCAATTAGATGTGGAATTATTTGAAGAAATGGGAAAGGCTTTTGCCAAACGCTTTGCCGGAGAGGGAGTCAATAAAATCCTGACGATTGAGACATCGGGAATTGCGATTGCAACCAGTACGTCCAGATATTTTGACTATTGTCCGGTGGTTTTTGGAAAAAAATATGTATCATTAAATTTAGATGAGGAAATTTATTCCAGTGATGTCTATTCCTATACCAAACAGCAGGCCTATAAAATTATGGTTTCAAAAAAATATTTAAACCCTTCAGATCGTATTTTAATTATCGACGATTTTCTAGCCAATGGAAAGGCTGTGGAAGCGTTAATTGATTTGATTAACCAGGCGGGTGCCACCTTGGTTGGTGTAGGCATTGCCATCGAAAAAGGATTTCAGGATGGCGGGGCATTAATTCGTCAGCAAGGAATTGCTCTGGAGTCATTGGCAATTATTGATGACATGAGTGTGGAAAAAGGAATCGTATTTCGTGATCAATCTGGAAAGAAGTAAGAATATGGACAATAATGGACCCATTGGGGTCATTGATTCAGGTATCGGTGGTTTTACAGTTCTGAAAGCACTACAAGACCGACTGCCCAATGAAAATTACCTCTATTTTGGTGATTCAATGCGGATGCCCTATGGTGAGCGGGAAAATGATGAACTGATCATGCTGGCCAATACCATCATCAGTGATTTGGAAAATAGAGGGGTAAAAGCGATTGTGCTAGCCTGTAATACCCTATCCTCTCTGATTGTCGAACTGACCGCACAAGTTCCATTATTCAGTGTGATTGAAGCCGGCGTACAGGAAACGCTGAACTGGCGAGATCGGGGTCTGGTTGGACTGATCGCGACTACGGCAACGGTGAAAAACCGGGGCTATGAAAAAGAACTGGAACTATGGACAAAAGATGTTGAGTACATTGCCCAGGGAACCCATACCCTGGCAAAGGTGATTAATGATGGCCAGAGTGATTTAAAGATCTTAAAACACAATATTGAGGAAGCCGTTGAACCGATTCTTTTAAAAGGAATTAAAAGAGGCATCGTCATTGAGGAACTCTTGCTTGGTTGTACCCATTTTCCAATTGTATCGGTAACCATCCGGCAAATGTATCCGGAATTAGAATTGATTAATCCGGCGAATGGGCTGGTCAATCAACTAAACAAGTATTGCACGGAGTTTGATTTTTTTAATACGCAGGAACCGGCAGGGACGACACATATTTTGACGACTGCCGACTGTGATATTTTTGAGCGGATGATCAGGGAGTTGGAACTCAATTGTAATTCGCTTGAAATGACGGAACTAAAATTATCGTAAGAATGAGGAGTGAAATATGACAACAGAAACACCCGAAAAAAAAATAGTATATAGTGGAATACAACCATCCGGCACGTTTACCATCGGAAATTATTTTGGAGCCATGAAGAACTGGGTCCATCTCCAGGAGGACTATCGCAGTCTTTTTTGCGTGGTTGATCTTCATGCCATTACCATGCCACAAAACCCGGCTGATTTGCGGAGACGGACTTATGAATCCATTGCCCTGCTTTTAGCCCTTGGGATCGACCCGAATAAGTCAATTTTATACGTTCAATCGATGGTGCCGGAACATTCGGAACTGGCCTGGATTTTAAATTGTTCCACCTATATGGGGGAACTCAGCCGCATGACCCAGTTTAAAGATAAATCCCAGAAACAAGGTGAGAATATCCGGGTTGGACTGTTTGATTATCCGGTGTTAATGGCGGCTGATATTCTTTTATATCAAACCGATTTAGTACCGGTGGGCAATGATCAAAGACAGCATGTTGAGCTGGCAAGGGATATTGCCATTCGCTTTAATCAACAATTTGGTGATGTCTTTAAGGTGCCGGAAGCATATTTTGGAGAATCAGGCGCGCGAATCATGAGTCTTCAGGAACCCACTCGGAAAATGTCAAAATCCGATGAAAATGCCAATGCCTTTATCTCGTTGTTAGATGATTCTAAAACCATTGTTAAGAAGTTTAAACGTGCCGTCACCGACTCGGATATGGCAGTTCATCATAATCGGGACGAAAAACCTGGGGTTTCCAATTTAATGGAAATCTATTCCTGTGCTACCGGAAAAAGCCTGGACGAAATTACCCGGGAATTTGAAGGCAAAGGCTATGGCGATTTCAAACAGACCGTTGGCGAAGCCGTCGCGGATACCATGCTGCCAGTCCAGAATGAATATCATCGCTTGTTGAACGAAAAAGCCTATCTGGAACAGATCATGCATACCCATGCAGAAAAGGCATCCCAGATTGCCTGGAAAACCTTGTCAAAAGTGCGGAAAAAAGTAGGATTTGTGACCGTATAACAATCAAGACATTCTGAATCACCATCTTTAATAAAAGGATGGTGATTTTTTAAAATAGCGGAGAATTAGTGGTTTGAAAAATCAGAAAGGATAGACCCATGGGAATTACAATGATCATTGGGCGGCAGTCACCGGTTTTGAGTGAAATAGTTTACCGCCAAATCGGCGAGGCGCTGGTATCGGGAAGAGAAAAACTGATTTTAATGGTTCCGGAACAGTTTACCTTGGGGGCAGAAGAAGCCTTAATTAAAGCTAATCACCTTGCGGGTTTGTTAAATGTGGAAGTGTTAAGTCCCAAGCGGCTGGGAAACCGGGTCTTGCAGGAAACCGGTGGGCTGACTAAGACTTATATGGATACTCATGGGAAAAATATGCTGCTGCAAAAAACACTGGGAGATATTCAGGAACAATTGACGATCTACCGGTCCAGTGTTAAAAAGCCCGGATTCCTCCAGAGTATTTCTGATTTGATCAGTGAATTAAAACAAAATGAAATTACCCCGGAAAATTTAGCAGAAACTAGAAAGACTCTGAATCAGGGGATTATGCCACAAAAAATGGACGATGTTATTAAAATATATGCCCATTTTCAGGAGTTGCTCGGGAATGACCGCAAAGATGAAGAGGACTTTCGCAACTTTGTCTGTGACAAGATTCCAACAGCGGAGTTTCTCAAGCAGGCTGAAATTTGGCTGGATGGTTTTCAAAACTTCTCAGCCCAGGACTACCATATGATTGCAAATCTGGTGGAAACGGCAAAAGAAATTTATATTGCCTTGCCCTGGGACCCGGAGCCGGCGGCCCGGGATCAGGAAGTATTTCAACTAACAGACAATACCATGAACGCCATTAAGGAAATTGGTGCCCGAGCAAGCGTTTCATTCAGACTGGAATCGGTGTTGCTTAAAGCTGAAAAAAGTCCGGAGTTGCGGCATCTGGAAACGAATCTCTTTGCCTATCCTAAAATGGAATATGGTGAGGAGGTTCATCAAATCAGCCTAACCCAGTGCCAAAACACATGGGAAGAAGTGGAAATGGGGGCCCGGAAGATTCTCGAACTGATTCGCGAAGATGGGCTTGCCTTTCGGGACATCGTGGTGCTGGCTGGTGATCTGGAAGAGTATGGCAGTATCATCAAACGAATCTTCACCCAATACAAAATTCCCTTCTTTATGGATGATCTCCGGGCCATCGGGGACAACCATCTGGTAGAAGCGGTGGTCTCAGCCCTGGAAGCGATTCAGAATAACTACCGCTTCGACGATGTCTTTGGTTTTGTGAAAACTGGTTTTTCAACCATCACCTTGGGCGAATGTGAAGATCTGGAAAATTATGCCTTGGAGTTTGGCATCCGGGGGAAACAATGGGAACATGATTTTACTAAAATCAGTCAGAATGAAGCCCTTGATTTAGAAAGTTTAAACTTGTTGCGAAACAAACTGATTGAACCCCTATCAGCTTTAAAAGAAACCATGAAAGCCAGTCAAACCTGTCAGGAGTATACCAAAGCCCTGTATGAATTTCTGATCGCCATCAAAACGCCGGGAAAAATAGAAGCTCTGGTGGAACAGCTTTCAGAATCAGGCAATTTTGAAGCCATGGAAATCTATCATCAGATCTGGAATATTCTAATGGAAGTATTTGATCAGATTGTCGAAACCATGGGCAATGATGTGGTGAAACTGGAAGAATTCTTACGGATTTTAAAAAGCGGGTTTCAGGGTTATCGGCTGGGGATCATTCCGCCATATCGGGATTATGTCAGTATCACTGATTTACGGCGAAGCCGTAGCAGTGCCTTTGAGGCCTTGATCGTTTTTGGTTTAAACGAAGGCAAGATTCCCGGAACTGGTACCGAGCCCAATCTTTTTTCGGATCTGGAACGGCAAATCCTGGGAACCCACCAAATAAAGCTTCAAAATAATCGCAGTTTTCAGATGGATCAGGAACGCTTTCTTGTTTATGATCTGTTAACTAAACCCAAATCACGATTAGCCCTGTATTGGCCCTTAGCTGACATGGAGGGAAATAGCCAGCAGCCGAGTATCTTACTCAGTCAATTAATTGGTATTTTTCCAAGAATTCAAATTACCTCAACATTAAATGATGGTGTTGATGAGTTTTGGAATGCCCTCAGCACCCCGGAAGGCACCTTGTGGCACCTGATCAGTCATCTGCGAAACAGAAAAACGGATTTGAACAGACAGCGCCAGCTTGAAGAGGACGCCCTCTGGGATGTGGCAGCCGATTGGTATCAAACAAATCCGGATTATGAAGGGATCTATAAAAGTCTGGAAGAAGCCTTAGATTACCAAGGGGTATCTCAGGAAATGACATCGGCAGATGCGGCAGCGCTTTATGGAAAAAATCTGCGAACTAGCATTACTCGTTTGGAAAGCCACCGGCAATGTCCTTTTTCCCATTATGTCAAATATGGCTTAAAGCCTGAAGGGCGACCGGTCTATACCATCCAGGCACCGGAGATTGGGATTTTGCTGCATGAGCTGATTGACGGATTTTTCCGAAAAGTTCAGGATGAAAACCTTAATTTAAGGACTCTGCCAAAAAGTGATCGCGATCAGATGTTGGAAGCGGTGATGGCAAAGTGTCTGCCGCAGATTAAAACCAACGTTTTTAATAGTACCGGCCAAAACCAGTATCTGGGAAAAAAACTGGAACGGGTGGGCAAAAAGTCCATTGATATTTTAGTCCAACAGCTCTGTGCCGGAGATTTTGAACCCAAGGCCACTGAGTTCAGCTTTGAACAGGAAATCAGTCTGCCCGACGAAAAACTGGGCGACGTCAAAATCTATGGTAAAATCGATCGGCTGGATCTGTATGAAAAGGACGGCGATACCTGGATCAAGATCATTGATTATAAAACCGGAACTAAAAAGCTGGGCTATGATGATATTTATTATGGGCTATCCCTGCAATTGCTGGTTTACCTGGATGGTGCGATGACCGTCATCGATGCTGAAGATCTGCTCCCGGGGGGAACCTTCTATTTTTATGTAGACGACCCGATCCCCCGCTTGGATTTCGGCGAACAAGTTGAGGCCGCCATCAATAAGAGCTTTAAACTCAATGGCCTGTTATTGGATGATGCCGAGGTGATCGCCGCAATGGATCATAACAGTGATGCCAAAACGTCTGAGTTCCTGCCGGTTTATCGGTCGGAATTCAAATTAAGCGAGCCTGAATTTGGTGACATCATTGCTTATGTACGAAAAACGGTGGTGCGCCAGATTAAAAAGATCTATGAAGGTGATATTAAAGTGCGACCATACAAAAAGGGAACTTCTTACGCCTGTCAGTTTTGCGAGTACAAGGGAATCTGCCAATTTGATGATGATATTATCAAAGGCGGTTATGACGTGTTAAAATCGGTCATGAAAAAAGAACAGTTTTTCAAATTAATTCAGGGAGGGGAAACCAATGAAGTGGACCAGTGATCAGCTCAAAGCGATTGAAAATCGTGATACTAACATGCTGGTTTCAGCGGCAGCCGGATCCGGCAAAACCGCACTGCTGATTCAACGGATTATTCGGATTGTCCTGGAAGAAAAGGTGGGCGTCGATGAACTGCTGATTCTGACCTTTACCCGGGGCGCCGCCGGCGAAATGAAAAACCGCCTGAGTCAGGCTTTGGCCAGAGAACTGGAAAACCCGGACAATGACCGCAGCTTTTTAATGAAGCAAATGAACATCCTCGGCGGCGCGTCGATCTCGACTCTACACTCTTTTTGCCTCAGTGTGTTACGGCAATATTTCCATAAAGGCGATATGGATCCGAGCTTTGCTATAGGCAATGATACCGAAATCGCCCTGATGCTCAAAGAAACCCTGGAAGAGGTTTTCGAAGATGAATACCAGCTGGGCATTGCCAATGAAAATTCAGCCCAGAAAGAGACAGAACAAAACATTGATTTTCTGGATTTAATCGAAAAATACAGCGGCAACAAGAACGATCAGGCCTTAAAAGATACAGTAGAAACCCTGTACCGTTTTATTGCCACCCAGCCAAATCCCTCGGAATGGTGTGAACAGGCTCTGGCGCTCTTTGACTGTGATGCCAAAAGCCTGGAGGCCTCGGTTTGGGGCGTCTCCCTAAAGAAAATCATTGAAACGGAACTCCAGGGCGCCCTGGATTCGGCTGATAAAGCCAGAACCGCAAGTGATGCCAGCGGCTTTGAAAAAACGTACCAACAAATGGATCATGAAGTGGAGCTGTTAAAAACCTTGGAAAGCTCTATTAAAGAGGATCTGGTATCAGGTCTGAATGCCCTGAAATCCTTGGAATATGAGCGCTTCAAAGGGACTCCCAAACAGGACAAGGAACTTAATGAAACCATCAAAAAATACCGTGATGAAGCCAAGAGCAGCATGACCAAGCTGCAGAAACGGTTTGCCATCAACATCGATGAAATGGTGGCGGAACTCAATGCCCTGAAGAAACCGATGAGCGATCTGGTCATCCTGACCCAAAAATTCTGGACGGCTTTTCAGCAAAAGAAGGCCGCTAAAAACCTCTTGGATTATAACGATCTGGAACAGCTGACCCTTAAAATCCTCATGGATCAGGAAGTCGCCGACGAGGTCAGGGCAAAATATCGCTATATCTTTCTGGATGAATATCAGGACACCAATGAAATGCAGGAAACCATCCTGCAACGGATTGTCCGGGATAATAATTATTTTATGGTCGGGGATGTCAAGCAGAGTATCTATCGCTTTCGGCTGGCCGATCCGACGATCTTTATCGGAAAATACGAAACCTTTGGACGGGATGATAATCAAGCAAACAGTCTGGTGACGTTGAACCAGAATTTCAGAAGCGCCCAGGGGGTGATCAACGGGGTCAACGCCGTCTTCAGCAAGATCATGACACCGGGTCTGGGAGAAATCAATTATGATGACCAGGCGATGCTCAACAAGGGTTTGCCCCATGAAGGCCCCTACGAAAAGACTGAGATCCATGTTATTGAGACCAAGCCCCAGTCCAATGATACCGCCGATTATCTGGAATTTGAAGAAGACCAGGAAGATCAAAGTGCGGTAGAAATTGAAGCCCGCTTTGTTGCCAAGCAGATTCAGGCGCTGGTCGGAACCCGCTTTTTTGATACCAGGAATAATCAGGAGCGAGTCATCAGCTATGGTGATTTTGGGGTGCTGATGCGGAGCGTGGCAGGCAGAGGAGATGTGTACCTCAAGGTTTTCAGTGAAATGGGCATTCCCACCTATTTTGACGGTGGCACCAATTATTATGAGTCGCTGGAAATCACGATGATTCTAAATCTGCTTAACCTGATGGACAATCAGCATCAGGATCTGCCGCTGTTAAGCATTATGACCTCGCCCATCGGGAATTTTACCACTACCGAATGTACCCGGCTGCGGATTAAACATCCCCAGGGATTTTTTTATCAGGCGGTGACAGCCTATGGTCAGGAAGAAAGTGATGAACTGGCTGAAAAATTAGCCCGGTTTTATGAAAAACTGAACACCTGGCGGGATCAATCCAAGCTGATGCCGGTGGAAGATTTTCTCTGGAAAATTTATTTGGAATCCGGTTACTATGCATTTGTGGGCGCCCTTCCCGGCGGGGAACAGCGGCAATGTAATTTGCGGATTCTGTTAAAGCGAGCCGGGGATTATAAAAAATCCACCCTGAAAGGTTTGTACCAGTTTATTCGCTTTGTAGAAAACATGAAAAAGCATAAGCAGGATATTTCGCCGCCGGCGATGGTCAGCAATCACGAAGCGGTGGTGCGGCTGATGACGATCCATAAAAGCAAGGGCCTGGAATTTCCGATTGTCTTTCTGGCTGGTACCGGCAAGGGTTTTAATAAGCGGAGCAATAACAGTCAGATCCTCTTTCATAAGGATCTGGGTATCTGTCCCGACTATGTCGATCTGGAAAAGCGCTTTAAACATAATTCACTGGCCAAAGAGGTCTGTAAAGCCCAAAGCAATATGGAAATGCTTTCCGAAGAAATGCGACTCCTGTATGTGGGGATGACCCGGGCGGAGGAAAAGCTGATCATTGTCGGCACCGTTAAAAACCTGGAAAAGGCCCAGCAGAAATGGCACGATGAACCGGATGAATACCATTTATTAAATGCCGCTAATCTTTTGGATTGGGTGATGATGGGGATCTTAGATGGCAAGGATCAGACCAGATCTGATTTGGATCTGCCGGACTTCACAATTTCATACCACTATATCAACAGCGTTTCTGTTAAAAATACCGAGGCGGAAAGTCCTGACACCCGAGTAAATTTGGAAGCGGTTATTCATCAAAAAGAATCTGCAGATGCAAATCCGGAAAATAAAATGCTGATCAGCCCGGAAGTCAGACAAGTTATCGATAACAGGCTTAATTATCGCTATCCAGCCAAAGCGGATGATGACCTGCCCAGCAAGATGAGTGTTACCGAAATTAAAAACTACCGAAAAGCTCAATTGCATGAAAAGGGACTGGACAGAAATATTCTCCAACACCTGGACGGACCAAAATTTCTGGAACAGAAACAGACCGATTTTTCAGCTACCCAACGAGGATCAGCGCTTCATTTATTAATGGAAGTGGTGGACTTAAAACCAATTCGAGCAGCACTAATAAAAAACGGCGAAAAAGAGTTGCCGCGTTTTTTAGAAACGTATCTGACAGATCAGATCGATTGCTTGATAAAAAAGGAATTTTTACCGGAGATATTGGCAAAAACCATCCGATTGGATACTCTGATTGGTTTCTACACCTCGCCATTGGGGATTCGTCTTTTGTCAGCCGCAGAAATTAGGCGGGAGATCCCATTTAACTACGCTTATGATCCTGCTAAGGTTAGAGAGGAGTGGGTCGGAATCGAGCAAAAAATTATCGTTCAAGGGATAATCGATTGCGCCTTTATTGAAGATGGACAATGGGTGATCATCGATTATAAGACTGATCATTATCAAGATAATAATCAACGGAAGGAAATCATCGACGGATATAAGATCCAGGTTAATCTGTATGCAGAGGCTTTGAACGAACTCACTGGTATTCCAGTGAAGGAAAAAATAATCGGGTTGATCAGCATGAAAGAAAATATCCGTGTCTGACAGATTAAAGCTTTCACTAGATGTTTTCTTAATAAATTCATGGTAGAATAATAAAAAGACTCGGTTTTTATAGACTATTTTTATGATTAGATTTTTATATACTATTTAAAAAGAAAAGCAGGATTTCACTGACTGAGCAGCTAAAACCTAACTATTCGATAGCGATGCGATTCGGTGGAATTATAATTGATTGGATCGAAAACACAGTCCAGGATAATTGAAACATAATTAATTAACAAAGGAAATATCAATGAAAGCATTGCAGAAAGATACATTCAGAGAAATCAAAAAATCAAAAAATCGCTTTTTATCCATTGTGGCGATCATTGCGTTGGGGATATGTTTTTTCGTCGGGGTTAAAACAACCGGACCTAGTATGAAATACACGGTTAGCCAATACTATCAAAATCAGCAACTGATGGATATCCGGCTGGTTTCTACCTATGGTTTTCAGCCAGCCGATGTGGAAGCGATAAAAAACACTGAGGGTGTCAATACCGTCATGCCCAGCTATTCGGCTGATGTCATCATTGAGCGGGGCGATAAACGACCGGTTATCAAGCTGATGGCCTTTCAGGAAGGTCAAGCCCTCAATCAGCCGCTACTGGTCGAAGGCCGACGGCCGGAAAATGCCGGCGAAATTCTACTAGAACAACCCCAGGAAGATAAGGGCATGGGTTTATCCAGCTATAGTTACCAACTGGGTGACAGCATCAAGCTAGCGCCCGAGGTTGGCGATAAGGCTCTTTCCGAATCGCTTAAGCGGGATAATTACACCATCGTAGGCTTTGTCAGATCACCGCAATTTGTTTCGATTGAACGGGGCAGCACCAGTGTCGGCCGGGGTGAGGTGGATTATTATGGTTTTATTCCCACCGAAAATTTTGCCGCCGAGCGCTATACTGAAGTTTATGTTTTGTCGGATGCGACCGCTAATGGGGTTTATCCGTTTTCAGATGAATATCAAGCAGCGATAACGGCGTTGCAGGATCAGTTTGAAACGCTGGGAATCAAGCAGCTGGAAATAAACCATGCGGATATTATGGCTAAGGCTCAGATAGAGTTGGATAAAGGCCGAGCCAAATATAACGATGGCGTCACCCAATTTAACGATGGGATCGCTCAGGGCGAGGCGACATTAGCAGATGCCAGAAACCAATTGCTGGATGGCGAAGCCGCCTTAAGCTCCGGATGGGATGAATACAATACTAAAATTGCGGCATCTCAGGCGCAGTTGGCCGATGCCCAAAATCAGATTACTCAGGGCGAAGCCGATCTGATCCAGGGAGCGGCGACCTTAAAACAGCAATTGGCAGCAGGCGAGGCCCAGCTGGAGACGATGCGTCAGGGGATCACTGATCTGGAAAATGGTATTGCTCAAATGGAAGCGCAGGATCCATCAGGGCAGTTACCGGCACTGGAAGCTCAGTTAGCAGAACTACAAAATCAGATAGCCCAGGGTGAAAGTGCCTTGGCAAATTTGGAGAATTTGCGATCAGCGGTAGCAGCTCAGATTCAAAGTCTCGATCCTTCAGCTCCCGATTATCTGGCTCAGCTGGCGGCTTTGGAAGCGCAGTTAACAGAAATTGACAATCAGATTACAATGGTTCAGAATGGCCTGGCCCAGGCATATGCCGGGGCAGCCCAGGTTCAGGAAGCCATCGATGGCATTTATGCCTTTCAGGCTCAGTTAACCCAAATGAAAACCCAGTTAACTGAACTGGAAACCACGCTGCCCAGTGCCGAAGCGGCCTTGAAGCAGGCGGCTATCGATGGCCAAAATCAGTTGGATGCCGGATGGGTAACCCTGGCCAGCAGTAAGACCCAGCTTGCCAACGGCATTGCCGCTTTTGAGGCCGGCCGGGAAGATGGTTTGAATACCCTTATCGCATCCCAGAATCAGATTGATTCTGGGTGGACTGAATTAAATGACGGCGAAGCGCAACTGGCTCAAAAACGATCCGAAGGAGAGGCTGAACTGGCGAATGCCGCCAATGATCTGGCTAAAGCAGAGGCGAAAATCGGCGATCTGGAATTCGGCAAATGGTATTTGTTCAACCGGGATGATAATCCGGGTTATACCAGTTATGGTGAAGATGCCAAGCGCATTGATAATATTTCCGGAGTGTTCCCGCTGATCTTTTTGTTAGTGGCGGCGCTGGTATCCTTTACGACCATGACCCGGATGGTGGAAGAACAGCGCACCCAGATTGGAACATTAAAAGCATTGGGGTATAAACATTATCAAATTGGTTCTAAATTTTTTGTTTATGCCATCTTAGCCGGGGCGATTGGTTCAATCATCGGTTTGATTTTTGGTATCAATACCCTGCCCTATTTAATCGCCGGCGCCTATGGACTGCTCTATCAGGTGCCAGATTTGATCATCGCCCCACCCTGGATTCCGATCATTATTAGCTGCCTGGTTGCTATTTCGTGTACGGTGGCAGCGGCGTTGATTGTTACGCATTATGAGTTAAAAGAACATCCTTCAGAGCTCATGCGTCCCAAAGCGCCCAAAATCGGAAAGCGTATTTTTCTGGAGAGTATCCCATTTATCTGGAAGCGCTTGGGCTTTATCGAAAAGGTCACGGCCAGAAATCTGCTGCGTTACAAGGGGCGGTTTTTTATGACGGTGATTGGGATTGCTGGCTGTACGGCCCTTATCCTGGCTGGCTTTGGCCTTCAGGACGCAATCTTTTCCATGATTCCACGACAATTTGAAAATATTACCGTCTTTGATGGTTATATGGCATTAAAAAATGAAGAAACGCTTGCTGATAAGGCCGATTTTAAAAAAGTACTGAACAATGATATCCGTTTCAGTGAAAATATGTTGGCGCATCAATCGAAGATGACCATCGAAAAAGCTGGAACCGGTATTGGCAAAGATGCCTATTTATTTGTCCCGGAAACGGCTGCGAGTATCAACAATTTTATCCACCTTCAGAATCGAAAATCGGGAGCGGCGATTAATCTGGAAGAAGCCGGGGTGGTTTTATCAGAAAAAGTAGCCACCGGACTGGGACTTAAAGTTGGTGATACGATTCGAATTTACAATGAAGATGAAAGTCATGAGGTTGTCTTAGGGGCGATCACTGAAAACTATCTGGAAAATTATATCTACTTGTCACCAGCAGTTTATGAAACCGCTTTTGGAAAACCGCTGACTGTGAATATGGCCTATGTCAATATTCCCGACACATCAACGGATTTGGAAAATGCCATTGCCAGCGATTGGCTGGCAAAAGATGGGGTGGTGGCGGTGAACTTTACCGGAAACATTGTCAAATCATCGTCTGACAGCATCAGCAGTTTAAGTATCGTGGTGGTGGTTATGCTGCTTGCCGCCGGCGCTTTGGCAGCGGTTGTTTTATATAATCTTACCAACATTAATATTTCAGAACGGGTCCGTGAAATTGCCACCATCCGGGTTCTCGGTTTTTATGACATGGAGGTGTATAAATACATTTTCAGAGAGAATATTGTCCTTTCTGTTATTGGCGTTGTCGTCGGTTTGTTTTTAGGGGTTTTTCTTGATGGATTAATCATCAATACAGTGGAAACCGACATTGCTATGTTTACCCGGGGGATTGAACCGTCGAGTTTTGTTTATGCTGTTGTGTTTACACTGGCATTTACCTTTATTGTTAATATCCTGATGACGCCGATTATTAAGCGCATTAGTATGGTTGAATCATTAAAATCAATTGAATAAAAAATAGAAATAATTAAAATAGAAATAATTAAAATAGAATAGAGAAAAAATAAGACAAAAAAACGCCGGTGAAAAATTATTCCCCCCGGCGTTTTTTTACAGTGCGTTGTTAGTGATGTAAGCATCACCAGATGTGTCAAAAGGTGTTTCTTTTTCGAGGACCATAATTTCAATCCCTTCCAGGCGGTAACCGAAACCAGCAGATCCTGAATCTTCATTTTTCTGAGCCCAGCCCAGCCAGCCTAAATTCTCCACGTGAGTGCGATAGTAAAGATCAAACTTATCTGCATCAGCACCAGTCAATTGAATCTGAACGGCTTCCAATCGCAGACCTTCTCCAGAAGTACCGCTCAATGCGCCATTATACCGCCAATCCGGTTCCCAGCCGATATTTTGAATATGAGTCTTGTATGCGATTCCTAGGTCATAACCTTGATTATCCAAGGAGATTTTAATCCCTTCCAGCCGATAGCCGAACCCTTGAGTGCCGCTTAGTTCGCCATTATATTTCAAATCCTGCCAGCCAATATTCTGGATATGGGTTTGGTACCCAACTGAAATACTGCCAGCCTGATTGGGAACAGTCACCTGACAAGTTGCCGAAAAATTACCAACCTTTGCCGTGATGGTACAGTTTCCAGGTGTGATACCATTTACATTACCATATCCATCAACAGTGGCAACCGCAGTATTGGACGAAGCCCAGGTTGTTTTTTTGTCATCGGTAGTATTCTCCGGGGAATAACTCACTGTCAGAGTTTCAGAATTTCCAGTTTCAATAGATGTGGTAGATTTATTCAGATTAATGGCAGTTAGCGGTTTAGGCTTAATGGCGGCAGCTTTCGCTAACGCCTGATCCAGCTGAATTAAACCATACCCAAAATAATCGTCTCTGCCGGAATTACCTAAATCAAGAGCAGTCGTTTCAAGGATGTTTTCAACTTCCGCAGCACTTAGATTGGCGTTTTCAGCTAACAATACTCCACAGGCTCCGGCGACGATCGGAGATGAAAAGGAAGTCCCGCTATCGGAGGTATATCCACCAGTCATATCAGTAGTATACACGTTTTCACCAGGGGCTGCCAAATCGACCATATTGTTATATTGTGAAAAAGAAGCCCGATTATTGGAACTGCTGGTGGCCGCCACTGAAATAACACCTTCATACGAAGCCGGATAAGAAAGTAAGCTGGCTTCATTGTCAGTTGGTTCACCTTCATTACCAGATGCTGCGACCAGCACCTTGCCGCGGTCTTTGGCATATTGAATGGCGGCGGCTTCGCTGTTATTATATTCATAACCGCCATAGCTCATGTTAATAACCTTAATATCCGAACGATCAGCAGCATCCATCAGCGCAGCACAAATATTACTGACCATGAGACCTTTAGTACCGACGCGATAAGGGGCAATTTTTATACTGGCCGATCCGGCAACACCAGAGATGCCGACCCCATTATTGGCTGTTGCAGCAACAAATCCACTGACTAAGGTACCATGACCGTCCTGATCGATAACATTGGGACTTTTAGAGACATAATCATAGCCAGCAATGGTACGACCTATTAAATCCGGATGAGTGGTGTTTAAGCCTGTATCTAATACTGCCACACCAATGGTTTCCGAATTTGAGACCTGATCCCAGGTTTTATCAGTACCGATATTTTGAAACTGCCAGGCTTTACCATCCGTAACATAAGGGTCATTGGGGAGTGAATAAGTATTAATGATTTTATTTCGATCTGCAACCAGAACATTGGGATTTTCATTAACCCTGTTAATGAATGCATCAATATTCACATCATTTTTAACTTCCAGTACATCCACCCGATCCGACACGGTTTCGCCGCTGACGACTTCGTTGGTGGATAAAAACAGACTTTGGACATTCATTGCGCTAGACTGTTTGTAAATAATGACAACTTGTTGATTAATATCACCGTTGCTCTCAATATCCGGAATTTCTGACAGGGTGTTAATCGTCATTTGATTATTCTCGCTTTTCATAGATTCAAAGGCCAGAGCGTTGGCCGGTAAAAAAGCCATAAGCAGCACAACACAAATTAACGAGATGTGCTGTTTAAGTTTACGTTTCATTAATGATTCTCCTTATAAATTAAAAGTTTGTCATGAAACTATTTCACTGACACCCTCTCGTTTCGATTAGAATAGTATTTGATGTTAGAATTATATCACAATTCTGTGGAGATTGCCTTATCTTTACCCATAAATTAGTGATATCGTCGGGGAGCGTTCGGGAATATTGATGATTAGATAAACAAATAGGTTTATTAAAAATAATGGTCGTTTCTCAAATGGAAATTCTCAGCTGCGGGGTTTTTTATAAGTAAAAATTGAAGGTTATAAACCGACTAAAATAGTTAGTTTTGGCAGATAAAACAAGAATTAAAGTCGAATTTTTCCACCTTCTTTTTCTTTTAATTAAACTATTTACATGTTAAAATGATTGCAATTGAATGTGATACCGTTTACCTGACAGAAAAGAAGTTCTGATTTGGAAGGAATGAGATCAAAATTAAAACCTGTCTTAATATAGGTGATTTTGTCAATGCCTTCCTGTTCCTAACAGGAAGTTTTTTTGTGATTTGTAATGAAGCGTGTGAAAGGGGTGATGGATCATCGAACGGGTAGCAGTACTGACCGCTATTTTAGAAAATCCCCAAGCAGTTCAGGAAGATTTTAACCGGATTATTGCCGAGTATCAATCATTGGTTATTGGAAGAATGGGGTTACCGCTGGCAGATAAGGGCATTTCGATTATCTGTATTACCTTATGCGGTAATATGAATGAGATCAATTCTTTAAATGGACGGTTAGGTAAACTAAGGGAAGTACATTCAAAATTGACTGTCTCAAAAAAAGAATTTGAAGAAAAGGATGAAAAAGAAAATGTTTAGAAAAATGAATGCAAAGAAATTAACGATCCTCCTTGGTTTGATGTTGGTGATGACATTGGGATTTACCGCTTGTCAGGCAAAACCGGCCGAGCCTCAAACGGTTAAGGTTGGAACCCTTGCTGGCCCAACCGGAATGGGTATGGCCCAAATGATTGTCAACGGTGTTGATCTTGGCGAAAATGTGACCACCGAATTTACCGTAGCTGGTGCACCGGATCAACTAACTGCCAGTGTCATCAATGGCGATTTTCAAATAGCGGCTCTTCCCAGTAATTTAGCAGCAGTGCTGTTTAATAAAACCGAAGGCAAGGTCGTTTTAGGTTCAGTTAACACCCTGGGAGTGCTTTATATTGTGGCAGATGAAGCGGCTGGCGTTACACGTATCGCCGATTTAAAAGGAAAAACAATCGTTGCCAGTGGACAGGGTTCCACCCCTGAATATGTGTTGAACTACTTGTTGCAAAAAAATGGACTGACACCAGGGGTGGATGTAACCATTAATTATGTGGCCGAACATAGTGAAGCAGTGACCCAATTAGCAGCTGGTCAAGCCACCATAGCCATGATTCCTGAACCATTCGTAACGACCATTACAACAAAAAAACCAAACATCAAAGTGGCAGTGGACATGTCAAAAGCCTGGGAAGAAGCAAATAACGGTTCCCAATTACAAATGACAGCACTGGTTGTTAATAAAGAATGGGCTGAGGCCAATCCTAAAGTGTTGGATAAATTTTTAAAATCCTATGAAGCATCGATTAATGCAGTCAATGATAATCCCGCCGAAGGTGCGAAAAATATTGTCGCAGCAGGGATTATGGCAGATGCAGCGTTGGCAGAAAAAGCGATTCCAAACTGCAATATCGTATTTATTCCAGTCAAAGATGCGCAAAAATCCTTAAATGAGTACTATACCATCTTAGCGGGATTTGAACCAAAAGCTGTTGGAGGAAAAGTTCCGGGTGAAGATTTCTACGTTCTTGGAAAATAGTCAGCATAGTCAAATCAAAAATGTATTAGGAAAAATAGGAGTAGCCCTTTTCTGGGTGCTCCTTTGGGCCTTGGCCGCTCGCTGGGTAGATAGTCCCCTGGTATTGCCATCACCACTCAAAACTCTGGAAGGTGTGATTACCCTTGCAGGGGATTTTGAGTTTTTTGTGAGTATCGGGGTGACATTGTTGCGGGTCTTTGGCGGGGTTTTTATTTCGGTCGCTCTTGGTCTGGTTCTTGGTTTGGCAGGTGGGCTCAATAAGCCTTTCTACGCGATTATGAATCCATTTGTCAGTACGATTAAGTCATTGCCGGTGGTGTCTGTGATTATTTTAATTAATCTGTGGATTGCATCGGGGTTAGTCCCCTTGGTCGTGACCTTTCTGATTTGTTTTCCCGTAACTTGGACAAATGTTGTACAGGGAGTCAGATCCACAGATAAAAAACTTTTGCAGATGGCGAAAATTTATAATGTGGAACAGTCGAAAATTATCAGCGAGATCTATCTACCATCGGTAAAACCCTATGCGGTGTCCGCACTGATGAACGCCATTGGTTTAGGCTGGAAGGTCACGGTAACAGCAGAAGTATTAGCCAATGCCCTCCCATCCATTGGGATGAATCTTTATTACGCAAAAATATATCTGGAAACCGATTTGCTCTTTTCCTGGACATTGGTCATTGTGATCTGTAGTCTTGTCATTGAAAAGATTACGCTTTATATGATTGCCAGAAATAATCGGAAGGGGGATGGTCAATGTCCATTGTCATAAATAAGTTGTGCAAAAAATATGGGGAAGAAATTATTTTTGAAGAGTTTAATCTGGTCTTTGAAAAAAATAAGATCTCCGGGATTCTCGGGCCATCCGGCGCTGGAAAAACCACCCTGCTCAATCTGTGTAGCGGTCTGGAAAAACCTGACAGCGGAACAATTGAGGGGATTAATCCCCAATCAATTTCTTATATTTTTCAGGAACCCCGGCTATTACCCTGGCGGACGGTCAGAGAGAATCTGCGTTTGCTATTTAAAGATAAATCAATCCGAAAAGCCGGCGCTCACGAAAGCGACATTGATGCCATGCTGGAATTGGTCGGACTGGGGTCTGTTGGCGACTATTATCCTCAGGAGTTGAGCGGCGGTATGCGCCAACGGGTTGCCATTGCCCGGGCTTTTTTGTATCCATCCGAGTTGCTATTAATGGATGAACCCTTCAGCAGTTTGGACTATTCACTGAAAAACCGGTTGATCGAAGATTTTTCAAAAATTTGGGAGCAGGATAAACGTACCGTTATTTTTGTCAGTCATAATGAAGATGAAATCAGGCAATTAGCGCAGGTGATTTTTACTTTTTCAGATAAACCGGTTCAGATGCTTAAAAGGGAAACCCTGTAACAATTCTTTTAACGAAAATTGTAAAGGCTTACTTGATGAAAATCTCTTTTTCTTGTGATAGACTAGCTAGTAGTGTTAAGAAGATAAAAGAAATTAATAAAACAACAGAAATGGAGACACCGTGGAGATAAAATTAATTGCCTTGGACATGGACGGGACTACCCTTCAAAAGGATTACCAGTCGATCTCAGAACGAACCCGGACTGTGTTGGAAGAAGCGATTGCCAAAGGCATCCATGTGGTGCCGTCAACCGGTCGTATATTAGGACAATTGCCTGAATCCATTGTCAGTATCCCGGGAATAAATTATGCGGTTACTTCAAATGGTGCTGCAGTAACCAATTTAAACACCTGTGAAGTGATCAGCAGTAATTATCTGGGGGCTGGCAGCGTCCAAAAGATCATTAAAACCCTGACGCGTCGGAATTTATTTTGTGAAGTTTATTATCAGGGCCAATCTTATAGTGAACTTCGTTATTTTGAAAAGATTGGCGAAAAAAATGGTATGCCAGAAGATCTGATTGCCTTTATTCGAAGCAAGGTCAAAGATGTCGATAATGTCTTTGATTTTACAATGGAACACGCCTCGGAAATTGAAAAAATTAACATTCCCTTACTTAGTGACAAAAACCACCGGGTGTTATGGCAGAAATTTTCGCAAATTCATGGAGTAACGCTGACAAAAGCCATTGCTAGCAATATTGAGGTCAATCATCGATCGGCCAATAAGGGCGCCGGGTTAAAACAGCTTTGCCGGATCCTGAATTTAGAACCGGGAAATGTAATGGCTATCGGAGACAGTGATAATGATATGCGAATGCTGCAATTTGCCGGTCTTGCCGTCGCCATGGGGAATGCCCCGGACGAGGTTAAAGCTGTCGCTAACCATGTTACCCTGCCCTTTGATGAAGACGGAGTGGCGCACGCCATTGAGAAATTTGTGCTATCATAAAAGAATAAATATACAAGGAGGAAGAAATGGATAAACAAGCAATTATTGCAGACAAGGCGCCTGCAGCAGTAGGACCTTATTCACACGCTTATTTAGCAGGTGAAACCCTTTATGTGTCCGGTCAGTTGGGTCTGATCCCCGAAACCGGTGAATTGGAGCAGGGGGTAATTGAACAAGCCAAAAGAGGTTTAGATAATCTGAATGCCATTTTGGAATACGCTGGTTTTACCCGAAAAGATATTGTGAAAACCACTATTTTTCTGGCCGACATGTCAGACTTCGCCACCGTAAATGGTATCTATGCTGATTTTTTTGCAGATCAGGCAGAGTATCCCGCCCGTTCTTGTGTGGAGGTAGCAGCGTTGCCAAAAGCTGCTCTGTTCGAAATAGAAGCCATCGCAGTTAAATAATTATACACAAACAAAATAGTGTTCACAAAGAAGTGCCCATGGTCACGCCATTTGGTAAGTGATCATGGGCATTTTCGTGACAATTTATATATAAAAGTGAGGGAAATGAGTGAATAAAAAACTGGAGACCTATGTTACACTGGTCGATTTTATAGCAGAATTTATGGGAGAAAATACGGAAGTCGTCCTCCATGATATGACGGATTGGCATCATTCGGTGGTGGCCATTCGTAATGGACATATCAGCGGACGAAAGGTTGGCGATCCCATTACCGAAATAAACTTAAAGATCATCAGAAGTGAAATCCATAAAAAAGTACCATTTATGAATAATGACCCGGAGAAATTTAAGAAAAAAGAGACAATCAAATCAGCGTCATGGTTTATTAAAGACGAAAATCAGGCTTTAATCGGGATGATCTGTATCAATTCGGATAACCATGAGCTGATTGCAGCCAGAGACCTCTTAAATAAAATGATTACGCCGCCAATTGTTGAAAAAGATGTAAAAGAAAAGGGGCCAGAAAAAATCAACATTGATGTTAAAGAATTGGTTGATAATAACCTGAACCACATTTCTCAGGATTTATTAAAAAAATTAAAGCTCCTTTCAAAAGAAGAAAAGGTAGAACTGGTGGGAAAATTGGACGAAATGGGAACTTTTTCAGTAAAAGGAACGATTTGGTATCTCGCCAATTGTCTGGGAGTGTCGGTACCAACGCTTTACCGCTATATTTCTCTAACAAAGAAATAAAATCGAAAGATGATCAATTTAGATTTTGTAAGCACAACCGATTAACAATTAGTTTGTTAACATAAACGTTAACACGATTAAGGTTACACTTAACTTAAATAAAAATAAATTAATTTTCATTTAATCGTTTACTTTTTGTCCGAAAGGTGTTATATTGATAACAATAATTCTCATTTTCACAATAATTTCCAGGAAAACCTCAAGCATTGCTTGAGGTTTTTTCCTTTTTGAAAATTAAATCAGTCATTAAAAAAAGTCTTAAGGAAATCTTGTTTGGGCTTATCCCCAAGTGATGGAATTTACAAATCTTAAAAAATAGCATATAATATTCATGAAGAGAATAAACAGTCGATCTAGAAGTTACGTAAATACGATAGAAAAAGAGGTGCAATATGATAAGTCAGCTAGATAAAGATAATCTGCCTGAGCATATAGCAATAATCATGGACGGAAATGGCCGGTGGGCGAAAGCAAAAAATCGTCCGCGTTTATTTGGTCACAATGCCGGCATGAAAACACTGAAGAAAATCGTCCGGGCATCGTCAGATGCGGGCATAAAAATAGTAACAATGTATGCTTTCTCCACCGAAAACTGGAAACGCAGCCAGGAAGAAGTTGATGGGCTGATGAATATTGCGGTTGAATATTTTCATAAAGAAGTTGGTGAACTACATGAAAACAATGTCAAAATCAATGTCATTGGTAATCTGGAAAGACTGGGTAAAAAAGTCAGAGAAGCAGCTGTAAAGGCGATGAACAAAACCGCTGCAAATACCGGTCTTATTTTAAATATAGCACTAAATTATGGTGGCAGAGATGAAATTCTTAATGCTGTGAAAGAAATTATTGCTCAGGGCTTAACACCAGAGGAAGTAACCGAACAGCATATCAGTGATCATCTTTATACGAAAGGTCAGGCAGATCCGGATTTGTTAATTCGCACTGGTGGCGAAAGTCGGCTCAGTAATTTTATGTTGTGGCAGATGGCATACACTGAATTTATGTTTACAGACGTCTTTTGGCCGGATTTTGAAGTGGCAGTCTACTACGAAATGATCCATGATTATCAGAAAAGGAATCGGCGCTATGGATCGGCCGAATAGCACTTTGGAAAGCAGAAGAGCTGAAAGAGCCAGAGCTGAAAGCCGGCGGGCCGAAAAAAGCTCGATGAAAACCCGTATTTGGACAGGGGTTATTGGTCTGCCATTACTCATTTTCGTTTTATACTCTGGCGGCTTTATTTTGGTTATCGGTGTTTCGCTATTGGCGATTGCCGGTATTTTAGAGTACACCAGTGCCATCAATCGGCTCATCCGTCCTAAAATAAGTATTTTGCTGATGGTCTTTTTGGCAGGCATATTGATGCTTACCATCAAATTGGATTATTATTTTCTGATGCCCGTTTTATTGCTGGAGTTTATTGCCATTTTCTGCTATGAAATTTTATCGGGAAATGTTGGTATTCAGCGGGGGAGTGCAACCCTGATGGGATTAATTTATGTGCCGGTGATGTTTGGTCATCTCTTTTTATTTGAAACGGTCAATAAAGGTGTTTACTATATGTGGATGATTTTTGTGATTGCCTTTACGACCGATACGGCCGCATATTTTGTTGGCAAATCCATTGGAAACAGAAAAATTGCACCACTGATCAGCCCTAAAAAAACGATAGCTGGTTCAATCGGTGGCGTAGTTGTTGCGGCTTTGTGCACCATTCTTTATGGCACAATACTGAGCTCTTACTTTAACTTTGTTCTACCTTGGTATTTATACCTGATTGTTGGCATTTTTGGAAGCATTGCGGGACAATGCGGGGATTTAATGGCGTCCATGATTAAGCGGAAGGCCAAAATAAAAGATTATGGAAGTATTTTACCCGGTCATGGGGGAATATTGGATCGATTTGACAGTATCCTGTTTATTATCCCGTTAATTTATATCTTTGCCAAATTAACCATTGGCATCGCGTAGGTGAAAATTTGAATCTAGTTACCATACTCATCACACTGCTCATATTATGTGTCTTAGTCATTGTTCATGAACTGGGTCATTTTATGGTCGCAAAAAAAACAGGCATTTTCGTTGAAGAATTTGCCATTGGAATGGGGCCAAAATTGTTTGGTCATCAGGGAAAAGAAACCCTGTTTACCATCCGTGCCTTTCCCGTCGGGGGATTTTGTAAAATGCGGGGCGAAGAACCGGAATTTGATGAAGAGGGCAACCTTATTCCCAAAGATCCCGGCACTCCCATCGACCCCAGAAGTTTCGAAGCGAAAAGTCGGGGGCAAAAACTGCTGGTTTTAGTGGCCGGCTCGGCAATGAATATTATTTTTGCCATCTTTTGTCTGATTGTCGTGGCCTTATTTACCGGTCATACGAATATTTTTGACGCCATCGGAACCGCCTTTTTTAACACCTGGCGATTTTCCGGTTTGATTTTTCAGTCCTTCGGGATGTTGTTTACCGGTCAGGTGGGACTTGATCAGTTGGCCGGACCCATTGGAATGGTATCGATGGTTGATACCTTTTTACAGAGCGGACTCATTATTTTGTTAGCATTCACAGCGATGTTAAGTGTTAATCTGGGAATTATCAACCTCTTTCCATTGCCGGCATTGGATGGCGGCCGTATTTTTATTATTTTAGTTGAAATGATCGTTCGCCGTAAACTGAGTCCGGAATGGGAAATGAAGATCAACTATTTTGGATTTATCGCCTTAATTGGATTGGCAATACTGATTGCTTTTAACGATGTCATGCGGTTGGCCGCTTAGGAGAAGCATGTGAAAAATCGAAAAGAAACTCGGGTTGTAAATATTGGTCCCGTTGCAATTGGTGGCAAGCACCCGATTGCCATTCAGTCCATGACCAACACCGATACCAGAAATGTAGCAGCGACAGTGGATCAGATTAATGGTCTGGCAGTGGCAGGATGTGAGATTATCCGGGTAGCTGTTCCAGATGAAACTGCAGCTAACGCCATCGCCGGTATCAGAAGTGGCATAACGATCCCGCTGGTAGCTGATATTCATTTTGATTACCGGTTGGCACTGATGGCCATGGAAAATGGCGTCGATAAGCTGCGGATCAATCCTGGTAATATTGGCTCAGGAAAAGGAATCCGGGAAATTGTGGCTATGGCTAACGAACGCAGCATTCCGATTCGGATTGGAGTAAACGCCGGCTCCCTGGAAAAAGAAATTCTGGCAAAGAACGATGGTCAGGTAACCCCAGAAGGAATGGTGGAATCGGCAGAAAAGCACATTCATCTGCTGGAGGAAGCTGGTTTTGATAATATTGCGGTTTCCATGAAGGCTTCAGATGTGCGTTTTACCATTGAATCCTATGAACAGTTTTCAGAAAAATACGATTATCCGCTTCATTTGGGGATCACCGAGGCCGGAATACTACGAAGTTCAGCTGTTAAATCAGCCATGGGCATTGGTTACCTGCTCCTTAATGGATTAGGGGATACCCTCCGGGTATCGGTTACCGGAGATCCTTTAGAAGAAATTGATGTTGCCCGAGATATTCTGCGCGGTATCGGTTTATATGAGGGCAGACGTTCCCGTGTCGAAGTCATTTCCTGTCCCACCTGTGGTCGAACCGAAATAGATCTGATTGGCATTGCCCAAGAAATCAATGCGCAACTAAGATTTGTGGAAAAAGACATTAAGGTGGCCGTGATGGGATGTATTGTTAATGGTCCTGGCGAAGGTAAGGCTGCCGATATTGGCATCGCCGGCGGGAAAAATAAAGCAGTTTTATTTAAAAAGGGTGAGATTATAAAAAGTATCACAGAGGCTGAAATCATCTCTGTGTTAATGGAAGAAATAGAAAAAATGTGAGGCGAGATCTTTGAGTATTTTAACCCGACGACAAGAACGATATCAAAAAATAATAACGGACTATCATCTAATCACCGATAGTATAAAAATCAATTCCAGTAAAGGGGAATTGATTTTTAAATTTTCCAGTCCTAAAAAACAGGCAGATACTGAATTTATCGATACCGAATTACGAGAAATTTTCGATTACGCCCAGGCCCTTCAAATTGAGGTCGCTCCCTTAAAATATGAAAATGGCGAGCATCTGCTATCAACTGATGGCAAGGGCGTCAGCCAGCTCCTGGTTGGCATTAACCAAAAAATCACCAATATCTTACTGATCAACACCCTGATTGCTGAAGGCAATACCTTTTATGTCAGAGGGCGATCCACGGGAGAACTGGATGGCGAAGCGCTGGCCATTTTTTCCAGCCGTTTCAAACGGTTGATCGCTGAGCATTATGGCCTGGAAGCTGATTTGGTGGTGCGTTTCACCGATGAAGATTCGGTGGCAGAGAAGAGTCAGCAGGATCTGGAGAAACGACTGGCCAATATTAAACCCGTTGTTTCGACTGCCAGTTCAAGTTCTACCGGTACCGCCAAACTTCCCAAAGCTGAAAAACCCGGGGATGTGGTCTCTGGAAAAAAAATAACCAAGCCTCATGATTTGCTTAAGAATGTTGATTTCAGTATTAATGGCGAATCAGAAGGGAAAAGTCTGGTTATTAAAGGCTGGGTCTTTGGGGTGAACACCCGGGCACTGAAAAACAATAAAACCTTGCTCACTTTTAATATCACTGACAATACCAACAGCATTACCTGTAAGATCTTCACCGATAAGGAAGAAGTGATTGAAGGGATTAAAGAAGGGTGCTGGTATCTGGCCGAAGGGAAAATCAATTATGATGAGTATTCTCAGGAAATGATGTTTTATCCCCGAAACATCAATCTTTCCAAAGAAACCATCCGAACTGATGACGCACCGGTAAAACGGGTGGAGCTTCATATGCACAGCCAGTTCAGTTCAATGGATGCGGTCAGCAAAGTGGAAAAAATAATGAAGCAGGCATCAGATTTTCAACATGATATCATCGGGATCACCGATCATGGGGTTTTGCAGGCCTATCCGGAAATGATGGAATTGGGCAGAAAGAAAAAAATCAAGGTGCTTTATGGCGTCGAAGGCTATCTGGTTGAAGACCAGCTGAACATGGTTTTTGGCAATCAGGATCAGGGCTTTTGTGGCGAATTTACTTTTTTTGATCTGGAAACCACTGGGTTGGTCCCCGGAAACCATAAGATTATTGAAATTGCCGCCGTTAAAATTAAAAATAAGCAGATCATCGAGAGCTTTACAACATTGGTAAATCCCCATTGTGAGATTCCGCCGTTTATCACGAATCTGACCAATATCACCAATCAGATGGTCGCAGATGGTGCCGAAGAACGGGATGCCATTGAAGAATTTCTGGCATTTTCAGGCGACACTATTTTAGTTGCGCATAATGCTTCGTTTGATATGAGCTTTTTAAACAAGGCGTTGTCGGAACACAGCATCCAACGGGAAAATACCGCAGTAGATACCCTGGCCATGTCCCGGTGCCTGTTAACGCAGATTAGCAAGCATACCCTGAAGAAACTATGCTCACATTTTAAAATCGACATTCAAAATCATCACCGGGCGCTTGATGATGCGTCAGCCTCAGCCAAGGTATTTGTGAAGCTTCTGGATTTGGCCGAGAAAAAGGGCTGCACCTCGATTCAAACCCTTAACACCCTTTCCAGCCGGGAACGGAGCATCCGGATTAATGCCACCAACCATATTATCATCTATGCCAAAAATCAGGCGGGGATCAAGGATTTATATCGGCTGGTCTCTGAGTCTCACCTGAATTATTTTTATAAAAAACCCCGAATCCCCAAGTCATTGTTGGCCGAAAACCGGGAAAATCTCCTGTTAGGTTCGGCTTGTGAAGCCGGCGAATTGTTTTCGGCCATGGTCCACAATAAATCCGAGGATGAGATTCAACAGATTGCCAGCTTTTACGACTATCTGGAAATCCAGCCGCTGGGTAACAACCAATACCTGATCGACAATAACAGTGTCCCGGACCAGGAAGCCCTTAAAACATTGAATAAACGGATCATAGATTTAGGCAGAAGTTTGAACAAACCAGTGGTAGCCACCGGCGATGTCCACTTTGTCAATAAAGAAGATTCGCTTTATCGGGAAATTCTATTCACCGGTCAGGGTTACAAGGATGCCGGTAAGCAACCACCGCTGTATTATCGCACCACTCAGGAGATGCTGGATGAATTTGATTATCTGGATGAGGAAACGGCTCGGGCGGTTGTTATCGACAATCCCCGAAAAATCGGAGCACTGATTGAAGAGGTATTGCCGATTCCGGATGGCACCTATCCGCCGGTAATTGAAGGTTCCGATGATGAGATTCGGGAAATGGTGGAAGACCGAGCCAAAGAGCTCTTTGGGCATCCGCTGCCAGACATCGTCGAGAAGCGAATCAAAAAAGAATTGGATTCCATTATTGGAAACGGCTATTCAGTACTCTATCTGATTGCTCAGAAACTGGTGTACCATTCCATGGAAGATGGATACCTGGTCGGCTCCCGGGGATCGGTGGGATCGTCCTTTGTAGCTACCCTTTGTGGTATCACCGAGGTTAACCCGTTGGCACCCCACTACCGTTGCCCTAACTGCAAGCATTCAGAGTTTTTTAACAGTACCGAGGTTGGGGTGGGACCGGACTTAAAAGATGCCAATTGTCCCCATTGTAATACCAAAATGGACAAGGATGGTTTTGATATCCCTTTTGAAACCTTCCTGGGGTTTGAAGGTGATAAAGAGCCAGATATCGATCTCAATTTCTCGGGCGAAAATCAGGCTGAAGCCCATCGCTATACCGAGGTGCTCTTCGGCAAGGGAAAAGTTTTCCGGGCCGGAACCATCTCGACCATTGCCGAAAAAACAGCCTTTGGTTTTGTTAAAAACTACTATGACGAAAAAGAAATCAAAGCCACCCGGGCCGAACTGGAACGGGTGATTCAGTGTTGTGCCGGGGTGAAAAAGACCACCGGCCAACATCCTGGTGGAATAATGGTCGTACCGACTTATAAGGATATCTACGACTTCTGCCCGGTTCAACGACCGGCAGATGATACCGAAAGCGACACCGTTACCACCCATTTTGCTTATGAATCCATCAGTGGACGATTGTTGAAACTTGATATTCTGGGTCATGATGATCCCACGATGCTAAAAATGCTCAAGGATTTTACCGATATTGATCCAGTTGGGACTCCTCTGGATGATGAAAAAACCATGAGTCTGTTTACCTCCACCAAAGCTCTTGATCTTAAAGACAGTGATTTTGAATCGCCGCTGGGAGTTTGCGGGATTCCTGAGTTTGGCACCAGCTTTGTTCGGGAAATGCTGTTGGATACCAAGCCGACCGCATTTTCTGATCTGATCCGAATTTCTGGACTTTCTCATGGAACCGATGTATGGCTCAACAATGCCCAGGATCTGATCCGGGATAAGAAGGCCACCATCAAAGAAGCGATCTGTACCCGGGATGATATTATGATTTATCTGATTTACGCCGGGCTGGAAGCCAAAACTGCTTTTACCATTATGGAAGCCGTCCGAAAAGGCAAAGGGCTCAAACCCGAATGGGAAGAGGACATGCGTAAGAATAAGGTGCCGGAATGGTACATCGACTCCTGTAAAAAGATTAAATACATGTTTCCTAAGGCCCATGCGGCGGCTTATGTTACCATGGCATTTCGAATTGCCTGGTATAAGGTCTATTACCCGTTGGCCTATTATGCCACTTATTTTTCAGTTCGGGCCAGTGAGTTTGATGCTCAGCTCATCAGCCAGGGCAAAGGTGCGGTGGTGCAACGGATGAATCAGATCAAAGATCTGGGCACCAAAGCGTCCAACAAAGAGAAATCCTTACTGACGGTGCTGGAAATAGCCCATGAAATGATGTGCCGTGGTTACACCTTCAAAAATGTGGACGTCTATGAGTCCAATTTCAGTCAATTCCGGATTATTGGCGATGCTTTACTGCCGCCTTTAAATGCCTTGGAAGGAATTGGTGATAAGGCCGCCCAGCGAATTTTTGAAGAAGCCCAGATTCGCCCTTATATGTCCCGTGAGGATTTACAGGCGCGGACAAAGATCAGTAAATCGGTGATCGAAACACTGGAAAAACAGGGCTGTTTAAACCAGTTACCAGCATCGAATCAGATTGCGTTTTTTTAATGTTGGGGAAAGTGGTAACATCGTTAATTGACTGGTTATAAAAAAATACAAATAATCGAATAATATCTGTTAAAGAATTATTTTGTGGTAGAATATACGCAATGAATGATTAACTGATTGCGGAAAGTGTCGTGAGCTTTGTGCGCAGTTTCGCACGAAACAACCAGAAGAAATCGCAATGCGAATTTCTACACTGTACGACGGACAGTTCGATGAACTGTTCGCCTACACATTACGAAATTGTTTGTGGAAACTGCACCCAAAGCAACCGTTGTTCGATATTTTTAAATTTCGCAATTGCCTAAATGAATGATAAATGAAAGTGAGGAGAAAATGCTTGGGAAACTATAAAGCAGGATTGCAAACAAAGCATAAAATATATGTAACTGCTAAACAATTATTCTATGAACATGGTTTTATTAAGACGACTTTAGCAGAAATTGCCCAGGAATCGGACACCAATAAAGCCATGGTGGCCTATTATTTTAAAAACAAAAACAACCTGGCACTGGAAATATACAATGAATATATGGTTGCCAATAAAGTCAGAACCCAAAATTCCATCAATGAGAAATTTCCAGGTTGCAATGTTGTTTTGAAAACAGCAATAGAATACCGAGTTCAAAATCGCAATTGCCGATTGAATCGACATTTGAATCAGTTTTATCATGAACTGTGTGATACAAATATTTTGATGAAAAACGAAAGTGCTTCGGTCGGCTTTGTTGAAAATATCAATCGCTCTTATAAACTTGGACTTGAGCGGCTAGAGGTAAAGGCACTGGCACTGGCAAATCTTGCTGTGGTTCATGGACTCCACGTTTCGCGAGATGATGGTTATTTAGATTGCAGTAGCGAATATCTGGCCGAGTTAGAAATTCGTTTGCTTTTCCAAAGTCTGCGTTTTGAAAATGATTTTATTGATCAATGTATTGAAGCGTCTCGGAAAATGATTGATGAAATAGAAGTTAAAGTTGAGAAAAACTTTATCGTGAGATAATTGTTGTGATCAATTCAAAAACCATATAATAAATAATTTTATCAGGCCAATACTATTGCCGAATGATGGTTATAAATAGTATTGGCCTGATATTATTTAGTTAGTCTTTGTCAGGTTAGCACATCATCAGCAGCATATTGAAGAGCATGTCCTCATATTGCTGCATTTTTTGACCAATGATATCATTGAGATCAGGTCTTGGAGGTGGGTTGAGTCTTTCATATTCTTCATATGGCGTATAATATTTACTTTTAAACTCAGGAATATTTTTTAGAATCGGTTCAATAGAAGCCTCTTTTGGTTGCGTCCAAACTTTGTCACCGGCATTGTGATAGCTTCCGTTATCCCGAACATACTCGAGAACCGCTAAATAGTTCTCAGGATTGATTGTATTAAGAGAAACGGGACTTTTATCAAAGGTGAACCAGTAATTTCCTCCAGGAGCCAGGATATCAATGAGCTCTTTGGCTTTATCAATGCATTGTTCTTTGGTTGCTGTTTTCAAGTAAGTAATGGGATAAAAACCGGAGATAATATGTTTTTTACCAAGCTTTTCTTTTACCAATTTTGGATCGCCGTACTCAAAATAAAAACGGGTGCCCTGGGGCATTTCGTAGAGATAATCCAGATAGCGCATCCAGTTATCTTCGCAGAAAATGTGACAAGTCTGTCCTTTTTCAGCTAAACCGTGAACGAGTTTATAGAAAGTCGGCCAGTAGTATTTTTCGAAATCTTTGGTTCTTAAATAGGTAGCCATATGTAGCGCAATAAAATTGGAACCCAATGGAGAGGCTTTTATGGGGGTTCCTTTTTTTATTGATAAGGGAAGAATCGCTTCGCAAGCTTCAAGAATTTTTTCAGGGCAGCGCTTGATATCCATGGTTATTCCCTTGAATCCTCTGGGAAAATCGGCTAAAAAATCAAAAGGGGTTGTTCCTCCGGTGCTCGAACCAGGAGGTGGAACAAAAAATCCATATTCATTGATTAACTCCTGATCAATTCCAGCATAAAACTCAATATACTCATAATAAGCTTTCATTGCCTTCGCCAGAACCATGGATCGATGAACAGGTTCGGTGTCTAAAGCGGGATAGAGTCGGGGAAAAATATTCTCCATTAGACAATCATAAGGATTTTTTATAAATTCATCGTAATCTTCCGGCAACATGCCGGATATTTCGGGATGTTGAATAATCCCGTTGGAACCCATCCTAAAACCGATCGATTTTAGGATGTGGAAGTGAGCTGGGTAACGAGAAAAATTTGCTGGATAAGCATCGCTACAAGTAATCTCAAGCGCTTTTTCATAAATCTCTTTTACGCCTTCTCGGCTCCACTGTGTTCTTCCCAAATCTTTGCCAGAATATTCAATCATACATTCCAAGGGAAGCGCCGTATTAATGGGAATTCGTTTAGGAATCGTGCCGGTGTATAAATCAGTGAACAACTGAGTTCTTTCATCTTGTAATTTTTTCACACGATCATTCATTTTCGCTCCTTTATTCTCAAATGTTACATCCATAATTCTAAAACAACTTAAATACTAAACACGGTTAAATTAATTAGATTATAATTTGTAAGAAGACAAATGTCAACGTTTAAATTGATTATATAAATAAATTTACGAATAAATACAGAATATAGTACTTGAAATAGTTGATATGCTGAATGATATAGATAAAATACAGAATAATTACAAATAAAAAGTAGTGACAATTATAAAGATTGATGATAATATTAACAAAACTAAACACGGTTATATTTTAATGCGGTTATACCAAATCTTCAAAAATCAATCCGATAATTATTTTAAGGAGAAAAAAATGAGCGAACAAAAGAATAGTAATGTGTGGGTCCAAATAGCATCCTTGTCAGTTGCTTTACTGCTGTACACAACCAGTATGACAACTCCGGCATTAGCGGAGATTGCAAAGGCATTTCCTGAAGCAGCCCCAGAGACGATTAAACTGATATCCACGATTCCTTCACTGATGATGGTGTTTTTTGCTTTGATATCAGGTAAATTGACTCAGTATATAAGCATCAAGAAAATCATAACAATTGCGATGGTTCTCATTTTCATTGGTGGTATACCTTCGGCGTTTGTCGGAAATCTTCAATTCATGATCGTCATGCGGTTTGTTTTTGGCGCAGGTTATGGCCTCGTCTTCCCAATGGCGTCTGCGGTCATTACCGATCTATTTACTGGACAACAGGCGAATAAGTTAATGGGCTTTAAAAGTGCAGTCGGTGCAGCCGCAGGTATGGTATTCCAAATGATGGGTGGCATACTTGCAGCATATAATTGGCGTTTTTCATTCCTTGGATTCATTTTGGTGATACCAATTGCCCTGATTATCTGGTTTAAGCTTCCAGATACCGGTGTTAAAAAGCCAGAAAAAGTGGACGCTTCCGGAGTAAAAGAAAAGAAACTGACAACGATGACATATGTTTTAGCATTGGTATGTGCTTTGTTAAACATTGTCCAATTTTGTTTTATGACAAATCTGGCAATGGTAATGAAAGCGGATGGTATTGGGAATGCAGCCCAATCAGCAACCGTACTAAGTGTTTTTACCGCAGCTGCGTTTGTTGTGGGTTTACTCTACGGAAATATTTCAAAAATATTAAAACAATTCAGTGCATCTATTGGTGCTTTGTTTGTTGGTTTGTCCTTTGTCGTATTGATTTTGGCAAACAGCATGGCAACCCTCATAATCGGAGCCATTATATTTGGCATCGGTTTTGGAATGTTCAATCCAGCAATTGTAATAGCAGTGGCCAAAAGTGCAACAAAGCCAAAATATGCTGCAGTTGCAATTTCAATCTATGTCAGTGGGACTGGGATTGGACAATTTCTATCACCCTATGTATTAAAGATTTTGAGAGAAACATTTAATTTAACTGCTTCACGATCAGATTGGCAGATTGCAGCGGTCACATTAATCGTCGGCAGTGTTATCTCGGTAGTATTGGTAGCTTTAAGTTTGAAAAATGCTAAAGAAATCACTCAAGAAGCTTAATTTGAGATACTTTACATGATAAATAAAAAAAATCTGGTCGTTTTGTGAATAACAGTGTTTTATTTTATTGAATCGATACTATTTTTACCTCGGAAATCAATTCCGGGGTATTTTTTTGACTCTATTTATAAAAATTCAACTCAATTTTTTCTGAGAATGGAAAAAATTATGAATTAATAACAAGATATTACCATTGTTAACAAGAATTTTGATTTTATTCATGGCCATACTTACTATATACTGTACGAAAGTAGTCGATTACAATAAAAAAAGGGGAGCTTAAAATGAAAATGGATACGTCAAAAATGTTGGAATTTAAACCAACGAGTTCTGCACAACTTTATCTCATGTATACGCAGATAAAAGAGATTCGAATTGGGGTTACGAGTCTCCAGGAAGATTTAGACAAGATATTTTTAAGAAATCGTGTTGTTGAAGTCATTGAAAACGAATACGATTTTGGTAAAGTAAACGAAGTGCTTGAAATTTTTGGTGGTTATGTCAATCGAAGTTTTGGTATTCGGGTTGAAAAGGACAGCAAGGTTGAAGAGTACTTTGTCAGAAAATATAAAACCGGGATTCAAGAAAAAGAAATCGAATTTGAACATTTATTGATTACCTTTGCCAAAGAACATGGTTTAGATATTGCCGCTGGGATTATACCGGCTGCTGATGGCAGGGGATACATCAGGATCGAAAACCCCATCATCGAAGGTGAAGATGAAAATATTGAATATTATGCCGTTTATGAATATTTAAGCGGTGAAGACAAGTATACCTGGCTCACACCCTATTGTAATGATAAAGAGTTTGCCAGTATGGCCGAAGTCATGGCGACCTTCCACAATGCCGCCAGAGACTTTGATCCCATGGGATTGGAACGGGTTGAACTTAAAATATTGGATTTTGTTGAAACCCTGCCCAAAATATTCACTGATTATGCTGAGGCTGACTATGATAATATTTACCACGAATTTTTCAATAAAAAATTGGATGCCATTATCGAGGTGATCAAGAAAAACAAGATCCCTCAGGCAATCGCAGAAAAAATGCCATACAACCCAACTCACAATGACTATCATCCCGGTAATGTTAAATTCAAAGACGATCAAGTTGTAGGAATTTTCGATTTTGACTGGTCTAAAATTGAATTAAGACTTTTTGATGTTTGTCTGGGAATGATTTACTCCTGTTGCTTCTGGGAAGATAAGGAAGAAGATAAGATGCGGTTGGATAAATGTGAAATCTTCTTGAATGCTTATGAACAGAAGATGCATGACCTTAAAGGCTTAACCGGTTTTACGGACGAAGAAAAAGCCTCGATGAAAAACATGCTGGCTTTTGCCAATGTGTATCTGATTAACTGGTGTGTCGATGCATACTATAATGATATGGATGAGCTTAATGATTATGAATACCTTGCTTATTTAAAACATCAGATTAAGTTAATGGATTGGATTGAAGCAAATGAAGATGCGATCAAAGAAATGGTCAACAGATTATAAACGGCAAATAAAATTTTGAAAGGTGGATTTTTATGAACACTACGGAACGACTGGAACAACAAGAATTGCGCCATGCGAAATCGGGTTTAGGCTTCGGGGTCGTATCGGGGATGACTTGGGGATTAAGTGGAGTAATCATGAGTATTGCTTTCGGAATGGCGCCTTTTACAGAAGGGGCTAGTCTTCTGGTAGCACCACTTGTCGGCGCGGCATTGCACGATGGCTTTGCTGGATTTTGGGTTTTTCTTTTTAATTTATTCAATGGTAAATGGCGAGAATATGGCCGAAGTCTCCGTACTAAACCGGGTATGATGGTGTGTTTAGCGGCAATGTTTGGGGGACCGATTGGAATGTCTGGTTATATGTTGGGAATCACCCTGGCAGGACCATCTTATGCACTCGCCATAACGGCAATATATCCAGCAATTGGGGCTATATTATCAGTTATTTTTCTAAAAGAAAAGATTGGTGTTAGAACCTGGATTGGTATTTTACTTTCAATTATGGGTGTTGCAATTGTCAGCTGGGTTCCACCTGCTGCTGAATCTTTCCCATATTTCTACGCTGGTATTGCGCTTGCTTTCTTAGCAGCGATTGGCTGGGGAACAGAAGGCGTTATCTCAGGATTTGGGATGGACATGGTTGATCCAGAAGTTGCGGTGGGAATTCGTGAAGCGACTTCATTCGTTGTTTATTTAGTGGCAGTTATTCCATTATTGCTTGGAGTAGTTGGATATCAAATGTTCTTTGGCGCCTTCACAACAGCAAGTATTGGGGTTATCGCCATGGCCGCACTTTTAGGCGGTGGGTCTTATATCTGTTGGTATACAGCGATCAATAAAACAGGTGCTTCCCGAGCGATGGCACTAAATATTACCTATGCTTTATGGTCAGTATTCTTTAGTTGGTTGTTACTTGGAACACAAATCACTCCTACTCTTATCATTGGCGGTCTCACTATTGTTGCTGGTGCTGTTTTGGTAGGAGCGAATCCAAAAGAATTAATCAATTTAAGAAAAGTTTAAGAAGAAATAACGATATAAATATGGAGGTATGAAAGATGGCAGTTTTGCTACCCTTACGCTTTAGGATTTTACATTTGATGTCTACAAAAGAAGCAGGCGTGACATCGGCAGAGATCATGCAGGAACTTGGCAGTGATTACGGAAAAGAGAAACAATTTAAGAAAAAAGCGATGGAAGGTCATTTGATTTCCATGCGAGCTTTAGGACTAATTGAAGTTGAAACAGTAAATGTTGATGAGAATGACGAACTCATTACCAGTTACAAGATTTCTGATTTTGGGACCGGCCGATTAAAATTCTTGCCACAAGCATATAAATAAATAATTAAAAGAGGGTATTGCGAAATGCCAAGACAGTATGGTCTGAGAACCAAAGACAACGGCACTTTCGCAATTACCTAAATAATAAAACCACATTGGAGGAATTATCAATGAAATTTATGGACTATTTTACAGAAGCAGAAGTGACTCGGATTCACGAAGCGTCATTGGACATTTTGCAAAACACCGGATTAAGTGTCAGAAATGAAAAAGCCCGGGAGATCTTTAAAAAAGCAGGGTGCTCGGTAGATGAAACAACCCATTTGGTTAAGATACCAGGAAAATTGGTAGAAGATTGTCGGAAATCCTATGTGCCGGAATACACATTCACCGCTCAGGATCCAAAGTTTGACATTGTCTTGCCAGATAATCGTCCGGTTGTGATTACCGGAAGCTCAGCTCCCAATATCATCGACCCCAAAACCGGCGAAGATCGACGAGCAACCTCATCAGACATCGCCAATATTGCTAACCTTATCAATGAACTGGATGGCTTTGATGTGTTCTCTATTTCGACATTGGCTCAAGATGCGCCAAAAGGTCAAATCAGTGTGTCACGTTTTTACCCGGCTTTGAAAAATTGTAAAAAGCCAGTCCGAAGCAATACTCCAACCATTAAAGATCTGGAAGATGTTCTGGAATTGGGAGCCATCATTGCTGGTGGTAAAGAAGCCTATAAAGAAAGACCATTTATTAATCATCATTATTGTCCGGTGGTTTCACCACTGACGATGGACGTGGATTCCACCGATGCCGTCATTTATCTAACCGAAAAAGGCTTGCCAGTTTATGGAACCATCGTGCCTAATGCCGGGATGACATCACCAATGACGATGACTGGTACCTTAGTGTTAGGTAATGCCGAATTCCTAGCCCTGTCTACATTAATTCAACTGATCCGTCCAGGCGCTCCGATGATTTATGCTGTTTTATCAACTGTCGCAGACTTGCGAACCGGAAACTACGCCCCAGGTGCCGTTGAAACCGGAATGCTGCAAATGGCTCATTCACAAATGGCCAGATTCTATGGCGTGCCTTCGGGTGGATACATTGGTTTAACCAATTCACAGATTAATGACGCTCAGTGCGGTTATGAAACAGGAATTAATACCACTGGTGCTCTTTTAGCCGGATCTGATATGTTTAATATGGGTGGTTTATTGGGTAGCCTGATGGCCTTTGACTATTCCAAAGCAGTTATTGACAATGAAATTGCCTTAATGCTTAAACGGATGAAACGCGGAATGGAATTCAGCGAAGACAATCTCTGTCTGGATCTTATCCATGAAGTTGGACCGGGGGGAACCTATCTGGATCTTAAACATACCCAGAAAAACATGCGTAAAATGGCCTTCTATCCTAAAGTCGCTACTCGTGAAATGCGTAAAAAATGGGAAGCAAGCAGATCAACCGCCGAAGAAAGAGCTTTTGAACAAGTTAATAAGATCTTTAAAAACTCAGTTCAAAAAACATTCCCGGCAGAAATTGATGAAAAAATCAGAAATAACTTCCCTGGCCTTGTAAAAGGCGACATGGTTTGGTAGTAAAGAATTAATATAAAGATTAAAAAACAAACGATTAAAAATAAACGATTATTAGCTAACTGATTATAAGATAAATTAAGGAGAATTAAAAAATGAGTACACAAGCAATTTATGATGCAATTATGGAATTTGAAGATGATGATGTTGTTGAAGCGGTAAAAGAAGCCATTGAAGCCGGTGTTGATCCTCAAATCATTCTGAATGAAGGTCTTATCGGAGCTATGGATGAAGTCGGTCGACTTTTTTCCATCGGCGATCTGTATGTGCCGGAAATGCTGATGGCAGCAAATGCCATGAAAGCCGGCATGCAAGTTATTAAACCCTATCTTAAAGGTGATGAGGGCGGACGAGGTCTCGTTGTTATCGGTACCGTCGAAGGCGATCTTCACGATATCGGCAAAAATCTTGTTTCCATGATGATGGAAAGTGTTGGCTTTGAGGTCGTTGATCTTGGCATCGATGTGCCCGCAGATAAATTTATTGAAACAGCCAAAACAAACAATGCCGGTATTATTTGTTTATCAGCTTTGTTAACAACCACCATGACCACTATGGGAGAAACCGTTGCTGCTATCAAGAAGTCAGGCTTAGGCGTAAAAACCATGGTCGGCGGCGCACCAGTAACAGAAGAATTTGCTAAAGAAATTGGAGCCGATGGTTTTGCAGAAGACGCAGGTGAAGCTGTTGTATTTGCAAGAAATCTGATGGCTTCATAAGTAGGGGAACAAAATGATCATTGTAGGAGAATTAATTAACGCCAGCCGAAAATCGGTTGGCGAGGCCATCAAGCAAGGTGATAGCGATTTTATTAAAAAGCTGGCCATCGACCAAACCGAAGCCGGAGCTACCTATATTGATGTCAATGCAGGTATTTTTGTGGGCAAAGAAGGGGAATACATGGAGTGGCTGATCAAAAATATCAAAGAAGTCACAAAGCTACCCATTTCCATTGATAGTCCCGATCCCACCGTCATTGAACGGGGAATTAAACTCAATGGGGATGATGCCATGATTAATTCCATTTCCCTGGAACAGAAACGGCTGGACACCATCTTACCTCTCATTGCTGGTACTGATTTAAAAATTGTTGCATTGTGTATGGATGACGAAAAAATGCCGGAAACCAAGGAAGATCGCTTAAAAATAGCCGATATTTTAATTAATAAGCTGGTTCAAAAGGGCGTGAAGATCGAAAATATTTATGTCGATCCGTTAGTTCAACCGATCTCAACCGACATCACCTATGGAAAAGGTTTTATTGATACAGTCGAAGCCATTATGGAAAAATATCAAGGCATTCATACCATTTGTGGTTTATCGAATATTTCCTTTGGATTGCCGGAACGGAAATTTTTAAATCGAAATTTTGCCGTGATGGCCATTTCAAAAGGTCTGGATTCACTTTTAATTGACCCGCTGGATAAAAAAATGATGTCCAATATTTGTGCTGCTGAGACTTTAATTGGTCGGGATAATTTTAATGTTCAATATTTAAAAGCGTTCCGCAAGAAAAAACTAGAAGTTTAAAATCCAAATAAAGCTGGCCTCTTTGTTTACTTAACACAATCAAACAAAGAGGCTTTTTATTGAAAATTAAAGTGATTGTTTTTTTAAATAAAGATGGTTGACAGAACCACATAAATCTGCGATAATGAATCCATAATTTAATATGACAAATGCAACGGAGTATTTGTATAAAAGCGACGAAGCTTCCATGTGATTATCCTTTAAAGAGGGTAGTGACATGGAAGTTTTTTGTTTTTTTAAATGTAAAGGATTGCAAAGGTGAAGTATGGACATTGAAATCATTAAATCTCCCTCTGAAGGTGTTGTGAAAATGCTGAAGAGCCGGACGGTCGCAAAAGATTTTCTGGGAAGTGAGGCATTTGATACCGTCGGACTGGTTCAGGGAAAATTAATCGAGATGATTGTGGCGACTGATCTTGCAGAAAAAGCAGCTGATGTGGAGGTTGTTGAGATTAAAGGTGTCTGTCCGCAGCATTTTACCATGATCGCTGTGCTTGGAGATGTTGCCTCAGTCGGTGAAGCTCTGAAAATCATATCAAATCAGTTTAACGAAAGGGGTGAGCGCTAAATGCAGATTGGACGCGTTGTCGACAGTATCTGGTGTACCAGAAAAGAAGATGAGTTAAAAGGCTTGAAATTTCTGAAGGTAAAAATCCTAAATCGTGAAAAAGAAATGGAAAATTCTGAAATAGTTGTTGCTACCGATTTAATCGGGGCCGGAATTGGTGAATTGGTCTTGATCACTAATGGCAGCTCGGCTAGGAGAACCGAGGGTTTAGAAAATGCACCGGTGGATTGCATTATTATCGGTATTATCGATGCCCAAAATGAAGCTGAGGAGGGTCTGAATGAATCTTGAATTTATCAACAGTATCATCGAAGCCGGTGTCGTCGGAGCCGGGGGAGCCGGTTTTCCGACCCATGTAAAATTAGACGCCGAGGCCGAATATGTCATTGTCAATGCGGCAGAGTGCGAACCATTGATCCGGGTGGATCAAGAGTTATTGATTCACCATACTGCCGAAATTCTTGATGGATTAAACAAAATAGTACAGGAAACTGGCGCAGTCAAAGGGTTTATTGCCATTAAGGAAAAACATCAGGAGGTCATCAAGCGATTAAATGAAGCGATCGGGAACGATCAAAGCATCGAAGTTTTCCCGCTTAAGGATTTTTACCCAGCCGGAGATGAACAGATAACTGTCTATGAGGTCTTAAAAAGAGCCGTTCCCAGAGGCGGGATTCCATTAAATGTCGGTTGCATTGTCTGTAATGTGGAAACTGTCTTAAACGTAATCGTGCCGGTCAAGGAGAACCGGTAACCACTACCTTTGTAACAATTACTGGAGAAGTCAATCGGCCGGCGACATATTGTCTGCCGATTGGGATGAGTTATAAAAAAGCGCTGGAACTATGCGGAGTAGATTCATTAGAGGGAAAAGTCGGCATTGATGGCGGGCCGATGATGGGAAAGCTGATAACCGACTTTGAGGCACCCATTACTAAAACAACGAAAGCGATTATTTTATTAAATACCGATTCTTTGCTGATCCGGGAAAAAACAAAAACCATGGAACAAGTGTTAAAACAGTCGCGGATCGCCTGTATCCAATGTCAGAAATGTACGGATTTATGTCCCCGGGATTTACTTGGTCACCAGGTCAAACCTCATATCGTGATGCGGATTGCAAACTATGGATTGTCAGATTTCTCTGGAATGAAAACAGCCCTCGGCTGTTCGGAATGTGGCGCCTGTGAATTATACGCCTGTCCCAATGGTCTATCACCACGAAGAGTCAATATTATGATCAAACAGGAAATGGCAAAAGCAGGTGTCAAGATTGACAAAAATGCTGAAATTAAACCGCCATCTGAGATGATCGATTATCGCAAGATTCCGGTAAAGCGATTGATTGAACGAGTTGGGATAAAAGAATATGATGTCAAAGCGCCACTTGAAAAATTTGAACAGCATTTAGAGAAAGTCGTGATTCCGCTCAAACAACATCTTGGCGCACCGGCAATAGCTATTGTCGAAAATGGAATGACAGTCAGTGCCGGGACACTAATTGGGAAAATGGAGAATGGAATTTTGAGCGCCAATGTTCACGCCAGCATTACCGGCGTAATTAAAACGGTCACTAAAGAATCCATAACAATTGAAGCTTATAGGTAACTGTGAAATTAAAAAACATCGAACAACGGTTGCTTTGGGGGCGGTTTCCACAAACAATTTCGTAACGTGTAGGCGAACAGTTCATCGAACTGTTCGCCGTACAGTGTAGAAATTGTTTCGTGCGAAACTGGGCTCAAAGCTCATGGTACTTTTGCAATTACTTAAATTGAAGCTCAGTAAAGGAGGGAAACATGATAAATGCAATTGGTTTTGTAGAACTGAATAGCATCGCAAAAGGAATGGAAGTTGCGGATCATATGTTAAAGACGGCCAATGTTCAATTAATGTTGTCAACCGCAACGTGTCCGGGAAAATATATAACTTTGATCTATGGTGATGTGGGATCGGTGGAAAATTCAATCAAAGCCGGAAAAGCAATGGGTAAGGAGTTTATTATTGACGATTTAATGATCGCCAATGTTGATGAACAAATTTTTTTAGCCATGACTGGATCAACATCGATTGAGAAGATTGGGGCAATCGGTGTAATTGAAAGCCTGGCAATGGCTTCATTGATCGTCGCAGCTGATAATTGTACAAAAGCATCTGGGGTACAGCTGATCGAATTGAGATTAGGCTCTGGTATCGGCGGCAAATCTTATGTCGTGATGACCGGCGATGTTTCAGAAGTCAACGCATCAATGGAAGCCGGGATCGAAAGCATCAAAGAAAGTGGTAACCTGGTGTATTACGCCGTTATTCCGGCGCCGCACAAGAACTTTAAAAGCATTTTATTGTAAGACGTTATTATAAAATCGTAAAAACTCAAATAATAAGGGGGAATATCAATGGATAAAGCGAATGAAGAGAAGACTGGAGTCATGGATATGGATATTTCGGAAGAATTAATCACCCGGATTGTGAACGAAGTGTTGGGATCGCTAACAACCGATAACGAATTTAAAAAGGTTACTGAACCTGACCGAGTCAGACTGATCAGAGGCAGCAGTGTTGTTTATGAACCCTTTGATACGGGCAATCCAAATGATAAGGTCACCTTTAAAGAAATATTGACAATTGAAGAAAGTCCCAATATGGCAACTGGTTTTTTGAAAATTGAAAAGTCATCTTTTGATTGGTATCTGGGTTATGATGAATTGGACTATATAATAGAAGGAACTTTAGAGGTGACATACAACGGAAAAACACACAGTGGTCATGCTGGCGATGTGATGTTTATTCCAAAAGAAACACCGGTAACATTTAGTTCGCCAGATCATTGTACATTTTTCTTTGCGGCTTACCCTGCCAATTGGCAGGATTTATGTGAAGAAAAGAAATAAAACGACAGCAAGTAAACATTCACAGAAGAAAATTTGCAAGAAAAAAATTTTAGGAGGAAAAAAATGAGCGCTACAGAAGCATTGGGAATGATTGAAACTAAAGGGTTGGTCGGAGCCATTGAAGCAGCGGACGCGATGGTTAAAGCGGCAAATGTAAAACTAGTAGGAAAAGAGCAAATTGGCAGCGGTTTAGTAACTGTCATGGTTAGAGGCGATGTGGGTGCGGTAAAAGCCGCAACTGATGCCGGCGCAGCAGCGGCCTCACGTGTGGGCATGCTGATATCGGTACACGTTATTGCCCGACCACATGAAGACGTCAATATGATTTTACCGGCAGAAATGGATTAATTACCTAAACGAATTCACAACATCGCTTAAGGATTAATTATTTCTCTGATTGTGTTAGCTGCTTTGCATAAGTGCTAGTCAAAAAAAGTCCAAACAGAACCGGAATAATAATTAACCTTGATGTCGATGTTAAGCTTATTTAATACCAAAGCCGATAACTTCGTAAAAAGAAAGAATTAAAGGTTAAAGTGTTGACAAACAAATGATTATTTAATATGATTGTTTCGTAAATTGACGCTCTAACTGACAAGGAGAATTCAACCATGAATGAAGATGTCAAAAGAGTGATCCAGGAATATGTGCCCGGGAAACAAGTTACCTTAGCGCACATTATTGTGAATCCTGATAATAGCATTTATAAAAAATTAGGATTAGAGGACAATCGTAATTCGATTGGAATCTTAACGATCACACCCAGTGAAGCAGCGATTATTGCAGCGGACGTGGCGGTGAAATCCGGAGACGTTGAAATCGGTTACGTCGATCGTTTTAATGGTTCGCTTGTAATTGAAGGTGATGTCGCATCGGTGGAAGCATCAATCAGCGAAGTTCTGCAGACCTTATCAATGTTACAGGGAATGTCAATACCAACAGTTACGCGGTCGTAGGCTAAGACAATGAAAAAAGTGATGTTTATTGGAGCCTCGGGCAGTGGTAAGACAACCCTTTACCAACGGTTGGAATACTGTAATATTGATGATGATAAAACCCAGGTTGTTGAATTTCATCAGAATGTCATTGATACCCCAGGTGAATATCTGGAGAATCGCGGCTATTATTCAGCCCTGCATGTTACCTCCATTGAGGCTGATGTTGTTGCCCTGGTAATGGATTGTAAAAGCAGACGCAATGTATTTCCGCCGGGGTTTGCCAGAATGTTTACCAAACAGATCATTGGAATTGTGACAAAAACGGACTTAATCGAGGACGGCGAAACGGATGATTATGCAGAAGATTCATTGAAGCAATCTGGGGTAAATGAGATATTTAAAATTTCATCACTAAAAAATCAAAATATCGAGGAGTTGCGTAAATTTCTTGAGTGGAGTTGAGGTTGGGTATGAGAATTATCGTTGTAGAAGATGAACCAGTAACACGCATGGATATAAAGTGTATTTTGGAAGATGCGGGATTTGAAGTTCTTGGTGAAGGTAAAGATGGTTTTGATGCCATCAATTTATGCAAAACATTTCAACCGGATATGGTACTGATGGATATCAATATGCCTAATTTGGATGGAATCAGCGCCGCCCGGATCATTCGCAGGGATGAACTGAGCAAATGTGTGGTTTTGTTGACAGCCTATTCAGATGATGTATTTATTGAAGGCGCCAAAAATGTTGGTGTGTTTGGTTACATCGTCAAACCCATCGATGAGAAAGGTCTGATACCGGCACTGAAAATTGCCTATGCGAAAGCTTTGGAGACAAAAGATACTGAATTCAAACTCGATGAAGTGACAAAACGACTGGAAGAACGTAAAATAATTGAAAAAGCTAAAGGCTTTTTAATGCAAAGTGAGGGTTTGGATGAAAACACGGCCTATCAAAAAATGAGATCCCTCAGTATGGAAAAAAGCTGTTCGTTGCGGGTGATCAGCGAAATGCTGCTATTAAAAGCAAATAAAGGCGAATAAAATGATTTATACCTGTGATCAGGAGTTTATAATTGAAAAATGCAAAGAGTATACCCTGTTAAATAATGAGGAAATCGAAACAATTATCGATGTGGCTAAGATTCTTCCTTATTTTAATGAGGGCTTTGATGGTGAGACCTTTATTGATATCAAGGTCCACGATGCTGACCTGGCCGTTGTTGTGGCAGAATCCTATAAAAAAAGACAATCGATTTATGTGGATTCCTATTTGGGGGACATTATCTACCGGGAGAATGAACCGGCGGTATTTCGATCCTTTGATTTAGGTGTGACTTCCAAAGAAATAATCGGGGTCAGTTTTGACAGACATCAGAATAAAATCTGGACCAAGCAAACCGTTGTACCAATCAAGTATATGGACAATGTTGTGGCAACCTTAATACTCGAAAAAGTGCTGGATTTAAATTCAGATGAAAAACCGGTTGTTAAGTTGGAACCGATGCCGGACAATGATAAAATAGACGCGGTTTGGGGATCGATTTTCGGGATTAACAGTGATAATGAAGAACTGCAATTACGCGAAGGGATTTTAATTTTTGATCTAACCGGTCATTTAAGATACTACAATCAACGCGCTGTTAAGTTGTATCAGGAACTGGGCTATAAATCCATAAAAAATCAGCATTTTGATAATTTAAACTATTCGCCAAAAAACTTTGATGATATTATCTCAAATATTCAGGGAACCTTTAGTAATGATGACCATGACCATGTCATTATTGAAAAATGTTATGATGGCAAGGTAACAATTGGGGAAAAATTTTACAGGATTCATATCATCCTGCGAATTAAAAAAAATGTTGATGTAATTGTGTTTATTGATGACATCACTGAAATGAGAAAATATGAAAATGAGGTAAATAACTACTTGGTAAGCTCTCATGAAATACACCATCGGATTAAAAATAATCTTCAAACGGTGGCATCTTTACTAAGGCTTCAAAGTCGGAGCTCTAAAGACCCCGCGGTTAAAACCATATTAAGTGACAGCATTAATCGGATCATGAGTATCGCGGTAACCCACGAACTTTTGGAAAAAAAATCGAACGATCTGGTTTCAGTAAAGGAAGTTCTTGACAAAATAAAATACAATATGGTATCTTTTGGCGTAACCGATAATGACAAAATTGAGATAACCGTTAAAGGAACTGACTTTTTCATCGACAGTGAAAAATCAACAGTTGTGGCATTGGTTGTCAACGAATTGATTCAGAATTCGCTTAAATATGCATTTCCAAATGGAGAAGCAGGGTTGATTGAAGTAAGCACCGCCAGTGATGGAAAAATTAAAATGATTGAAGTTAAGGATAATGGAGTGGGCTATAATCCAAGCCAGATAAAAACAAATAGTTTGGGATTGTCGATTGTAAAATCATATGTCTATGAAAAATTGATTGGTAAATTAATAATTGAAACTGGAAATGAAGGAACCACGACTTCATTCGCATTTAAACTATGAATTGCAACGAGGCAATTTGATAAGCGACGTAGCTTAAGGTTTAAATATCTATTTTGGGATATTTAAACTTTAAGCTATTTTTAAAATGCAGGGTTGAGCTTGGCAGATAAAAATAAAGATCAAAAGTTAAAGTAAAAATAACCAGTTATAAAAATTGAATAGTTCATTGCAACGAGGTAATGAAAAAAGCGACGCAGCTTGAAAGTTAGGTATCAAACAGTTGATATTTAAACTTTAAGCTGCGTCTTTTTTTAATCACAGTTAATTAAATCAGCTATTGTGATGCCATGCAAATAACGGTAATCAATTTAGACAATTAAGTTTCGAAATTACAAATTTATGTTGAAACATGAGGTGGAAAATTATGGAAAATTTCAAACGTCAGGAGATTTTAAGTGTTGGGATCGACATCGGGACATCCACCACTCAGCTGGTATTTACAAAGATTCTGCTTGAAAATATGGCATCAAGTTTTAACATCGCGCGGATTGAAATTATTGGAAAACGGATCATTTATCGCAGTGAAATATATTTTACACCCTTGACCTCTGATGATCGTATCGATATGAATGAAGTGATGAAAATAATCGACAAAGAGTTTTATTTGGCAGGTATCGAAAAAAAAGACATCGATATTGGAGCCGTGATTATTACCGGTGAAACTGCTCGCCGTGCCAACGCCAGTGAAGTTTTACATAAACTCAGCGGTTACGCCGGAGATTTTGTGGTGGCAACCGCAGGACCGGTTTTAGAAAGCATCATTTCTGGCAAAGGCGCCGGCTCAGACAAGATTTCCAAAGAGCACAGCACCACGGTGGCAAACATCGACATCGGCGGGGGCACCTCAAATGTAGTGGTTTTTGATCATGGCACAACCGCCAGCACGGGTTGTCTTGATATCGGTGGCCGTTTAGTCAAAATGGATGATCAGGGAATAATTATTTACATCAATGAAAAGTTAAAACAGATTATCGAACATGAAAAACTGGGAATTGAATTGGGTCAACAGGCTGACGAAAAGAGCTTGGCAAAACTGGCAAAAATAATGGTGTACCAGCTGGAAATGGTTGTAGGAATCAGACCCAAAGACCACTATTACAAAATGATGTTGACCATTGAGGACATGGAAATAAAGAAGCCAATTCAATATATCACCTTTTCTGGTGGCGTCGCAGACATCATCTATCACTATGATGAAAACGAAGATATTTATAAATATCAGGATATGGGAATCATTTTGGGTCGAGAGATCCGACATTCGGAATTGTTTACTAAATTACATGTGCTGGATGCTGAAGAAACCATTCGCGCCACTGTCGTTGGGGCCGGTTCACACACCACTGACATTAGCGGCAGCACCGTATCCTATGACGAATCCGTATTACCGATAAAAAACATTCCAGTGGTACGAATACCATTTACCGATAAAAACAATATCAACGAAATTGCCCAGGAGGTATCAAAGCGAATTGAATGGTTCAAACTGGAAGATGAATTTCAACAGGTTGCCATTGCTTTTCAAGGAATCAACTCACCGTCTTTCAGACAAATTGAAACATGTGCCGAAGAATTGGTCAAAGGGCTTAAGGAAATAATCAGACATGATTATCCGATCATCATTATCTCGGAAGAGGATATCGCAAAAGTTCTGGGACAGACAATCAAACGAATCATGAATAATAACCATCCAGTGATCTGTATTGACAGTGTCATCGTCAGTGATGGGGATTACATCGACATTGGAAATCCCATTGCCGGAGGAATGGTCTTACCGGTAGCGGTCAAAACCCTGATTTTCAAATAAGATTCGGGTACTCCCGAAGATAAGCGTTCATTAAGTATGAAAATACTATGAAATAAATTTTTAACATCGGTTTGGCAAATGGATTAACTGTTCAAAGCATGGATTATTACTGAGACCGAAGATAAATAAACGTAGTACCGACAATTGTTGTATCGTGTTGTGTGCCTCAAGGCGAACACGGCGATAGCCTGTACGAATTGTGCGCACAGGGTCTGCCCTTTGGGTACAACTGATTAACAATTGGTCGGTACGGTAGTTTGTGAACAACCTGAGGTTTATAACCCCATAGTAATCGGCGCTTTGATCAGTTAACCAGGAAGCTGAACTAAAGAAAATATTGATTGTTATAAGTATGATGGTCAAAAAAATAAGGAGTGAAAGTATGAAACTAAAAACCGTATTGTTTGGAAAAACCTATCAGTTCAAAAATGTTAATGAAGTTCAGGCAAAAGCAAGCGAACAGAAGTCTGGTGATCAACTGGCGGGGTTGGCAGCCGGGTCGACGGAAGAGCGAGCGGCTGCGAAAATTGTCCTGGCGGACATGCTGTTGTCAGACCTTCGGAATAATCCTGCGGTTCCTTATGAACTTGATGATGTTACCCGGGTTATTCAGGATCAGGTAAATGAGGCCGTCTATCGAGAAATAAAAAACTGGACAGTTGGAGATTTGCGGGATTTCATGATGCAGTATTCATCCACAGGGCCAATTATTCAACGGATCGCAACCGGGTTAACATCGGAAATGATTGCCGCCGTCACCAAAATTATGTCAAATATGGATCTGATTTATGTGGCTAAGAAAATTGATAACGTAGCAACCTGTGTAACAACCATCGGCCAGCGGGGCATTGCAGCTAATCGGGCATTACCAAATCATCAGACCGATGACATCGACGGTATTTTTGCAGAACTCTATGAAGCACTTGCCTATGGGGTTGGCGACGCCATGCTGGGGCTCAATCCGGTTCAGGATACGGTTGAATCAACCTCATTTTTACTCCACAAATTATATGATTTTAGAATGAAATGGGAAATACCTACCCAAAACTGTGTGCTCTCTCATATCACCACCCAAATGGCCGCTCTTCAAAAAGGTGCACCCTTGGATATGATTTTCCAATCCATTGCCGGAACTCAAAAGGCAAATGAATCCTTCGGCGTCACTACCACCATGTTAGATGATGCCTATGATCTGGGAAAACGCGAGTGTGTTTCCGGTGGCCGAAACATTATGTATTTTGAAACCGGTGAAGGATCAGAACTTTCCGCTGATGCCCATCTCGGCGTTGATATGCTGACCCTGGAAGCTCGTACTTATGGCTATGCCAGACGGTATGATCCATTCTATGTGATGTCAGTGGTCGGTTTTATTGGACCAGAATATATTTACGACTCTGTTCAGCAACTCCGTGCCGGTTTGGAAGAACATTTTATGGGAACGTTATCACTATTTCCCATGGGTGTGGATGTTTGTTATACCAATCACATGCCCGCCAGCCAGAATGATTCAGAAAACCTGGCGCTGCTGCTGGCACATGCCGGAATGCCTGCCTTCGTAACCGCGCCAATGGGCGATGACATTATGCTGAACTACCAATTGCTGGGAAATCATGATTGGCAAACGCTGCTGGAGCTGTCGGGTCTGAAACGCGTACCGGAATTTGAAAAATGGTTGCAGAAAATGGAAATTCTCGACGAATACGGCATGTTTACCGCAAAAGCCGGCGATGCATCGATATTTCTAAAATAAATAAGAAGGGGTGAAATAATATGATAAATGAAGCTACTTTGAAAGAGTCAATTCGTGACATTATTAAAAATGTTATCCAGGAAGAATTAAGCGGAGTTGGAACGGGTGCGGTTAAAAGCCAATCGAAAGGATCAACAAGTGAGCATAGCGACAATAATGGTTTTGTTGACGATGTTACCCAAGCCACCATGAAAGAAACCTTTTATATTCCAGATCCATATGACCGGGAAGGTTATATGAAAATGAAAGAATTTACCTCCGGTCGGTTGGGAATCTGGCGCGCCGGGCCAAGACCCTTGACCAAAGCTTACTTAAGATTTTTGGCAGATCATTCCGCCGCTCAAAACGCCGTGTGGTCAGACGTTGATGCTGAGCTGGTAAAAGAACTGGGATTTATACCACTTGCCACCATTGCGGTTGATAAGGCTGAATACATTAAAAATCCCAACACCGGGAAAAAATTGACCGACGAAGCCATCGAAACCGTCAAGAAAAATACCGTTAAGAATCTGAACGTGCAAATTATTTTTGCCGATGGACTCAGTTCACGCGCGATTGAGAAAAATGCCGCCGATTTTTTACCAGCCTTTGAACAGGGTTTAAAATCACTGGGTTTAAGCTTCTCAACCCCATTCTTTGTCACCAATGGCCGGGTTGCAATCGGCGACGAAATCGGCGAAATTACCGATGCCGACGTTGTGGCAGTCTTCTGTGGTGAAAGACCGGGTCTGAACTCCACTGGTTCCATGGGCGCCTATATTACCTATAAACCCACAATGGGGATGGAAGAGGCCAGAAGAACGGTCATCTCAAACATTCATGAACAGGGAACGGCACCGGTTGAAGCCGGCGCCCAGATCGCCGAACTGTGTCAAACAATGATCAAACATAAAATGTCTGGTGTTGACTTGAAATTAATCTAAATCCATAGGAGGATAAACGAGTGATCGGAGAAATTATACGCGCTAATGTTGTTTGTATGAATATGATTCCAAACGTCAGTGACGATTTAGCCAAAGCCCTTAATCTCAAGCCCCACCAGAGAAGTTTAGGTCTTATCACAGGCTCCATCGATGATGTGACCTTTATCGCCCTCGATGAAGCAACAAAAGCCGCAGATGTAGAAGTTATTTACGGAGAATGCTTATTCTCGGCCTTTGTGGGGATTTTCACTTCATTTGCCGGTGAAGCCATCGGCATCCTGGCGGGAGAAAACCCGGCGGAGGTCAAAAGCGGCCTTGAAGCCTGTGCCCATTATATCGAGAACGGTGCTTATTTCGTCAATGGCAATGATAAAGGGGAATCCATCTATTTATCCCATTGTATATCTAGTACCGGAAGTTATTTATCTGAAACAGCTGAAATTCCCGCTGGCATGCCACTGGCCTATTGTATCGCCCCCCCGATTGAAGCTATTTATGGAGTTGATGCCGCGCTGAAGGCCGCCGATGTGAAAATCTGCAAGACGTTTTTACCGCCGACCGCCACATCGAACTTTGCCGGCGCATTGATGACCGGATCACAATCCGCTTGTCAATCCGCCTGTGATGCTTTTGCTCAGGCAGTCCAGTATATTGCCAATAATCCGATTGTGATTTAAAAATGATTTCCGTCGGAATAATCGATACGCTTGGTTTTGTCGGTGCGGTAAATGCCCTGGATACCTGTCTTAAAACCGCGGCGGTACAATTTGTCAGATGGGAGAAAATGTCAGGCGGGATTGTATCCATTGTCATTAAAGGGGATGTTGGTGCTGTTACGGCGAGTGTAATGGCGGGGATTGAGGCAGCAGCGGCAGTGGGAGAATTGCGAAATCATACGATCATTGCCAGATTGGATGATCAAAGTGCGATGCTACTGAATAAAACAGTTAATTATCGGGATCAAGATTCGGGGAGCGATTCAGCTTCAAGAACAGATTCCGAAGCCGAGCTCGCTCAACTGGAAATCCATGAGCTGTCTAAAGAAAACCTGGTTCCCGTTTTACCCCCAACTGATCAGGACGTAATAACAAACTCAGAAAATATAATCCATGAAGAGACAAAAGGAGAGATCAAGGAAGAGACTGGGATCTATTCAGAAGAAACACTTAATCTGATGACCGTTTCACAATTAAGAAAGCTGGCGAGAGAATTGAGCATCAAAGGAATCAGCAGAGAAAAAATCAAACGATCCCGCAAAGTTGATCTGGTTGTGAATATTTTAGTTGAATTAAACGAATTGAATGAATTAAATGAATTAAAAGAGGAGGAATAAATGGTGCAGCTAGCAGATAAAGACCTGATCTCCATACAAGAAACTCGTTTTTTACTGAAAAATGCAAAAAAATCCCAAATTGAGCTAGCCCAAATGAGTCAATGTCAAATAGATACGATTTGTGAAGCCATCAAAGATGCCGCTATGGCAAATCTTGAGCGCCTCGCCAAAATGGCAAATGAAGAGACCGGATTTGGTGTTACCGAGGATAAGGTAATAAAAAATTATTTTGCATCACAGGTAGTGTACGAAAGCATTAAAGATATGAAAACAGTGGGGATTGTTAGTACGGATGAAGTGAAAAAAATCTTTGAAGTCGCCGTACCAGTTGGGGTTGTAGCCGGTTTAATTCCATCAACGAATCCCACATCAACAGTAATATATAAAGCGCTGATAGCTATAAAAGCCGGCAATGCAATTGTTTTTTCACCTCATCCAACAGCCAAAAACTGTATTATTGAGACCGTGAAGGTACTAAAAAATGCGGCCGTGGCAGCTGGCATGCCGGAAGATTGCATCGGTTGCGTAACTGAGATTACCCTTGAAGGCACCGCCGAGCTGTTAAAAAATAAAGATACCAGTTTGATTTTGGCAACCGGCGGTGAAGCAATGGTGAAAGCTGCTTACTCATCTGGAAATCCCGCCATTGGGGTAGGTCCGGGGAACGGCCCGGCGTTTATTGAAAAAACTGCCGATATTCCTTTGGCGATCAAACAGATCATTGACTCGAAAACATTTGATAATGGCGTGATCTGCGCCTCTGAACAATCCATTATTGTTGAAAGAGAATCGGAAGCTGCGGTTATCAAGGAATTAAAAAAACAGGGCTGTCATATCTTGTCTCAAGACGAAAAAAAGCAGCTGGAGACAATCATGATGACACCAAAGATGACGATGAACCCGAGGATTGTCGGAAAAACTGCAATCTGCATTGCCGAAATGGCGGGTATCAGTGTACCCCGAAACACCAGAATTCTGATTGGTTTGGAAAATCGGGTTGGTCATGATGTTCCTTTTTCGAGAGAAAAGCTTTGCCCGATACTGGCTTTCTATATTGAAGAAGACTGGATGAAAGCCTGCGAACGATCGGTTGAAATTTTAACAAAAGAAGGTGTGGGTCATACCATGATCATCCATTCCCAGGATGAGGCGATCATCAAAGAATTTGCTTTAAAAAAACCAGTCAGCCGCTTATTAGTGAACACCCCGGGAGCACTGGGTGGCGTCGGCGGAACAACAAACCTGATCCCGGCCTTTACTTTGGGCTGTGGGGCTGTTGGTGGTAGTATCACTTCGGATAATATTTCGCCGCTGAACTTAATTAATTTACGGCGGGTGGCCTATGGTGTTGTCGAATTAGACGAAATACGCAAGAATGTTGAGCGCGAAAGTAAAGTCCAGCCAGCTGGAACAATTGGTAAAGATGTGGCACTTGATCAAGCCGTTGAGGATAAACTTGACCGCGTGACCGATATAATTTTTGAAAAACTAAGAAATCAATTAAATATTTAATTTTACTTGGAGGTAAATAAAATGGCAAATACAAATGCATTAGGAATGATTGAAACACGTGGTTTGGTAGCAGCAATTGAAGCAGCGGATGCTATGGTAAAAGCAGCAAATGTAACCTTAATCGGAAAAGAACAAATTGGTAGTGGTCTGGTAACGGTCATGGTCAGAGGCGATGTTGGCGCTGTAAAAGCGGCTACTGATGCCGGTGCCGCCGCAGCAGAAAGAGTCGGCGATCTGGTTTCAGTTCATGTGATTCCACGACCCCATGCCGATGTTAACGAGATGCTGCCACAGGGAAAAAATTAGCATTTTAAGATTAATATAGAAACTAAACGAAAGTGATGCCAGACAGCTGGAGTTCATCGGTATGACGGTACTTTATATCCGTTTTACACCAGTCTCAAGTGGTGCTAAATCAGCATCACTTTCGTTTGATTAAGGAAGTGAACCAATGAATTTAATTACCGAAGATGGAATGAAAAAAATCATAAAAAGTGGACAATTGATAGAAAATAATGAATTGAGACTTCCCCAAAACTCAATGCTGACTCCTTCGGCAAAATCGCTACTGGCGGATTATAAATTAAAACTGATCTTGATTGATGAAACCGAAGCGCTACCCAAAACAAAAGTTATGGAAACGGCTGCGACTATGGCAGCAAAAAAAACGGGTAGGTTTACTCTGGAAAGTGGCGGTTATTTAGATGATAAACCGGAATATATGACCCAAGTTTATGGCAACCTGTTAGTCAATAAGGATCACAAACGCATCAAACTCAGAGGTGAAATTGATGTTTTAATGGGGGAAATCATGAAAGTCCAGATCCGCGCCAAAGCTCTGGAGCGGAATTCCCTAATTGTGGATTTACAAGAGGTGTTTGATTATATCGGTAAATTATCACGATCTGAAATTCTAAACGAACCATTGAGCACTAGCACGATTCTGGGCTTTAATGAACAGGAAATAAGAGCGATGTCTCACAACCCTAAAAAGTATTTTAATCATGAACACTTATTCAACATTACCTATGAACTCGGTGAGATTCCGATACTGTTAAATTCACTTCGGGCGTTGATAAGAAGAACCGAAGTAGCCTGTTATGAAGCTTTTAAACAGGCCGATGGCACGGTTGCCCGAGGCGATCTGATGCAGGGTTATAACCGCTTATCCTCGATTATGTATATTATAATTTTTAGGCATTTGGATCATTAATGCCGGAAAGGAACAGGATGAGTAATCAACTGGAAAAAATTGTTGATGTTATTTATCAAAAAATTTGCGCTAAATTAAAAAGTATGGGCTACATTGAAATTGAAGCATCAGGACGACATGTGCACTTGTCAAGGAAGGAAATTGATAAACTATTCGGAAAAGATTATCAGTTGACCAACATCAAATCACTGTCGCAGCCGGGCCAGTTTGTGTCAGCTGAACGGATAACCCTGATCGGCCCCAAAGGACAGCTTTCAAACGTGGTAGTTTTGGGTCCGGAACGAGCGCATTCACAAATTGAAGTGTCAAAGACTGATGCAAAAATCCTAGGCGTTAATGCCCCAATTCAGGAAAGTGGCAAGACTCAAGGGTCAGCGCCGATTGAAATCAGTGCTAACGGAAATAAAGTACACCTTAACCAGGGTGTTTTGGTGGCAGAAAGGCACATTCATATGTCATTGGCAGACGCCGAGCGTTTAGCCTTAAAAGATGGTGATCGGGTGGATGTTGAAGTGAGTAGCGACCGACCGGTAATTTTCAAGAAAGTGAATCTCAGAGTGTCGGATCAGTATGATACTTATATGCATATCGATTATGACGAGGCGAATGCCTGTAATCTTACAGGCAAAACATTTGGTTTGATTATAAAAAAATAACGGCAAATTTAAAAAAAGGAGTACACAAATGGATCTTGAACTGATAATCGACGAAGTATTCAAACGTATTATGGATAAAACCAAACAAAACGAACTGGCAGCAGCAGCGATTCCCAATAAAATGTTTCTTCAATCCGATGGCAATTTGCTGTCAATTGCAGGATATGAAACGACATTATTAGATACGGTCAAGGATCAAAACCAGTTGCAGAGATACGAATTTCTGGTCATCACCAAGCTTTCAATTGATGAGATGGCCGCTTCGGTTAGCGGATTATCGATTAACGAAAAAACGAGAGTGCTGCGCCAATTTTTATTGACTGGTAAAACGGTGTATGTTATTGAAGATGGTCTTGAACATCGGGCCTATAAAGCAATTGCAAATCCGGTGTTTTATAACATTTTTAAAGATCAGGAAACGAAATTAATCCAATATGGGTTGCGAATCATGAGTGCAGTGGCCTTAGAGAGTACGCTTGTAGCTGGGGAAAAAACGGTAACACCGGAAATTTTAAGAAAAGAGACGCTCGAAAACTCAGAAGTTAGTGTTTCTTCAACTGGCGTCCAATACAGCACTGAGAAAAAATTGATTAGCCATGAATTGGCGAAGCAGCTTGCAGTGGAAGCCAATATTGTATTAAAAACCGGAACTTTGATTACACCATATGCCAAAGATGTGTTTAGAGAAAGCAATACCATCATTACGTTTATTTAAACGATACGAATAAACAGCAACTTTGAAAGGAATAAAATGAATTCAAATAAAATCAGTTGGAAGCAAGGTCTGGTTATTGCTTTAGGGGTGCCGATGCTGATCCTCCCCAATATTGGGTATTTTGCCGGCTATGTCGGCGTATTTTCAATTATTGTCTGGATTCTTTCAATCGGCCAGGGATTTCTCCAAAACATTGCCTATGGCGACTTTGCCATGATGTATCCAGAAGCTCGGGGGTTGCCCGGTTATGTGCAGGCAATTTTTAGAGGAAAAGATAAAAAAGATTATGACACGAACAAATTTATCGGCGGTTTCAGTGCCTGGGGTTATTGGTTGGCCTGGAATCCGGTGCTGGCAATATTTTCACTACTGATCGGAACCTATTTACATGGAATGATACCTGCCCTTAGTAGTTTTTCAGAAAAAACAATATCGCTGGTGGCGGGTGCAGTTATTTTTACTGTCCTGATTATCATTAACAGAAAAGGTTTATCGGGAGGTGCAAAAGCCGGTAACATTCTGGCAGTGGTTGCGTTGATCCCCCTCATTGTTTTATCGGTAGCGCCAATTGTAATGGGACAATTTCAATTAAGTAACATTACAAACGTCAGTTTGTTTCCGGAAACCTGGACTTGGGATGCCACCCATATACTGATTCTTTTAGGGATATTGGCAATGGCCCAGTGGAGTGCTTGTGCTTGGGAAACCGCCGCAGTTTATGCACCAGACTACGAAAATCCAAAAAAAGATTTGCCCAAAGCATTGTTTTCCTGTGGATTAATTTGTCTCGTTACGTTTGGATTGGTTCAAACTGCATGTGTTGGAACATTAGGGATTCAGGGTATTCTGGAAGAACCTTATTCACCGATGCTGTTAATGGCGAAAATTTCGTTTGGTAATGCCGGCGCAATCATTGCGTTGATTATGCTAATGGCTTCAATGATCTTGATCATTCAAACTGCTTTACTCGGATCAGCTCAAGCCATGCAGTCAATGGCGATAGAAGGTAATCTACCAAGGATATTAAAAGACACAAATAACTATGGAACACCTGTCAACGCTATGATCTCTGTTGCAGTATTTAATCTGGCATTGATTTTTATTGGAACCCCCTCCGCAATTGTCGCGGGATCAGCGATGGGATATGTCATCGCCAATGGAATTACTTTGTTTGCCTATTTCAAAGCTAAAGGCAATCAAAAAATACTGGCCCCGAAATGGTGGAAATACATCGGACTTGGGTGTTGTATCCTGAATATACCATTATATCTGGCAGGAATTTTTTATATTAATAAATTGGACTATGGATTAGCACCGGCGCTGATTGGAATTGTTGTACTTTTTCTATTTGTTCCGTTTTGGTTTTATGCTAAAAAAGAGAATCAGAATGAGACTACGATAGAATGTCAAAATGTTGAACTAGAAATAGATTAATGAGCTAATATTCAGCAAATTTCAATCATGTTATAAAATGTTAAGTCGCTAAATTGCCTAAGATAGATAATAAGAATGAAGTGACTTAAATTATATATGAGCAGCGCCACAAGAATGGGTTTAAAGGTGAAAAGATAGTTATTGAAATTTAAAGGTGCAAAGGTTAAACTAAACAGGTATTCTCTTTTCAGAAAAATTTTGTAGGATTTAATATTGATAAAATACTGGAGCTGTAGCTTGTTTTTGAAATTAACGACTGGTGTGATGTAAACGATTAATTAAAAAACTGGCAAGTTACTTAGCAAATGTGAAATTTCATGCAGATATGAGGGTGTGATGAGTAAAATTGAAAATTTTGAGAATATCGAGCACAAAGAGACGCTGTTAAAGATCATCAATGCATTTGAAGGCGCAACAGAATTCAATGCCGTCATTTTAGATGTCGAAGGAAAACAAATTATCCCAAGTGATTGCAGCAATTGCGTCAGTTTTTGCGAAATTGTCCAGAACTCACATGGCGGCAAAACAAAATGCCAGATCAGCTATAAGAATGCTGGACTTCAGGCGTTAAAATATGCTGAACCTTATATTTTCATGTGTCATGCCGGAATTCTTGCTTTTGCCGCACCCCTGATGATTGATGAAAAATATGCCGGGATTATTATCTGCAGAAACATCTTAATGTGGGAACCGGATGACTTTTTTTATGAAGAATTGCGAGAAAAAAACAAGAATTTAGATATCAATGCTTTAGAAAAAAGTGTTTCCAAACTTAAAATTGTGAGTTCAAATAAGGTGCATGCGGCAGCTTCGCTATTATATTTGGTGGCGAATCAGGTCATTAACAGTGATAACGAATCAAAGAAACATAAAAAAGAAATTATGTATCATCAGTCAGTATTGAATCAGGAAATAAAAGAAAAAAAGCGACTCCATCAAGAATTGCTAAATTCCAATGAAAAGATGTATGGGCAGTATAAACTTCAAAAAGAAAAAGAGCTGCTAGGTAAGATTGCCATACTCGACAGAGATGGCGCTTATCAGGCCCTTTTGGGATGTATGTCTGACATTATGGAAAAATATATTACCCGATTGGACTTATTTAAAACCATGGTTCTGGAGTTAATGATCATCATTTCGAGAACAGTCGTTGAAACCGGTGCGGAGATGTCGGAGGTTATTTTACTTAACACCAAAGTTATTAATGAAATTTATAATCTGGACAATGCAGCCGAAATCAGCAGTTGGGTTTGCATCATTCTTAATAAATATCTGGATTTGCTTGAAGGGAAACAAACCTCGATTAAAACGAAGCAGATTGTGGATTCAGCAACAGAATACGTTCGTGCCAATGTCAGAAAAAATATCACCCTGCTGGATGTGGCAGATGCCGTTTTCGTTAGTCAGTATTATCTTAGTCATGTCTTTAGAGAAGTATTGGAATGCACAGTGATTGAGTATATTACAAGAGTGAAAATGGAAACCGCAAAAAAACTATTACATAATCCTAAAAACAGCGTGGCCGATGTTTCGGAAAAGCTGGGTTTTGGAGATACCAGCTATTTCAGCAAGGTATTTAAGAAAAACGAGGGAATAACTCCAACACAGTTTCGAAAAAGATTGCTTTAAATTAAGGAAGTATTTAATATGTTTGAAGAAATTAAAGTATCTATTTATAACGGCAATGTTCCCCGGACTCAGGAATTAATTAAGGAATATACATTAAGAAGAGTCCCCACAAAAAAGATTATTGAAGAAGCAATTATCCCATCGATTGAAGAAGTTGGTAAAAAATTTCAAACTGAAGATTTTTTTATTACCGATGTCTTATTATCTGCCCGAGCAGCTAATGCCGCCTTAAGAGCGATCGAAAAACAGGACCGAATTGATGGAAAGTCCATTACAAAAGGTCGAACGCGTGTGGTTATTGGCACTGTTTATGGCGATATCCACAATATTGGAAAAACAATGCTCAGTTTATTACTAGAAGCGAATAATTATGAGGTTATTGACTTGGGCGTAGATGTGACGGGTGAGAAATTTGTCAAATCAATCACAAAGTATAAGCCTGACTTTGTGATGCTCAGTGCTTTATTGATGACGACAATGAGTGAAATGCGAACTGTCATCGATTTGATTCGAGGGCAGCATTCGATCGATTTTCCCCAAACTAAAATAATGGTGGGAGGTGGGCCGGTTACTGCCGAATTCGCGAAAGAAATTGGGGCTGACGGTTATGCCGATGATGCTTATAGCGCAATTGAATGGGTTAAGGAAAATGCTGACCGTAATTGATAAGCAACGTTTATTTAAATCGATCAAAAATTCGGTGATCGGTAAAAAATGAAAAGATTAATTGTAATTAAAGGCAGAAACGGTAATGGCCATTATAAGGTCATGATTTTTAAAGACTTCGCTGGATAATCATTACCGCCTTACTGATTGTTCAGTTCATTTATTTGGCAAGCTGCCGTGCCCAGGCATCTGAGGCGAGGACATCATCCAAAGTCGGGTGGGCGGTAACATCATGCTTTTCCATCACTTGACGGTTGATTTGGGGAATATCCAGAAAATGAATTTCTTTATTTAAGAATCGGGCGACCGCAATTTCATTGGCAGCATTCAGTACGCATGGCATAGTGCCACCTACTTCAAGAGCATCATAAGCCAGTTGCAAGCAGGGAAAGGATTGAAGATCAGGGTCTTCAAAGGTAAGTTGCTGAACCAGTTTAAAATCCAGTGCCTGACGATTATTGGCAATCCGATCGGGATAGAAAAAAGCAATCTGAATCGGCAGCGCCATATCCGGCATTCCCATTTGAGCCATCGTGGAATGATCAATAAATTCAACCATGGAGTGGATGATACTTTGAGGATGAATCACCACATCAATCTGATCCTTACGCAAATTAAAAAGCCATTTGGCTTCAATAACTTCCAAACCTTTATTCATCAGGGTAGCCGAATCAATGGTGATTTTTTTGCCCATGGACCAGTTGGGATGCTTAAGCGCCTGATCCAAGGTAACTGTCTGAAGCTGTTCTCGGGTTCTGCCCCGAAAAGGCCCACCAGAAGCAGTTATAATAATCCGCTCGATTTCTTCATGTTTATTCCCCATCAGGCATTGGAAAATGGCACAGTGTTCACTGTCTACCGGAAGCAGGGAAACCCCTTTTGCGGCAGCCGCATCCATTACAATTTGACCACCAGCAACCAGGGTTTCTTTATTAGCCAGGGCAATGTCAATCCCCTGATTGATGGCCGCCAGAGTTGGCTGCAAACCAATCATCCCAGAAACCGCAGTAAGAAGAAGATCATTTTTCGATGTCGTTGCAACTGCAATAAGACCCTCCAAGCCAGTGACGACTTCAACCAGAGATCCCTTAGTTTTCAGACGTTTCTCAAGCGTCAGGGCGGCATCGCCATCCATAACACAAACAATTTCAGGGGAATATTTTTCGATTTGTTTTTCCAGTAAATCAATGCTGGTATTGGTGGTTAAACCGACAATATTCAGTGCATCGCTACTTTCAGAAACCACTTCCAGAGCTTGGGTTCCAATGGAACCAGTAGACCCGAGGATGCTGATGTTTTTCATATATTACCTCATTACAATGGATTTAATTTTGGGTTTTATTCTAAAAATCATACCCTACAATTCTTAAGAAAAAGAGATAAATTGAAAAAAACCGTTTATTATTTATTGTGTTCGGTTTATTCCATGTCACCAAGTGGTAATTTCAATAATGTATCTCAAACAAGTGAAAATTTCCATTTATTCAGCCATTTCTTTGACATATAATCATGTAAACGAATAAATTTGGAGGTGTTCTTATGGCAAGAACCTATTATTTTCCACCAGTAGTAATTATGGAACCTGGTGCAATTGAATTGATTGCTCCTGAGATCAAACGTATGAACGTGAAAAAAGCTTTAGTTGTATCCGATAAAGTGCTTGTCGAAGCAGGTATTGTTCAAGACGTACTCAATGTATTAGATGGGGCAAAAGTTCCGTATGCTTTATTTACCGATGTTAAACCCAACCCAACCGTTACCAATGTAAACGCTGGTCTACAGGCATTACAAGACAATGAATGTGATTTTGTTGTCAGTATTGGTGGCGGCTCTCCACAGGATACAGCTAAAGGCATTGCAATTCTGGCCACCAACCCAGGTGACCTTCGGGATTACGAAGGCGTCGGAAAAACAGCCAATAAATCATTGCCCATCGTGGCAATTAATACGACCGCCGGAACCGCCAGTGAAGCTACGATTAATTATGTTATCACTGATGAAGATCGTAAACTGAAAATGGTTATCGTTGATCCTAACTGTCTGGTTACTGTGGCCGTCAATGATCCGGTTTTAATGCTCAAAATGCCAAAATCATTAACCGCAGCAACCGGGATGGATGCCCTTACTCATGCGATTGAAGGTTACACTACCGCCGGTGGTTCCCGATTTACTGATCTCTTTAATCTGGAAGCCATCAAAGCGATCTCCGGCAGTTTAAGACAAGCGGTTGAAGATGGCGATGATCTAGATGCCAGAGATGCCATGGCATACGGCCAGTTTGTAACCGGCATGGGTTTCTCAAATGGTGGGTTGGGAATTGTTCACTCCATGGCTCATCAGCTAGGTGGATTCTATGATCTTCCTCATGGCGTTTGTAATGCTATTCTGTTACCATATGTAGTCGCTTTTAATGCGGATGCTGTTGGTGATCGCTTAAAAGATGTTGTCCAGGCAATGGGTGTGGATACAAGTCGTCGTGAACCAAAAGAAATTAATATCATGGCTATTGATGCGATTAAAAAATTGTCCAAAGATGTTGGTATTCCAACAGGACTCAAAGAACTTGGCGTTAAAGAAGCTGATTTTGGCGAGTTAGCAGATTTGGCGCTGGCTGATATCTGTACTGGCGGAAATCCCAAATGTCCAACCAAAGACGATGTCATTGCCATTTATAAAGCTGCTTTTTAAGCACTTTAAAATAATTAGAATTTAAGTTTCTAAAAATCAAAGGCACGCTTAATTTAAAGGGTGTCTTTTGATTTTTTTGAATCGGGTAGTCGGAAAAATACTGCCATAAGGCAGATATCTAAAAAGATGCATATTAAAAACGTTTTATTTATCAATGTTTTAGACAAAATATTTTTAAAATATTTTATTGTTCTTGTTTTAATTAAGACATTCTTATGATATAATACAACCGTTACAAAAATAATAAAAATTAACACAAAAGTAACAACTCGACAGGGTCACACGTAACGTGTGAGAAAGGGGAAAAATGAAAAAACAGAAAATTGTATCAGGTATCATTACTGGTTCCTTGGTTTTAGCATTTTTAACAGCACCCGTCAATGCGGCTTCATTAAGTGAGCAATTGGCACAAAGTAATGCTCGACAGGCTGCAGCAAAATATCAAGTTGATATGACTCAAAATACCATCAATGGGATTGAAGATGAAATCGGCAAAGTAAATGAAGAGGTCAATCGAATCAATGGGGTGATCGGTTCAATCAATGCAGATATTTCAGCCATTGAGGCAAATATAGCAAAAAAACAGGAAGAACTGAAAATAGCCGAAGCAAAGAAACTTGAACAGCAAGAATCGATGAGCGGCCGGGTACGAACCATGTATATGTACGGCAATGGCAGCATTATGGAATTCTTATTTTCAGCATCGGATTTTTCGGATTTTATCACAAAATTGGATATGTCCCGATATATTATTGCCGCGGACAAGGACTCCCTGAATGCTCTTGAAGAAACAAAAAAAGTAATTGATGAAAAGAAACTGAGCATTGAGGCAGATCGACTTAAAACGGTTGAGAAAAAAACAGAACAGGAAGTTGTGTTAACTCAACAGGAACAGGTAATCGCCCAGAAAGATCAGTTGCTGGCACAGAATCAAGTTGTGTTAAATGATTATAAAGCGATAGAAGAAGCTGAAGCAGCTACTTCAGCCGACATAGAAGGTCAGTTGCAGGCTTATTATGAACAACAGCGTGCCGCCGCCGAACAGGCAGCAGCTGCTCAGAATAGTGGCAATAGCGGAACTGGAGAAGGTACCGCCAGTGGTGGGGGAGATAGTACAAATAGTGGTGGGGGAGAATCATCGACACCAACACCAACGCCAACACCATCTTACTCCAATGGATATATGTGGCCATGTGGGGGAGAAATTACAAGTCCATTTGGGTATCGTGATGATCCGCTTAATCCTGGTACAACACGATTTCATTCAGGCGTAGACATCGGCGCTTCCGAAGGCACTGCTGTAGCTTGTGGTGGAAACGGAGTCGTTATATCTGCCGGTTGGAATGGCGGTTATGGGAATTGTGTCATTGTGGATCTGGGAAATGGAATTTCAGCAGTTTACGCTCATTTAAGCGCAATAAATGTTTCATCTGGTGAGACTGTCAGTGGCGGACAAACGGTAGGTGCTGTTGGCAGCACTGGTAACTCAACAGGCGCCCATTTACATTTTGAAATAAGACAGTATGGTACACCGATTAGTCCATGATTTAGGATAATTCAAATATAAATTAATTGAGAAAAGATAGTTTTTAATTAAACCATCTTTTCTCTTTTTTACGGGGATTTTTTATGAAAAAATTGTCGAACAAGAAGTTAGTTTCATAATAATGACAAGTTGCCTTGGAATTTGGATGAATTAAGATACATTTGTTACAAAAAATTTATTTTTTTAATGAAATTAATCTAAAAGTATGCTAAAATAAATTTAGTGTTCAACAAGCGGATGCTTTGATGGCCAAAAGGCTAGTCGAAATGAGAAGTCTTTTACATTCCGGATTAAATATAATTAAAGTAATCTTAATTTATCACAAACGTTTAAGAAGAAAATAGGATAGTTCATGTTAAAATGCCCTGTCAAAGCAATCAGAATGTAAATTAATTAGGAGTGGCTAAGATATGATAGAATTTAAAAATGTAACGAAAGGTTACGAAAAAAACAAGAGTGAAGCACTTAAAAATGTCAGCCTCTTTATTGACAAGGGTGAGTTTGTATTCCTTGTTGGTCGAAGTGGTGCGGGAAAATCGACATTTATTAAGCTTCTCTTAAGAGAGATAGAAGCCACTGAAGGTTCGGTTTTTATCAATAACTTTAATGTGTCAAAACTTTCAAAAAAGGAAATCCCTTTTCTACGACGAAAGATGGGAATCGTTTTTCAGGATTTTCGTCTACTGGAAAACAAAAGTGTTTATGAAAATGTGGCTTATGCTATGGAAATAATTGGCAAATCAGAAAAACAGATCCGCAAACGGGTGCCACTGGCCTTGGATATGGTTGGACTGTCTCATCGGATGAACCATTATCCCCATGAGTTATCTGGGGGAGAACAACAGCGAGTTGTTATTGCCCGGGCGATCATTAATAATCCGTCAATATTAATCTGTGATGAACCAACCGGGAATCTTGATCCTGAAACATCATACGAAATTATCAGTATATTAGAAGAAATCAACCGCCGAGGAACAACCATTGTTGTGGTAACCCATGACCGGGAAATTGTTGATACCATGAAAAAGCGTGTATTGACATTGGAAGATGGTGTGCTTAAGGTAGATGATGCGACAGGTAGGTACGGATATGAAGTTTAGTTCCATTAAAACAATGCCCAAAAATGTCATTCGAGATACCATGAAGAGCATTGAGCGAAATAACTTAATGAGTATCGCCTCAGTGTTGTCGGTTATTGCCGCCTTAATTATTTTGGGTATTTTTCTGATTTTGACAATTAATGTTCAGGAAGTCACCAAAGATGTGGAATCAAAACTGGAATTGAAAATATTTCTCCAGGAAAATTTTACGGATACCCAAAGAGAAACCGTTGAGCAAGCCCTTGAAAAAAGCGGCCTGGTTGAGAATGTTACATTTGAAAGTTCAGCAGAAGCCCTGGATAACTTTAAGGCGAGTCTGGAAGATTATGCACCGCTTTTAAATGGCTATAATTCAGAAAATAATCCCATGCCGGCGTCATTTGTGGTTCGGGTAACCGACCCCCAAGATATGGAAGAAGTTCAAACCCTGGCAATGTCCTTTAAAGACCAGGGCGTAGAATATGTCCGTTATGGTCAGGAATATGTGGAGGCGCTGGTGAGTTTTAATAAATTCACAAATACCCTGAGTATTGTGGTATTAGTGGTCTTGTCCATGATTTCCATTTTTATTATTTACAACACCATTAAATTAACGGTTTTTGCCCGACGGCGGGAAATCGGGATTATGAAATATGTGGGAGCAACAAACGCCTATATACGGGCACCTTTCATATTGGAAGGAACCTTGTTGGGATTAATGGGAGCCATTGTGGCATTTTTGATTATCCGGATCACCTACTATTATATTTTAGGGTTAGTTGGCGGAAATCTGTTTCTGCCGGTGGATGCCAGTTTGGCATCACCCAACGCAGTGATGGGACAATTGATATTTTTCTTCCTGATTTATGGAGGAGTTATCGGAGCAATAGGTAGCGTATTTGCGATTCGCAAATTCTTGGATGTATAATAATTAGAAATGGTCTAAAACAGGAGGATTGTCGAATGACAAGAAAAAGAATTATCTCTAGCTTCATTGGTGTGATTATAACATTGGGTCTGGCAATATCCCCGGTTAATGCAGCATCACTGACCGAACAACTGCAGCAAAGCAATGAAAAACAGGCAGCAGTTCAATATCAAATTGATATGACCCAGAACACCATTGCTGGTATTGAAGCAGAAATTGCCAAGGCAAATGAGGAAATGAATCGGATCAACGGTGTTATCGCTTCGATTAATACAGAAATTGCTGCCTTGGAAGCCAATATAGCAAAAACTCAGGAAGAGCTGAATATTGCTGAGGCAAAACGACAGGAGCAGGAAGAAGCTATGAATGAACGCGTCCGTACCATGTATATGTATGGAAACGGAAGTATGCTGGAATTCTTGTTTACATCAAGTGATTTTGCAGATTTTGTAACAAAAGTAGATATGTCACGTTATATTATTGAATCAGATAAGGAATCGCTGGACGCATTGGCTGAAACAAAAAGAGTGATTGATGAAAAGAAGGCCAGCATTGAAGCGGATCGTCTGAAAACAGTCAGCAAAAAAGCCGAACAGGAAACAAGTTTGGCGCAACAACTTGATATAAAAGCCCAAAAAGACAGCTTAGTTGCTCAAAATAAGGCAATCGTAGCCCAGGCCCAGGCAGAGCTTGATGCTGAGGCAGCAGCAGCTGCAGATCTGCGATCTCAGATAGCAGCATTGGTTGCAGCTCAAAATGCAGCCAATGGTGGATCAACTACGGGTGGATCCACGACGTTTGTACCTTCGGGTACCTATACATGGCCATGTGATGGTGAGATCACCAGTTACTTTGGACCACGGACTGACCCCTATACCGGATACCACGAAGGTGTTGATATTGGAGCTTCTACCGGAACACCGGTTCGAGCCATGGGAAATGCTCAGGTTCTATCAGCTGGCTGGAATGGTGGTTATGGTAATTGTGTTGTTATTGCCTTGGGCAATGGCATGCAAGCTTATTATGGTCACTTAAGCTCTATTTCGGTATCAGCAGGTCAAACCGTTAATCAGGGTGATATCGTTGGTGAAGTTGGTTCGACCGGAAATTCAACGGGGCCACATTTGCATTTCGGGGTCATTTCCGGCGGAGACTTTGTTGATCCTTTTGGAATATTTTAAGGGTTTAATCGTACAATAAGTATCAAAGAACAGGAGAAAAGAATCATGATTCTTTTCTCCTGTTCTGTTTTTCGGAATAAATGATAAGGTTAGGATTAGGTGAAGACAATGGAAAATAAATCAAAAAGAGTAAAAATTATCATAATTGTTGCAGTGCTGATCATCACAAATATTATCACCTTTACAGTGGCGACAACCGGTAATTTTCTGATGGGGAATAAGCTGATTGTGAATGTTGATAGTCAGGAAACAGCGAATGGGATTAAAAAACTATTGGCACTGAAGAATCAAATTGGCATCGAGTATTATAAAGACGTGGATAATACAACGCTGATTGACGGTGCCATCAAAGGAATGTTTGATAGTCTTGGCGATCCATACAGCACTTATTTTACCTCCGATGAATTTAAAAAATACATGGAATCAGCTACTGGGGTTTACGAAGGTATTGGGGTGGTAGTAACAGAAGATGATCAGGGCTTTACTACCGTGATTGCACCACAGAAAGGCACGCCAGCAGAAGCAGCCGGGATCAAAACGGGAGACAAGATTATCAAAGTGGATGGTGAAGATGTCAGCACGATTGGATCGGATGCGGTGGTTGCAAAAGTGAAGGGGCCGGCGGACTCCACGGTTAATATCACCATTGCTAGAGGTGAAGAAGTCATCGAAATGCAACTTGTTCGTAAAACCATTGAAGCAAAAACGGTTGAATCCAGGGTGATTGGCGATAAAGGTTATATCCAGATCAGCGAGTTTGCCGATAACACAGCCGTTGATTTTGAGAACCAGCTTAATGAACTATTGGCTCAGAACATTACCGGTCTGGTCATCGATTTACGCAGTAATCCCGGTGGTGGGGTAAAACAAGCAGTGGAAATTGCCGACCGGATTTTGGGAGATACCATGGTTGTTTATACCGTTGATAAAAATGGGAATAAAACAGAATATAAGTCAGACGGAACCGAACAACTTGCCTTACCCATGGTTGCCCTTGTGGATGGCGGATCAGCTAGTTCGGCAGAAATTTTAGCCGGTGCACTTCAAGATACGGGCGCCGCTCAACTTGTAGGAAATAAGACATATGGAAAAGGTATCGTTCAGGAAATCATCAGTCTCACCGATGGCGGCGGGTTCAAGGTCACGAATTCCGAATATTTTACGCCCAATGGCAATAATATTCACGGAAAAGGTCTTGAACCGAATATCGTCATTGACGCTACTGACTTTATGAAAAATAATCTCTTCACCGATGAAGAAGACGTCCAGCTTCAAAAAGCACTGCAGGTACTTAGCGGTAGCAACTAGAAATGACACTGAGCATACCCTTTGGGTATGCTCTTTCTATTTTTATTCTATTTGATTTATCCTATTTGTTGAAAAGGGAAAAATTAAGATTTTATTAAATGAGAGAGATTATCATTTGCCATTAAAAAAAAGCTATGATAGAATAATAGAACGAATGTTCATAGAACGGATTGGAGAGTGCTGATGAAAGAAATGAAGCATCCATTTGAGGTTGTCTCGGAATACGAACCCAAGGGAGATCAGGGACCGGCCATCGAAAAAATTGCTAAAGGGATCAATGATGGGTTAAAATATCAAACCCTGTTGGGGGTAACTGGGTCTGGAAAAACCTATACCATGGCTAAGGTCATTGAGACCGTGCAAAGACCAACCCTGGTAATTGCTCACAATAAAACCTTGGCAGCTCAGCTGACCAACGAATTTCGGAGTTTTTTTCCGAATAATGCGGTGGAGTATTTTGTCAGCTATTATGATTATTATCAGCCGGAAGCCTATGTACCCCATTCAGATCTCTTTATTGAAAAAGACTCATCCATCAATGATGAGATTGATAAATTACGTCACTCAGCCACTGCTTCCTTGTTTGAAAGACGGGATGTCATTGTGGTTGCCAGTGTGTCGTGTATCTATGGTTTGGGAAGTCCCTTTGATTATGAAAACATGATGCTATCGCTTCGTCCGGGGATGGAAAAAGACCGTGATGCGATTATCCGAAAGCTAGTGGAGATCCAATTTACCCGAAACGACATCGCTTTTGAGCGAAATAATTTCCGGGTCAGAGGAGATATTCTAGAAATCTTTCCGTCGGCATCATCAGATAAAGCCATTCGCCTGGAATTCTTCGGGGATGAAATCGAGCGGATCACTGAGATCAACACTTTAACTGGTGAAATTTATGGAGAACTGAATCATGTTTCGATTTTCCCGGCCTCCCACCACACCACCACTCCGGAAAATCTGGAGCGGGCGATTGCGGGAATCCAGGAAGAACTGCGACAGCGCTATGATGAATACACCCAAAATAACCGGTTGGTAGAAGCGCAACGGATCCTTCAGCGAACCAATTATGACATTGAAATGCTCCGGGAGATGGGCTACTGCAATGGGATTGAGAACTATACCCGATATATCAACGGGTTGCCCCCAGGCTCGCCGCCCTATACTCTGATTGATTATTTTCCCAAAGATTTTTTAATCATCGCCGACGAATCTCATGTCTCCATTCCTCAGATTGGTGGTATGTTCGCTGGCGATAAGGCTCGCAAAAGCAATCTGGTGGATTATGGATTCCGGTTGCCATCTGCCTACGATAACCGACCACTGAATTTTCAGGAATTCGAAGGCAAGATCAATCAGATTGTCTTCACCACCGCGACACCTAGTAAATATGAAAAAGAACATAGTCAGAATACGGTTGAGTTGATCATCCGACCCACTGGTCTTATTGATCCGGAAATAACGGTTCGTCCGGTTACCGGTCAGATTGATGACCTGCTGGGCGAAATCAAATTGACTACCGGCAAAGGAAATCGGGTATTAGTCACCACCCTAACAAAGAAAATGGCGGAAGATCTCACCGATTATCTGAAAGAAAACGGGATTGCGGTCAATTATCTCCATTCGGATGTGGATACCATTGAGCGGATGAAAATTCTCCGCGATTTACGGTTAGGGACCTTTGATGTCCTGGTCGGTATCAATCTGCTCAGGGAAGGGCTTGACCTGCCTGAGGTTGGCTTAGTAGCGATTTTAGATGCTGATAAAGAAGGGTTCCTGCGTTCGGAGACCTCGCTGATTCAAACTGTCGGCCGAGCGGCCCGTAATCTGGAAGGCCACGTTATTATGTATGCCGATAAAATAACCCCATCCATGGATCGGGCTATCAGTGAAACCAATCGTCGTCGGGGGATTCAGTCAGCTTATAATGAAGCCCACAATATTACTCCCAGCTCGGTTAAAAAGGATATCCGATCAATTATTGAGGCCACCAAAGTGGCTGAAGAGCCGGAAACCTATGATATCGGGGACGAAGCAGTGGATATTGACGTAAAAATCAAAGAACTGGAAGTCGATATGATGGCGGCGGCCGAAGCGCTGGAATTTGAACGGGCCGCCAAGCTGCGTGACGAAATACACCATCTCAAACACTATCGAAGATAGTGACTGAGTGTAATAATGATAAAAGATGATTTATTAACATTAAATTTAATTTTTAAAAGCGTAGGGGCGGATACTATCCGCCAGCATAGGCTGCTAAAATTGAGATAGAAAAACATTTTAAAAAGTACGGTATAGTGATAAATATAAGGAGCAACATGAAATACATAGAAATAAAAGGTGCCAAAGAGCATAACTTAAAAAATATCGATTTAAAAATACCCCGGGATCAGTTGGTGGTCTTTACCGGGCTCAGCGGATCGGGAAAATCATCGCTGGCATTTGACACCATCTACGCCGAAGGTCAGCGTCGTTATATGGAATCCCTGTCATCCTATGCGCGGCAGTTTTTAGGCCAGTCCCAAAAACCAAATGTGGAAAGCATTGACGGGTTGTCGCCAGCCATTTCCATTGACCAGAAGACGACCAACCGAAATCCCCGCTCGACGGTTGGAACGGTAACCGAAATCTACGATTACCTGCGTTTGCTTTATGCACGAATCGGGATTCCCCATTGTCCCAAGTGCGGTAAGGTGGTGGCGTCCCAGTCGGTAGATCAAATTGTCGATGCGATTCTCGCCCTGCCACCGAAAACGAAGTTTCAAATACTGGCTCCGGTGATCCGGAAAGAAAAGGGGCAGCATAAAAAAATCATCGATCATATCAAAAAAGAAGGTTTTGTGCGGATTGTTGTGGATGGCGAACCGATGGAGGTTTCCGACGAAATTAATCTGGATAAAAATAAAAAGCATACCATCGAAGTGGTGGTGGATCGCCTGGTTGCCAAAGAGGATCTTGGTAAAAGACTGTCTGACTCATTGGAAACTGCGCTGAAACTGGCTGGCGGTTTGGTGATCTGCGATGTCATCGGTGGAGAACAGATGCTTTTTAGTGAGAAATTGTCTTGTGCGGATTGTGGCATTGCCATGGATACCCTGGAGCCTCGCACCTTTTCCTTTAACAATCCTTTTGGCATGTGCCCGGATTGTCATGGGCTGGGCTTTCATCAGGAAGTCGATCCGGATCTGCTGATCCCGGAGAAGCACTTGTCAATTTCCGAAGGGGCGATTAAATTTTTTGGCTTAAAAAACGATTCCAAATACTATTATAATTTGATTAAAGCCCTGGCGGAAAAACATCAGTTTTCGATCGACACCCCACTTGAAGATGCCAGTCCGGCATTTATTGATGCGCTGTTATATGGCAGTGATGAGGTGCTGGAAATTTCCTATGAAGGTAAATTCTCGGGAACCTATACTTCAACCTTTGAGGGTCTGATCAAAAATATGGAGCGGCGTTATATTGAAACTCCGTCAGATCGGATGCGCACTTTGATCGAGCGATACATGTCGGAAACCCCTTGTCCGACCTGTCACGGCAAGCGGCTGAATCCAACCAGTCTGGCGGTGACCATCAATGATAAAAACATCATCGAAATTACCGATATGTCAATCGGGAAATTGATTGAATTCTTTAAAACCCAAATAATGACAGACCGGGAAATGATCATTGGCGAATCGATTTTTAAAGAAATCAACGCCCGGCTGAATTTCCTCAAAAACGTCGGATTGGAATATCTGACGCTGTCACGAAATGCCGGATCATTGTCAGGGGGGGAATCCCAACGAATCCGGCTGGCCACCCAGATTGGCTCGGGTTTGGTGGGTGTGCTGTACGTTTTGGATGAACCCAGCATCGGACTTCATCAACGGGATAATCAAAAACTGCTGGAAACCCTGCGACGGCTAACTGATTTAGGAAATTCCCTGATTGTCGTGGAACACGACGAAGAAACCATGCAAGCGGCCGATTATATCGTTGATATTGGCCCCGGCCCAGGGCTTCATGGCGGTCAGATTGTCGCTCAGGGAAGTCTTGAAGAAATCATCGCAACTCCGGAATCCATTACTGGTCAGTATTTCAGCGGCAAACGGTTTATCCCGATTCCGGAAATGCGGCGAAGTGGAAATGGCGAGACGATCAAAGTCACCGGAGCCAGGGAGAATAATTTAAAAAACCTGGATGTTGAGTTCCCGCTGGGAAAATTCATCTGTGTCACTGGGGTTTCTGGCTCCGGAAAAAGTACGCTGATTAATGAAATTCTTTATAAGGGAATCTCCCAAAAGCTCTATCGAGGCTTAAAGAAACCCGGGAAATACAAAAATATTGACGGCATTGAAAGCATTGACAAGGTCATCGACATTGATCAGTCTCCCATCGGGCGAACCCCCCGATCCAACCCGGCCACCTATACCGGGGTATTTGATCAGATTCGCGATTTATTTGCCAAAACTCCGGAAGCCAAAGCAAGAGGCTACCAAAAAGGCCGGTTCAGCTTTAATGTAAAAGGCGGTCGCTGTGAAAAATGCAGTGGTGACGGCATTATCAAAATCGAAATGCATTTTCTGCCCGATGTTTATGTACCCTGTGAGGTGTGTGGGGGCAGACGGTACAACCGGGAAACTCTGGAAGTAAAATATAAAGGGAAAAACATTGCCGATGTGCTGGAAATGACGGTAGAAGAAGCCCTGGAATTTTTCAGTAATATTCCCAAAATCAATGAAAAACTCCAAACATTAAACGACGTTGGATTAAGCTATGTGCGTCTGGGACAGCCCTCGACTCAATTATCCGGAGGCGAAGCCCAGCGAATCAAACTGGCTACCGAATTAAGCAAACGAAACACCGGCAAAACTTTATACATTCTGGATGAACCCACCACCGGACTGCACATTGCCGATGTCCATCAGCTCATTACCGTGCTTCAACGCCTGGCCGACAGCGGCAGCACCGTGGTGGTCATTGAACACCAGTTGGATGTCATCAAGGTAGCCGATCATATCATCGATCTGGGCCCTGAGGGCGGCGACGGCGGTGGAACGATCATCGCCATGGGTACCCCGGAAGAAATCGCCAGCGTTCCGGAATCATACACCGGCCAGTATTTAAAAAAACTATTAAAATAAGCACATCTGTAGTATCGACAATTGTTAAATCATGTTGTACCCAAAGGGCAGACCCTATGCATCGGGGTGAACACGGCGTAGCCTGCGAGGAGGCAACGAGCCAATCACAAGCTTGCTTGTAGTTGGCGACTGCCCGCGAATAATAAGAAATTTTTAATTTCTTATTATTGTCCGATCCCGCAGCAGACAACAGATTAACAATTGGTCGGAACGGTGTCTTTGGACATCCTCAAGAAAGCTGATTCTCAGCTTTCTTTTTTTGATTCGTTTAAATAAATCTTAATACAAAAAAAGAATCAATAATGTAATTGACAATGATTTTCAATTAGAGTATAATTAGGCTAACAAAAGAGTTATATGGATCTCACATATAAATTTAATCATTTTGATAGAAGGTGTGCATATGTTTACATTAAAAGATTTACGACCGGGTCAAAAAGCCTGTGTAGGCTCAATCGCTGTCGAAGGCTTAATGCGACGCAAACTGATGGATATGGGTGTAACACCAGGTGTAGAGATTCAAGTTAATAAAACCGCTCCCTTTGGGGATCCCATTGAGGTTCGTTTAAGAGGATATTCACTCAGTCTCAGAAAAAAAGACGCAGAAAATATATTAATGGTTCAGTAATCGACGATCGAAACCACCGAAAGGTGGTTTCGTTGTTTAAATAATCACCAGAATGGCATTTTACTTGGCATAAATGGAAATGAGGAAACGAAATGAATTATAAGGTAGCTTTGGTGGGAAACCCCAACTCGGGGAAGACCACACTTTTTAATTGTCTCACCGGGAGTAATCTTTATGTGGGGAATTGGCCAGGCGTAACAGTCGAAAAAAAAGAGGGAAATCTCCGGGATACCTCTAAAAATATTACATTGGTGGATCTTCCGGGGATTTACTCATTAGCACCTTATTCCATGGATGAAATTGTATCCCGTAATTTTCTGTTGGAAGAACGTCCGGATCTGATTATCAATATCATTGATGCTTCGAACATTGAACGGAATTTGTATTTAAGTACTCAGCTGATGGAACTTAACTGTCCCATGGTGGGTGCCTTGAATATGATGGATGTGGTCAAGAAAACCGGCGTCGAAATTGATGTACAGCGGATGGAAGAAATCTTCGGCTATCCCTTTATCGAAATATCTGCGCAAAAAGAAACGGGTATCGATGCGCTTATCAAACTGGTGGAAAAGATGGTCGAGTTAGATAAACTCAAAGAATTCCCGCAGATCTTTCCTCCCGAAATTATGGATCTGTTTACTGAATTTGGATCTTTGATAAAAAGCAAATATCCGGATGTATTGCCGGGCTATCCCGGGCTTTTCCGGACCATTAAACTGATCGAAAAAGATGAAGAAGTCATGCTGAAGATTGATAAAAATACTGAATTACTTGAAGCTATTTATGCAGTCAGAAAAAAAATTCAAGCGGTGACACATCACGATGTGGATAGTACTATCGCAGATTACCGATATCGCTTTATCACTGAAGGTATTGGCAAGGCTACAAAAAAAACCAAAGAGAATGGCGTGCAGTTTCAGGATAAACTGGACAAGGTGCTAATGAACCGCTTTGCGGCCTTGCCGATCTTCTTTTTCTTTATGTTTGTCATTTATTATGTATCGATCACGCTGGTAGGCGAAATTACCATTGGCGGCATTGAGTGGTTTATCAATGATGTGCTAATGGTGGCGGTGGCAACCGGCCTGGGCAGTCTTGGAGCCGCCGATTGGATCATTGCCTTAATTAATGATGGCGTCATTACTGGTGTTGGTGCCGTGCTGACCTTTGTGCCCCAGTTGGTGGTTTTGTTTATCTTTATCTCTATCCTGGAAGACAGTGGTTATATGGCACGGGTGGCCTTTATTATGGATCGGATTTTCAGACATTTTGGATTGTCCGGTAAGTCTTTTATCCCGATGGTAGTGGGGTTAGGCTGTTCAGTTCCCGGAATTATGGCAACCCGAACCCTGGAAAATGAGCGGGAACGTAAGCTGACCGCCGTGTTGACGCCATTTATTTCCTGCGGTGCCAAGATGCCCATTTACGTATTGATGGCCTCCGTGTTTTTTACCAACTATCAGACTTTGTTGGTATTTTCATTGTATCTGATCAGTTTGACAGTGGTCTTTGCCTCCGGTTTTGTCCTTTCTAAAACCTGGTTTAAGGGTGCAGATTCGGGATATTTACTGGAGATTCCGCCACTGCGATTGCCAAAACTCAAAAATACATCGACCCAGGTCTGGCAACGGACCAAAGAATTTATTGTCCGGGCGGGAACCATTATTTTTGCAGTCTCGGTGGTGCTCTGGTTTTTACAAAGCTTTACGCCTGGTTTTCAAATGGTTCAATCCCCAGATGAAAGTATTCTGGCAACATTTGGAAAGATCATTGCTCCGGTTTTTGTGCCACTGGGTTTCGGCAATTGGGTAGCATCCGTTGCCTTACTCACCGGAATAGCTGCAAA